>JBKKBD010000193.1:0-5454 GCA_046714315.1 Specibacter sp.
CTCTTTGGTCCACCCGTAGCCGCGCAAGGTCTATTATTCAAGAAGACCCCACTTTTCAACACAGCATTGGAGCGCCCCATTACAGACGTGACCGCCACACATGATGTCTTCTACGGCAATCCTGCAACCGACGATGACATTGACCTCGTAGAGGAAACCCCGCGGTCCGCCGTCGCCCGATTCAAGGACAGGCCCGACGTCGTCCGTCACCAAGGCAGGTACGTCCTGATCAACCGCGACCGCACACCCAACGAGGCCATGGTGGATGACCTGCTGTTCATCCGCGCGGCTTTGGAGGCTGCGCAACTGGACTATCTGCTGGTGCGCGGCAACGACGAGCGCCCCGTGATATCCGTTGATTGGAAGGACCGGGCCGAGCTGCGCAAGGCCCTTGTGACGGCATGCGCCAATGAACCGTTCTACGCAATGACCGTAGACGCACGCAAGAAATCGGCATTGCTGGTGGCTGACGGAACACTGGCCAAGAACCGCAAATCCCGGATCCTGCGGCTCTACCGTCCACGGTGGGAGCCCGACGGCGGTCTGGGCTACGGCGCGTCGCTGGGAGTACAGATTGAACTGTGGAGCTTTGAGGGCGAGCAGTTGGTGCTGCCAGTCGAGAACTCACTGACCCGTCGGACGCTGCTGGCCCAGGACGCCGTGCGTGGCACGGTGGAGAGGTTCGGGCACGTCTGGCCAACCATTGAGAACATGTTCGCCGACCATGCCTCCGATATCGGCTTCGACATCGACCTGGTCTTCTCCTGGGTCGACGGCAGCTCGCCCGAATACATTGCCGCCCGGCGCGCCCGGATGAAGGGCGTGGTGGTGGGTGAAGGTGACGACCATGAGGCCCGCTTCCGGCAGATCGACGAGCTCAAGTATGCGCTGCGCTCCGTCTACACCTTTGCGCCGTGGATTCGTCGCATCTTCATCGCCACAGACTCCCCCACCCCGTCTTGGCTGGCCGACCATCCCTCGGTGACAGTGGTGCGCAGTGAGGAATTCTTCGCCGACCCGTCGGTACTGCCCACGCACAATTCACAGGCCGTAGAGTGCCAGCTGCACCACATCGAGGGCCTGTCGGAACACTTCCTGTACTCCAATGACGACATGTTCTTCGGCCGGCCCGTTAGCCCGGACATGTTCTTCACGCCAGGTGGCATTACCAAGTTCATCGAAGCCGAGACGAGGATTGGCCTCGGCGAGAACGACGCCGAACGCAGCGGCTTCGAAAACGCCGCACGGGTGAACCGGAAGCTGTTGTGGGAACGGTTCGGGAGGATCACCACCCGTCACCTGGAACATGCCGCCGCACCCCTGCGCCGCAGTGTCATGGCACAGATGGAGCTCGAATTCCCTTCGGAATTCAGTGCGACGGCGGCCAGCACCTTCCGCGCGGCGGAGAACATTTCCGTCACCAATTCTCTGTACCACTACTACGGGTTACTGACGGGCCGTGCCGCCGTTCAAACCGCAGCCAAGGTACGGTACATCGATACGACCGCGCGATCCGGCTTGAACTACCTGCCCAAGCTGCTCGCCAAGCGCAACATGGACTTCTTCTGCCTCAACGACGGCAGTTTCCCTGAGGTCCCTGCCGCCGAACGTGCCGAATTAGTCACCGATTTCCTGCAGAAGTATTTCCCGATCACGGCACCCTGGGAAAAGTAGCCCGCCCCTGCCGACCGACACGGGTCTTGAGATTTAGCTCGGCGTCAGCCCACGCCGTCGTGCTTGGTTCGGGATACCGGTGGTGCGCGGCGCGTGGTCGGGGATGCGCACCCCGGCCGCACTGAGGCGGACGCGTGTTTCCTCTGCGCTGACCTGCTCGCCGACGGTCGGGCCGGCACCCAGCGGCACGGTTGAGTGGACAATGGTGTGCTCATACACGTGGACGAGGTTGAAGGACTGGCCCGCGTCTCGGCCGCGAAGACCGCCGACCGGCACGTTCAGGTCCTGGGTGTAGCACGTGGCCGAGGCGACGGACACCGGGATCCCGGCAAACATGGCGGTGGTCGAGTAGTGCAGGTGGCCGGCCAAAATGGTGCGCACATCAGAGCCACGCAACACAGCCGCCAGTTCAGACTGCCGGCGCAGCTCGACCAGCACGGCCAGATCCAACACGCTGGGGACCGGCGGGTGGTGGAGTGCAAGGATGGTGCCGTCCGGAGCAGGAGTGGCAAGTTCCTTGGCCAACCACTCCAACTGCTCAGTACCGAGCTCGCCATGATGGAACCCAGGCACCGAGGTGTCCAGGGTGATGACCCGCAGCCCGTTCAGGAAATAGCTGTGGTCTATGGGAGCACTGTGCGCATCTTCCCCCAGCAACCCGCTGCGGAAGTTTCCGCGATGGTCGTGGTTGCCCATCGCCCAAATCACCTCGGCCCCCATGGCCTTGCAGGCGGGCTCCACGATCCGGCGCAGCTTGGCGTATGCCTCGGGTTCGCCTTTATCGGTCAGGTCGCCGGTAAAAATGACCGCTTCCGGCCGGGCACCCGACGCCGTGATTTCGGCGAAGATTTGGCGTAACCGCTCCTCACTGTCCACGGCCCCGTAAAGGGGAACCGTGCCGCCCAGCAGGTGGGTGTCGCTCAAGTGAAGCAGGAAGTGGCGCGGCCTGGGATGTTCGGCCTCGATGAAGTCCATGACTGCCTTAATGGTCGGTTGGATGCGGCGACTGCCCCATTCCTCTCATATACCTCTATCCAACCACCGTCCAGGTGAACTGCAGGCAAACACGGCCGAGAATTTGGAATAACGTCTCCGTTTCACACCCCCTCATCTGGTTGGATCGGAAACGTTGGCGCTGACAGACTCAACGCAACATAGATGATGGCCGGAAATTTCTTTAGTTTGCCACCGATTTTTCATGCACGGGCATCGGCGCCGAGCCTATGCTTAAGTTCTTGCTAGTCCATTCCGTCAAAGGAGGACTCGAATGTCCCGCATCGTTTCGACCGGCTTGGCCAAAATCGGACTCTTGCTCAGCTACAAGGTCGCCCGTGGGACGGGCAGTCGCCAAGCGGGCGGCGCCATTTTGGCAGCCTGCGGCCTGGCAGCCTTCACAATCTGGAAGAACGACGCCGGTACGGCCCGGGCTGTCGCCCTCACCGGCACGTATTTTGCGGCCTTCGGCGCGTCTCACCCCCTGGCCAAGAAGATCGGGGCGTGGCCAGCAGTATTCACTGTCACTGGCGTGATGGCGATAATATCCATGGTCTTTGGAAGGCACCACAAGGAGTCATAGGTTTTACACTCGCGCCCCACCCGTCCCATGCAGGCCAATCAATACCCTGCGGAGTACCCGGCCAGCAACAATCCTGTCTGGCATTAGAGCCCCATGTCATCGGTATTGGTCGTCCGTCTGACCGTGCTCCCACCTTCATCCTGGCCGACTACTGTTCGGCGCCTGGACACCGAATGCCGCCGACGGAACGTGAAAATCAGACCCAAAACGAAGACAACGATGCCTGCACCCATGAGGATATTGCCGACAAGCAGCAAATCGATCCATGCCACTTGAACTGTCAGCGCAAATCTAAGAATTGCACCAATAACGAACAGCACAACCCCAGCACCAATACTCATGACCCTTTCCTTTCCTCGGCAGCCGCTTCACTGCGGACTGCATGACGGAGACTGCCTATGCGTTGTCCCGCCCGTGAATGTGACGGCCCTGCCCACCCGCGCTTGGTTCGTCGTCGGGCGTTCCGTCGTTGGCCGACAGCTGCCCCGCGGAAGTAGCACTGGTCGTGCGGACTCCCCCGTCTTCTGGCGTGCCTGCATTTGCTGACACATCAACGTCCGGATCAATGACAGCTGCTTCACGGAGCTGCTCCTTCGAACGGGCGTCGCTTTCGGCAGCGGCCGAGTTCTGCCGCTCTGCCTCGATCCTCAACCGTTCGGCAGCTACCGCAGCTTGTTCTGCGTCAGCTGTTGTCCGTGCCGCCGCAGCCTGATTCTCCCGGGCGGTCAGGCCAGATTCGGTTGCATCCTCACGCAATCTGCTCGCCTCGTCGCGGGCCTTTTCCTTCAGTTCCTCAGCCTGGCGTATTCGCCGCACCCGGCTGAGTCTCAACAGAAAAACTACAACCAACAACACCGCGATGATGGCTATTGCAGTCCAAATCCACGCCGTTGTGTCCATGGCGAATCATCTCCGTCCTATCTTGCCGCGGTAGCGTCGTCACCTGCCCCGTACGCAGTGCAGAGCAAATCACTTGCGCCCTCATGGCCTCATCATGCACCTTCATTTCAGGTTTGCCCACCCCCAGCGTCAAAATCCACAAGTCCGGGCCACACTGCCATTGCAGGTGCTTCAATTGTTTACCGCGGTCAGGACGAACGGTGACCTGCGGACCTTTTGCGCGATGTGCTACCACTAGGCCGATGATTCTTCCCCTGGAACGGCCGAGTCGCAAGCCACGTGCCACCTGCAGCCGACGCAGAAGGTTGGTTCTGATCAGCTGGCACGTGTAGCCATTCAGTTGCTGTGCGATCGTGAATGGAAAACACCCATGACTGACTTGCCGGCTATCGCCATCGTCTGTGGTCACACCCCGTCTCCCAAAAATCCAAGTAGTGAAGTCTTGGCACCCCCTGATTTGGACGAACTGGAAAACCACGGCGTAACCGCAGCCTCGCTGCACGCCGTCGAACACGAGACAGAATCCGAGACTGATGATCAAGGCCTGCCCATCATGTTCGGAAAGGTAGCCACCATCACCGTTGTGGGAAATGAGGACGGTGCACGCGTCAGATGCCTTCCCGGATACTTGGCTGCCCGGATCGCTTTGCACACAGGAAGTGCGGTACCTGTCGCCGCCAGTTCCGCATACAGCGTGGGGGACAACAGAATGCCCCTGTACTGACAGCAAGAGAACGTGTACCGGATACAACGCGCAGGCATTCCGACTTGGTCAAAGAGGCGCCGGCCTCAGGAGGCTGCCGAGTCGATCAAGCAACTCAAACGTGAAGGTCGGCTGGAAGAGGCACTGCGTTGGTGCTATGCCGACATCGGACTTCGTCTAGCCAAGGTCGTAGCAAAACCTGCGCCCCAAACCAAGACAGAGGTGTCATCCAGACTCCAAGAAAGTCCCAAGGCAACGGCCACGCCCGTCACTTCACACCCTTAGATCCAATGAGGCGGTTCCTTGAGCGCCCTCACCAAGACCCTTCAGAGGAACAACCGGCCAACAGCCGAGCGAGTTCCTTCAATCAACTCGTTGCAGCCGTAGTGGACGATCATGGCCGTGATCCTTGCCGCGAGATTGCGTCTTAGCGGGATTCAGGCGCCCGATGACGCTGAATCCTGGCCAGGACGATGGCCGGAATGAGCGTGAGCGTGACGATGACAGCTCCGACGGCGGCGGGACCATGGATGCCCAGACTAGTGGACAGGGTGGCTCCAGCAATCGCAGTGCCGACGGCGGTGCCAGCATTGAAGGCCGA
>JBKKBD010000194.1:0-3907 GCA_046714315.1 Specibacter sp.
GTGTTCGCGGCATGTCCGCCAGGATCACCTTCGCCACGGCTGCGGAATACAGCGAGGCTGTCAGGCCGATCCGGGAGTACATTCGAACGGGGTGATGGGACTCAAACTTGTCGATGTACACCACCTCAGCACCTTCAAGTTGTGCCAAGTGGACCGTATGTCCTGTCGCATCGTTCAGCCGGGCCAGGTGCGGGCGGGCCACCTGCCGCAGGTCCCTCTGCTCCAACGCGCGTGAGGAGAGCTCAAAGAGCTTACGCCCCAGCTGAAACTGCCCTGCGGCATTGCGCACCAGGAAGTGCTCGCCCTCCAACGAATGCAGGAGGCGCATCACCGTGGTCTTGTGGACCGTGGAGGTTGAGGCCAACTCATCCAGGGTGGCTGGCTGTTCGGCAAGCTTCGCCAATAGCTCCAAGGCGCGTACAAGGCTCTGGCTCATGTCAGGCTCCTAAGCAGTACTGGTGAATCGATCCGGCCCGGGGCAACATGGGTCGCGGCCCAGTCTTCTTCGGAACAAGCTAGGATCTGGTTCAATATTTCGGGCGCCGGTAGGGGGCCGCGGTCGCCGGGCACCGTCAGGGTGGCCGCCGCACTCACGTGCCCGCGTCGCAGTGAGGAACGCTGGTCAAGACCAAAAAGCATGCCGCTGAGATACCCGGCGGCAAAGGCATCACCGGCGCCCACCGGCTCCAGCACGGAAACCCTCAGCGACGGCACCTCAACACGTTCGCCGTCGTGCATCAACGCAATGGCCGAGGTGTGGGCATTCTTGAGGACAATCACGGACGGGTCTGGCAGCAGCGCCCGTAGTTCGGCTTCATCGTTCGTGCCAAACGCGGGAAGCGCTTCATCGGCACCAACCAGTACGACGTCGGACTGGTTGGCGAGGGTGCGCAGGATGGCCTTGTCCTCGTGGGCCCATAGGGCCTCGCGCCAGTTCACGTCGAAGGAAATGAGACGGCCGTTGCGGGGAGCGGACAGAAGTGCGGCTAACATTTGGCGGCAACTGGGGGAGAGCGCGGCCGTGATGCCACTGAGGTGGACCAGTCCGGCATGGGTCAGGAGGGCAGTCACGGACGGGTTGTCCAACATTTCCGGTCCCATGGCCGAAGCTGCAGAGCCTTGGCGGTAGTACAGCACCGAGCTCTCGCCGGAGGCGGAATTCGCCGACGCGGGGATCTTCACATACAGGCCGGTAGCCCGTTCGCTGTCGATTTCAACGCCGGTGACGCCCACGCTGTGTGCGGAGAGGTCATTGAGGATACGGGTGCCGAAACCGTCGTGGCCAACCCGGCCTACCCAGTGCGAGTCAACGCCCATCGCGGCCAAGCCCATGGCCACATTGGACTCGGCGCCGCCAACTCCGTAGAAGAGCTCCGTTGCCTCAGCCAAGGGGACTTGATGGGTGGGAGTCAGCATGGCCATCGTCTCTCCGATGCATACAACTGAAAGCATGGGCCTTCTACACTTCCTCTCACAGGGTTCGGGGGACTGCTTTCACCAAGGAATCAAAGTTCTGGTTTGAGCTTCCGGCAGCCTTTGATGTGCTTGGAATCTCATTCTCACCTTGACGGGTGAATCCTGACCATGTTAGACATGCTCTTGGTGAGTTTGCAACTAGCGTTGCAAAATACGCAACGAGGCCTGAATTCTGGCCGCGAAGGGAAATGGTAATGGGCAGTATGGCAACGGACAATAACAACGCACCCGGCATTGACAACACCGTGGTGGATGCGCTGGATACGATTGAACTGAGTTGGAAGTTCAAGGCAGTACCGGCAATGTCCCACGGCCAAAGCGCCGGAGCCTACGTGGCCTCCGGAGTATCCTTGGCCGAGCTGCAAACACCCCTGCTAACACTTGACGCGGCCGCGATGAGTGCCAACGTTGAGCACATGGCGCGCTGGTGCGCCGAGAAGGGCGTGCTGCTGGCGCCCCACGGCAAGACCACCATGGCTCCGCAAATGTGGCGCAAACAATTGGCTCGGGGTGCCTGGGGCATAACGCTGGCCAACGCCTCACAGCTTCGCGTTGGCCATGCCTTCGGCGTGGAAAGAGTCATGGTCGCCAACAGCCTGACCGATCCGCAGGCCATCACGTGGCTGGCCGGCGCCCAGGGACCGGACTTTGCCGTAACGTCTTGGGTTGACTCGCTGCAGACCGTGGCGCTCCAGGAAGCCACGCTCTCCAGCGCTCCCGGATCCGTCATTGACGTCATCGTCGAGCTCGGCGGCCCCGGCGGGCGCACCGGCGTTCGCACGGTCGCCGAAGCCGTCGAGGTGGCACGCGCCGTCAGCGCCGCCACCCACCTGCGCCTGGTTGGCGTGGGTGGCTATGAAGGTTCCCTAGCCCACTCCGCCGACGCCGACGCCCTCACCACCGTGCGCGGCTACCTTTCCCGCGTCAAGGAACTCCATGAACTCCTGCTGCGTGAAAACCTGTATGCAGAGGGTGCGGACATCATCATCACCGCCGGCGGCAGCGCCTACTTTGACGACGTTGTTGACGTCCTAGGCGGTTGCTCCAGCGACGTCGTATCCGGCGATGCCCGGGTGGATGTCATTATCCGCAGCGGTGCGTACATGGTGCACGACGACGGCTTCTACCGAGGCATTTCACCTTTCGCCCGTGGCGCACAGGCCGCGGCCGGCAATGCGCCATTCGCCTCAGCGATGCACGCTTGGGCCCGGGTTGTCTCCTCCCCGGAGCCGGGCCTGGCCATCCTTGACGCCGGCAAGCGCGACATGCCCGTTGACGAGGGCCTGCCGGAGCCGCAGTTGCTGGGCACGTCCCTTGGCGGCGAGATGGCAGAGCTTTCCGGTGCCAGCATCAGCGCCGTCAACGACCAGCACAGTTTCCTACGCTATGACCCGGCGACCACAGAAGTGAACATTGGCGACGTTGTCCGCCTGGGCCTCTCCCACCCGTGCACGGCGTTCGATAAATGGACCCTCATTCCAGTCCTGGCCGATTCCGGCAATGACTACCGCGTTGTGGATCTCATCCACACGTTCTTCTAAGCCGTGGCACCGGTAACCGCACCCGCAGTGCGAACCGTCATTTCCAACGCCAGTGTTGTTGACGGAAGCGGCGCGCCACGGTTCGCCGCCGACGTCGTCCTTGAGAACGGGAAGATCGCGAGCATTTCCGCGCCGGGCACCCATGCAGGGGAAGCCGGCGCCATTGACGCGACGGGACTGGTCCTCAGCCCCGGGTTTATCGACATGCACGCGCATTCGGACCTGCAGCTGTTCATCAACCCGGACCATCTGGCCAAGCTCAGCCAGGGTGTCACCACCGAGTTGTTGGGCCAGGACGGGTTGTCCTACGCCCCGATCGATGACGTCACACTCGAGGGTGTGCGGCAAAAGATTGCCGGCTGGAATGAAAACCCGGCCGACTTCGACTTCAACTGGCGCACTGTCGGGGAATACCTAGACCGTCTGGACACCGGCATTGCCACCAATGCCGCCTACCTCGTGCCACAGGGAACCGTCCGGGCCATGGTCATGGGCTTTGGCGACGGTGAAGCAGACGCGGCCACCATCGCGGCGCAACAGGCAGTGATTCGGCAAGCTATGGAGGAAGGTGCCGTGGGCATGTCCTCGGGGCTGACGTACACGCCCGGCATGTACGCCACCACGGAGGAATTGGCACAGTTGTGCTCCGTCGTGGGTGAGTACGGCGGCTTCTACGCCCCACACCATCGCTCCTACGGCAAGGGGGCGCTGGAGGCGTACGACGAGATGATTGAACTGAGCCGCCTGACCGGATGCGCGCTGCACCTCTCACACGCCACCATGAACTTTGCACCAAACAAGGGCCGGGCGCCGGAACTGCTGGGGCTCATCGACAGGGCCCTGAACGACGGCGTCGACATCACCCTAGACACCTACCCCTACCTGCCCGG
>JBKKBD010000195.1:0-9630 GCA_046714315.1 Specibacter sp.
CCGAGGGGGATCATGAGCAGCGAGCAAGCCACCATGGCCCAAGTGTAGAGAACCACCTGAACGGCCACGGTCCGCGAGCCAGCAACGGCACCGAGCATGGGCACGTTAGCTGCGTTGTAGTCGTCGCCGTAGCGCATGGACAGCGGCCAGTAATGCGGCGGGGTCCAGAGGAAAATAATCATGAAGAGGATGACGGCGGGCCACTGGACGGTGTTGGTCACAGCAGCCCAGGCAATCAGCACGGGCATGCAGCCGGCGGCCCCACCCCACACAATGTTCTGGGTCGTGCGGCGCTTGAGGATCAAGGTGTAGACCACAACGTAAAGGAAGATGGCGCCAATACCCAGCAAGCCGGTCAGCGGGTTGATGCTCCACAGCAGCACAATGGCCAAGACGGTCAGCACCCAGGAGAAGACCAGAGCCTCACGCGGGGTGATCACACCGGTTACCAAGGGACGCTTGGAGGTGCGGTGCATGATCTTGTCCATGTCGCGGTCAATGTAGCAGTTGAAGGCACCCGAGGCGCCGGCGGCCAAGGCCCCGCCAACCATGGTGGCAATCATCAGCCAGAGGCTGGGCACCCCGCCCTTGCCGGAGAAACCCTGGGCAAAAAACATGGTGGGCAACGTTGTGACCAGCAAGAGTTCAACGACCCGAGGCTTTGTCAGGGCCAAATAGCCTTTGGCCTTTTCTGAAAAACCGACAGAAACCTTTGGTGAAGTCTCAGAGATCGGGGCATGCGTTGCACTCACGTGTAAAGTCACCATGTTTTCGTTGTGAGTTCCACACCTGCCGCAAAATGGGAACTGTTACTTCATTTGAACCTACCGGTACGCGTCTTGCGGGACTGGCCGTTACCGTAGCTAATCACTCCATATCATAGCTGCCCTAGCCGCCGCAGCACTAAAAGCAGGAATGTCCAAGCATGACGAGAGAGTTCTCAACATGTGAAAACTAATCACGTTTAGACCCCATGTCGTGTAACTTTAGAAGCGCCTAACACCACGGAGCCGAGCGACTGTGCCGCTCCGCAGGACATGGCTAAGCTTACTGAAGGAGTACCGGGGCGCGAAGCACAACGATCGCTTATGTTGTTGCTCCAAGAATGTCCCGGAGTTGCATATTTATGCCCATAACGAGAGGGACCTGTCAGTGTCACATCTGGAATTGCCTACATTTACCTGGACCGCCGAAGATCAGCGCGCAGTAGACACTGCACGTATTTTGGCTGCTGACGCTGTGGAAAAGGTCGGTAACGGCCACCCGGGCACCGCAATGTCCCTGGCTCCGGCCGCCTACCTGCTGTTCCAGAAGGTCATGCGCATTGACCCGAAGAACCCGGACTGGCTTGGCCGCGACCGCTTCATCCTGTCCCCCGGTCACACGTCATTGACGCTCTACGTACAGCTGTTCCTGTCCGGCTACGGCCTGGAACTGTCTGACCTGGAAGCACTCCGCACTTGGGGATCCTTGACCCCGGGCCACCCCGAATACAAGCACACCGCCGGTGTTGAAATCACCACCGGGCCGCTAGGCCAGGGCCTTGCCTCGGCTGTTGGCTTCGCCTACTCCCAGCGCCGTATGCGCGGGCTCATGGATCCCGACGCAGCCGAGGGCACCAGCCCCTTCGACCACACGGTTTGGGTCATTGCCTCCGACGGCGACCTCCAGGAAGGTGTTACCAGCGAGGCTTCCAGCCTTGCCGGCCACCAGGAACTGGGCAACATGGTTGTCATCTACGACTCCAACCACATCTCCATCGAAGACGACACCAACATCGCCTACTCCGAAGATGTACTCAAGCGCTACGAAGCCTATGGCTGGCACGTACAGCGCGTTGACTGGACCAAAACCGGCGAATACGTAGAAGATGTTGCGGAACTGCACGCGGCGCTGGCAGCGGCTAAGGCCGAGACCACCAAGCCGTCGCTCATCTCCTTGCGCACCATCATCGGATTCCCGTCACCGAAGAAGCAGAACACCGGCGCCATCCATGGCTCCGCATTGGGTGCTGCCGAAGTTGCAGCCCTGAAGGAAGTTCTGGGCTTCAACCCGGAAAAGAACTTCGAGGTAGAGCCTGCTGTCCTGGATCACGCACGCAAGCTCGTTGAGCGCGGCGCCGCAGCCCGTGAAGAGTGGAACACAGGCTTTGAAGCCTGGAAGTCCGCCAACCCTGAGAATGCGGCAACACTTGAGCGCATCGAGAAGAAGGAACTGCCCGCAGCCTGGGAAGAGAACCTGCCCGTCTTCGAAAGCGGCAAGGATGTTTCAACCCGCGCTGCTTCCGGCAAGGTCCTGAACGCCATTGGCGGTGTCCTTCCTGAGCTCTGGGGTGGTTCCTGCGACCTCGCCGGTTCCAATAACACCACCATTGAAGGCGCTGGCTCCTTCATCCCCGCCTCCAAGCAGACCGACACCTGGTCCGGTGGCCCCTACGGCCGTGTACTGCACTTCGGCATCCGCGAGCACGCCGCAGCCTCGATCGTCAACGGTATCCACTTGGGCGGGCCAACCCGCGCCTTCTCCGGAACGTTCCTGATCTTCAGCGACTACCAGCGCCCGGCCATCCGCCTCTCCGCACTCATGGGCGTGCCGTCCATCTATGTATGGACCCACGATTCCATTGGCCTCGGCGAGGACGGCCCCACGCACCAGCCCGTGGAGCAGCTCTCGAGCCTGCGCGCCATTCCGGGACTGGACGTTGTCCGCCCCGGTGACTCCAACGAAGTTGCCGCTTCCTGGAAGAAGATCCTGGAAACCAAGGAAAACCCGGCCGGAATCGTGCTGACACGCCAGAACATCCCCACCTACGCCCGTGGCGCAGGTGCAGCCACGGCCACCGAGTTCGCTTCGGCTGACCTGGTTGCCAACGGCGGTTACATTCTGGCAGAAGCAGTGTCCGACGGCGCCGTCGTCACCCCCGACGTCATCCTGATCGGTACGGGTTCCGAGGTTCAGCTCGCTGTTGAGGCACGCGAAGCCCTCGCCGCCGAAGGCATCGCAGCCCGCGTTGTTTCGATGCCGTGTGTCGAGTGGTTCAACGCTCAGAGCGCCGAATACCGCGAGCAGGTTCTGCCGGCCGCCATCAAGGCACGTGTCTCCGTTGAAGCTGGTTTGGCACTGGGCTGGCGTGAATTCGTTGGCGACGCAGGCCGCTCCATCTCACTCGAGCACTTCGGTGCCTCGGCTGACTACAAGGTGCTGTTCAACGAGTTTGGCATCACCACCGAGGCTGTCACGGCTGCTGCCAAGGACTCCCTGGCTGACACCCTGGCTGCGGTAAACGCCTAAGTAGCAACGCCACGGTGCCGCGTCCGGGAGCAACAACTTTCCGGACGCGGCACCTAGTTCCACCCCACATTCTTCAAGGTGTTCCCGTTAGCCCCAGATAGCCTCGCCGGTTCATTCCGGCCTTCCTTCGCTGGCCTCGGGAATGCGACACCCCGCCTGCAGGGCTGAAACTTTCAGCAGTAAACCTGCCGGTACTTACGTTCAAGGAAGTAAGCACAATGACGAATTCAACTCCCACTGCAGACCTCTCAGCTGCCGGTGTCTCGATCTGGCTTGACGATCTTTCCCGCAGCCGTATCAGCAGCGGCAACCTCACCGCACTGATCGCTGAAAAGAACGTTGTTGGCGTAACCACGAACCCCAGCATCTTCGAGGCAGCCATCACCAAGAGCGATGACTACAAGCCCGAGCTGAAGAAGTTCTCTGCTGCAGGGATCTCCGCCGAAGAAGCAGTCTTCGAACTGACCACGGCAGATGTTGCCGACGGTTGCGACATCTTCGCCGGCATCTACGAGTCCTCCAAGGGCGTCGACGGCCGCGTTTCCATTGAAGTTGACCCCCGCAAGGCCTGGGACACCGCAGGTACCTTCGAAGAGGCCAAGCGCTTGTACGCCAAGGTCAACAAGAAGAACGTCCTGATCAAGATTCCGGCAACGCTCGAGGGCCTCGGCGCCATCACGTCCACTTTGGGCGAGGGCATCAGCGTCAACGTCACCCTCATCTTCTCCCTTGACCGCTACCGCGCCGTCATGAACGCTTTCTTGAGCGGTCTGGAACTGGCCAAGGCGAACGGCCACAACCTTGCGGAGATCCACTCGGTTGCTTCCTTCTTCGTGTCCCGCGTGGACCTGGAAATCGACAACCGCCTTGACGCCATCGGCACCGAAGAAGCCGCAGGCCTGAAGGGCAAGGCCGGACTGGCCAACGCACGCCTCGCCTACCAGGCTTTCGAGGAAGTCTTCTCCTCCGAGCGTTGGGCCGTGCTGGCCGAGGCCGGCGCACTCCCCCAGCGTCCGCTGTGGGCCTCCACCGGCGTCAAGAACCCCGCCTACCCGGACACCCTGTACGTGACCGAACTGGTGGCCACCAACGTTGTGAACACCATGCCGGAAAAGACCCTGGATGCTACCTTCGACCACGGCGTGGTCGAAGGTGACACCATCACCGGAACGTACGAGGAGGCTAACGCCCTCCTGAACCAGCTCGAAGGCCTTGGCATCTCTTACAACGACGTTGTAGGCGTACTTGAGACCGAAGGCCTTGACAAGTTCGTTGCCAGCTGGAAAGACCTCCTTGACCACGTTCAGGTTGCTCTTGACGCTGCCGGCGCGGAAGGCTGACCACTATGACATCACTGGCATTTGCGGCCACTGGAGCCGCTAAGTCTGCTGGCGATACACACCTGATGACGCTCGTCGCCGACCAGGTCGCTTCGCGAATCTTCGCCAAGGACGCCACGCTGTGGGGCCCGGACGCTGAAGCTGAATCGGCCGTCCGCCTCGGGTGGGTTGAAGCCGCCGAGGTTTCTGCCCCCCTGGTTGCGGAAATCACCGCCCTGCGCGATGAATTGCGCGCCGAAGGAATCAACCACATCGTCCTGTGCGGTATGGGTGGCTCATCCTTGGCTCCCGAGGTCATCACGGCAACTGCCGGTGTTGAACTCAGCGTGCTGGATAGCACCGATCCGGCCCAGGTTCGCGCCGCGATCAGCGACCGCCTGGCCACCACGGCAATCGTGGTCTCCTCGAAGTCCGGCTCCACGCTGGAAACCGATTCGCAGCGACGGATCTTTGAGCAGGAGTTCACGGCTGCCGGTATCGATGCGAAGTCACGCATCATCATTGTCACGGATCCGGGATCGCCCCTGGATGGCTCGGCTCGAGAAGCCGGCTACCGGAAGGTTTTCAATGCCGATCCCAATGTTGGCGGCCGTTACTCGGGCCTGACCGCATTTGGATTGGTTCCCTCCGGTTTGGCAGGTGTGGATATTTCCGCCCTGCTGGATTCGGCCGAGGAAACCGGCGAGATGCTGCGCGATGACGATGTTGACAACGTGGGTCTGCGCCTTGGTGCCGCCCTCGGTGGAACCTCACCGCTGCGCAACAAGATCGTGATCGTTGAAGACGGCTCCGGCATTGTCGGTTTCGCCGATTGGGCCGAGCAGCTCATCGCAGAATCAACCGGCAAGCTCGGCACGGGTGTTCTGCCCGTCGTGGCCTCGCCAACCTCTCCTGAGGTCACTAACGGCGCATCTGACGTACTGGTTGTACGCCTGGTGGCCGGGGACTCCGACGTCGAACTTCGCGACAACGAAGTAAGCATTGCCGGAGACCTTGGTGCACAGATGATGGTGTGGGAATTCGCCACGGCCGTCGCAGGACGCCTGCTGGGCATCAACCCCTTTGACCAGCCCGACGTTGAGGCAGCAAAAACGGCCGCCCGCGGATTGCTCGATGCAACCCCCGCACCAACACCGGCACTGTTCACCGATGGCGCCGTAGAAGTTCGCACAGCCAACACCGACGCCGGATGGCTGGCCGGGGTGACAACTCTCGCCGAGGCCATCACAGCCTTGAACGGAACCTTGTCCACTGACGGCTACCTTAGCGTCCAGGTGTATCTGGACCGCTTGGCCAATGCGCCGTTGGAGCAGGTCCGCGACCAGCTGGCCGGCCTGACCGGACGCCCTGTCACCTTCGGGTGGGGTCCGCGCTTCCTGCATTCCACAGGCCAGTTCCACAAGGGCGGTCCCGCAGTAGGTGTTTTCCTGCAGGTGACGGGTGCCGCACAGGAGGACCTGGCGATTCCGGAACGGCCGTTTAGCTTCGGCGAGCTCATTTCAGCTCAAGCCGCTGGCGATGCCGCCGTCCTCGCTGACCATGGGTGCCCGGTACTGCGACTGCATTTGACAGACGTGGCCGCCGGAGTTGCCCAACTTGAAACTGTGGTGGCCGAACTTGCCGGCCGTCACTTAGACGCATAAGGTCACTTCTCTCAAGATGCCAACCTCTGCCACATCACACAATGAAAACCCGCTCCGGGACAGCCGCGATCGCCGGCTGTCCCGGGTGGCGGGCCCGTCTTCCCTTGTGCTCTTTGGAGTAACCGGGGATTTGTCTCGCAAGAAGCTCATGCCTGCCGTGTATGACCTGGCCAACCGTGGCTTGTTGCCGCCCAGTTTTGCCCTTGTCGGTTTTGGCCGCCGGGCCTGGTCGGATGCGGAGTTCGCGGCGGAGGTGAGGGCCTCGGTCGAGGCTCACTGCCGTACCCCGTTCGATGAAACCGTGTGGGACCAGCTCAGCAAGGGTATTCGCTTCGTTCAGGGCGAGTTTGATGAAGACGCTGCCTTTGAACGCCTCAAGGCCACGCTTGCCGAACTTGATGACACGCGTGGTACGCGTGGCAACCACGCCTACTATCTCTCCATCCCGCCGAAGGCCTTTGAACTGGTTTGCCGCCAGCTCTCCCAACACGGCCTTGCGCAGAGCCCCGAGCAGTCGTGGCGCAGGGTTGTCATTGAGAAGCCTTTCGGGCACAACCTCGAATCAGCCCGTGCCCTCAATGACATCGTTGAGTCCGTATTCCCTGCGGATGCGGTCTTTAGGATTGACCATTACCTGGGCAAGGAAACTGTCCAGAACATCTTGGCCTTGCGCTTTGCCAACCAGCTCTTTGAGCCACTCTGGAACGCAAACTATGTAGACCATGTGCAGATCACCATGGCCGAGGACATCGGCACCGGTGGCCGTGCAGGCTATTACGACGGTGTGGGCGCTGCCCGCGACGTCATCCAGAACCACCTGCTGCAGCTACTGGCGCTCACGGCAATGGAGGAGCCCATTTCCTTCAATGCCGATGACCTCCGGGCCGAGAAGGAAAAGGTCCTCGCCGCAGTCAAGCTGCCAAAGGACCTCTCTGCACACTCGGCACGTGGCCAGTTCGCCGGTGGTTGGCAAGGTGGAGAGCACGTTCTCGGTTACCTGGAGGAAGAGGGCATCCCTGCCGATTCCACCACGGAGACGTTTGCGGCCATTCGTCTTGACATCAACACCCGCCGCTGGTCCGGCGCGCCGTTCTACCTGCGTGCAGGCAAGCGTCTAGGCCGTCGCGTGACGGAAATTGCGGTGGTGTTCAAGCGGGCACCAAATCTGTTGTTCACGGATCACGCCGAAGATGACTTCGGCCAAAACGCCGTGGTCATTAGGGTTCAGCCCGACGAGGGCGTGACCATCAGATTCGGTTCCAAGGTGCCGGGCACGCAGATGGAAGTCCGTGATGTCACGATGGACTTTGGTTACGGCCATGCGTTTACGGAGTCCAGCCCGGAAGCCTATGAGCGTCTCATCCTCGATGTGTTGCTGGGCGAGCCGCCGCTGTTCCCCCGTCACGAGGAAGTCGAGCTTTCCTGGAAGATCCTTGACCCGTTCGAGGAATTCTGGGCGGCCGAAGGCATTCAGCCTGAAGCGTATGAACCAGGCAGCTGGGGCCCGTCCTCCGCTGATGAACTCTTGAAGCGTGATGGAAGGACGTGGCGCCGACCATGATAGTCGAACTCCCAAATACAACCACCTCCAAGATCACCAAACGCATTGTCAAGATGCGTGAGCAGGGCGGCGTTGTTGCCCTGGGTCGCGTCTTGACACTCGTGGTGATCACCAAGAGTGGCCTGGAGGAAGAGGCCATCGAGGCCGCCAACCTGGCTAGCCGCGAACACCCGTGCCGCATTATTGTGCTCGCCGCCGGCTCTGCTGAGGCGCCGACATGCCTTGACGCCGAGATCCGGGTGGGCGGTGACGCCGGCGCGTCCGAGGTCATCGTGCTGCGTGGTTCGGGTGAACTTGCTGCTGAGAGCGAATCAGTTGTTTCGGCACTGCTGCTGCCAGATGCCCCGATCGTGGCCTGGTGGCACACTGGGGCACCCGAATCACCGAGCAAGTCCCCGGTGGGTCGTATTGCGCACCGCCGCATCACCGACTCGGCCAATGCCGCCGATCCGCGCGATGCGCTCAAGCACATTGCCGCAACGTATGCAGACGGTGACACCGATCTGGCGTGGACGCGACTGACCAACTGGCGTGTCCAGTTGGCTGCCGCCCTTGACCAGTATGACGGTTCCAATCCGATTACGGGCCTGCAGGTGGAAGGTGCCAGCGACTCCCCCAGCACGCTGTTGTTGGCATCGTGGCTGCACCGTTCGTTGAACGTGCCCATCACGGTCAGGGAAGATCCGCGCGGTACCGGTATTCGCAAGGTCGTCATTGAGCGCGCCAATGGCAATGTCCAGCTGGAGCGCCCGGGCACCTTAGAAGCCACGCTAAGCCAACCCGGCCAACCGGAGCAGAAAATATCGCTGCCGCGCCGTTCCTTGCAGGACTGCTTGGCAGAGGAATTGCGCCGACTAGATCCGGACTTGGTTTTTGGTGAAGTTGTCACAGAGGGCCTGAGAAATTTGTTGGCCGAAGAGAAGGTTGTCAAGGCATGAGCAAGAACGTCCGCATCACCCCGCACCCGTCATTTGAGGTACTGGCCGCCACCACGGCGGCACGCCTCATTACCCGGTTGCTGGACGTTCAAAGCGAACGCGGCGAGGCGACTGTTGTCCTCACGGGCGGCAGCGTCGGAATCGCTACATTGCGTGAAATTGCCCAATCGCCTGCCCGTTTGGCGGTTGACTGGAACAAGGTGAACTTCTGGTTTGGCGACGATAGGTTCGTGCCTGCCGATTCGCCTGACCGCAACTACGGCCAGGCAGCCGAGGCGCTGCTCAACCATATTCCGGTGGATCCCGCGCGCGTTCATGTCATGTCCGCCTCCGATGAGGTTGCTGACTTGGACGAGGCCGTGGCAAAGTACACCGCGGAGTTGGCTGAAGCTGCGCAGCGTGAGTGGGAGAACGACGACGCATCCCCCGATGAGGCGCCTGCCGTGCCCCGTTTCGATGTCTTGCTGCTGGGCCTTGGCCCGGACGCCCACATTGCGTCCCTATTCCCTGAGATGGCAGGCATTCGTACCAAGGGTTGCTCCGTGGTGGGTGTGCGGAACTCTCCCAAGCCGCCGCCGTCGCGCGTTTCCTTGACTCTGGAAACGATCAATTCGGCCCAGGAGATCTGGCTCGTTGCGGCCGGAGCCGATAAGGCTGCGGCCGTTGGATTGGGTCTCGCCGGTGCCAACGAATTCCAGGTGCCGGCCTCCGGCGCCCGCGGCATCAACAAGACCATGTGGTTGATCGATGAAGCAGCGGCGGCTAAGGTTCCCTCGGCACTCATGCGCCGGGACCGCTAACTAGTCTCTTTGAGAAGTACGCTCTACAAGAAAGGTCCCGCCCGGCATCTACCGGGC
>JBKKBD010000196.1:0-6566 GCA_046714315.1 Specibacter sp.
TCGCCGTGATCATCGGCAAGCCCGGCCGCCGCATCCCCGAAGCCGACGCAGGCGAGCACATCGCCGGCTACGCCGTCCTGAACGATGTCTCCATGCGCGACTACCAATTCCGCACCATCCAGTGGCTCCAAGGCAAAACCTGGGAAAACAGCACCCCGTTCGGCCCGGCCCTAGTCACCACCGACGAATTCACCGCACGCCCGCTCATGACCAGCACGGTGGACGGGGAAATCATGCAATCCACCCCCACCGGCGACGTGGTCTTCACCCCCGAATTCCTGGTTCATTACATCTCCACCATCATCACCCTGAACCCAGGCGACGTCATCGCGACCGGTACCCCCGGCGGTGTCGGACACGCCCGCGATCCCAAGCGCTACCTCGCCGAGGGCCAAATCCTTCTCACCACCATCGAGGGCCTAGGCACGCTGAGCAACAAGGTCATCAAGGAAGCCTGATGGTTGCCCGCCACGATCTAACCACCGATCCGGAGCTGCAGGACGCACTCCTGCAGGCCCGGCGCGGCACAGCGTTCTTCGCCCGCAAACTCAACGAACTCACCGACGAGCAACTCGACAGCGATTCACTCCTGCCCGGCTGGAGCCGCCGCCACATCGCCGCACACATCGGCTACAACGCCCGCGCGATCGCACGCCTCATTGAATGGGCCGCCACAGGGGTAGAAACACCCATGTACTCCTCCCCCACCGCCCGCAACCAGGAAATCAACTTCGGCGCGACCCTGTCCCCCATCGCACTGAGGAACCTCACCGATCACGCCGCCGTGCACCTGAGCGTGGAATGGCGCGACCTCCCCGACACGAACTGGTCCCATCTGGTCAAGACCGCTCAAGGACGCACCGTGCCAGCGAGCGAGACCGTCTGGATGCGCACCCGCGAAGTCTGGCTCCACGCCATCGACCTCAACAACGGCGCCACCGCCTCAGACATCCCCGCCCCCATCCTGCAACGACTCCTAACCGACATCACCGGCGCCTGGAAAACCCGCGGCACCGACACCGGTTTGATCGTGCAAGTAGAGGGAAGCAACACCCGCTTCGGTGACACCACCAACCCCAACGCCGTCATCGTTACCGGACCACTGACCGAAATCACTGCCTGGGCAGCCGGCCGCGGCCCCATCACCAACGCACCCACAGCCCCCGCCTGGATCTAACGATCAGACGAACTGACCCGTCAGGAACAACTAAGTGGTGGGCTCCGGTCAAAATCAACGCAAGTCATGCTGCTAGACGAGTGAGTTAGCTGTTAACCACTGTTCTGCGATTTTTGTGGCCGGCGCTTGTTCCTGAGTGCTTTGGGCATTAAGCGCGATGAGGCCTTCCGGGCTGAGTTGGGCAGTGACGCCATTGATGATCTCTACTGCTTGCGCGTCGAGCTTGTCGCTGGCAACCGGGACCACGTGTGAGGCTAAGAGCAACCCCTTCGGATCGTCCAATGTCACCAGGTCACCTGAGCCCAGAACAGGATCGGCGCTGTAGATGACGGCGAGCTGAATGGAGTCATCCTTCAAGGATTTCACGGTGAGCGGACCGCCACCGTCTTCAATCGGAGTGAACCCGACCGTGACACCGTATTCCGCTTTCAGGCCCTTTGGCCCGTCGGGACGCGTCTCACCTTCACTATTACCGCCAAGGGTAACGGGTACAGGCACATTGGCGAGGTCAGCGATGGTTCTCACACCATACTTCTCCGAGAATTCCCGTGTCACTACGAATGAATTCTGGTCAGTAGCGGCCGCCTGATCGAGGATCTGCACCCCTTCCGGAGCTGCGTCCACGAGCCCGTCGTACACCTCCTGAGCCAGATGGGCAGAGGTATCGGGCTTCCAATAGGTCAGGAGCGGACCGGTGTATTCCGGGAAGAGATCCACCGCGCCGTTCTCAATCTCAGAAACGTAGACCTCGCGCTGGCCGATGCGGAAGTCGCGTTCGATGGTGTATCCGGCGGATTCCAGGGCCTGGGAGTAGATCTCGGCGATAATTTCGTTGGAGTAGTAGTCCTGGGACCCAACGACGATTGTTTCCGATGCTGAATTTTGGCCCTCAAGCGAGTCTGTTCCGGCGCAACCTGACAGAGCAAGCGCGAGGGTCAATCCAAGCGCCAGTGGTGCAAGGCGTGTAATTTTCATGAGGTTCTTTCCGTTGTGCGAACTGGCAGGAAGGTGGTCTTGGAGCGGTGGGTAGCCAACGTTGCCAGTGCGAAAGCGCCATCCAGAAGCAGGGCAAGCACCATGACGAGTAATGACCCGCCGAGCAACTCGCCGTAATTTCGGCTCTTAAGACCGGCGAAGATGAATCGACCCAGTCCGGCGTCGGCCGTGTAGGCGGCAAGCGTGGCGGTTGCCACTACTTGCAAGGTTGCCGATCGCAACCCTCCAACGATGTGTTGCCTCGCCAGTGGCAGCTCCACACCGCGAATAATCTGCCATTCTGACATCCCAATCGCACGGGCAGCGTCGACGGTTGCGGCGTCGGTGGCAGCTATACCCGCATAGGCTCCCGTGAGGATGGGTGGGATGGCAAGTACCACCAAGGCCAGGACGGGTGCGCCGAGACCGATCCCAAGACCTAGGCCCACAAGCGTGAGCAGCCCGAGGGTCGGGATTGCACGGGCTGCGCCGCTAAGCACCGCAACTATGCCTCCGCCTCTGCGCCGGTGTCCGAGCAATACCCCTACTGGAAGTGCGAGAGAGGCCGCGATGGCGAGCACGCCGAGAGTAATGACAAGGTGCTCGGCAAGCCGCTGTGGGACGCTACCGGTACCCGACCACGTGTCGGTCGCTAGAAACCATTCCAAGGTCTGTGTCCATAGCGACATCAGCCACGCACCTTTCGAGAAATCGATTTCCGGAGATCCACGTGGGTCCACGGAGTCAACGCGCGGCCCACGACGACAAAGAACAGATCAAGAAGCACGGCGACAATCACCGTGAGAATAATTCCTGTGATAACTTCTGCGACGATGCCGCGTTGAAAACCATCAGTGAAAAGGGTGCCCAGACTTGAGATCCCGGTGAGCGACCCAACAGTGGCAAGACTTACCGTGCTTACCGAAACAACCCTCATCCCGGCGACCAAGACCGGAACTGCCAGCGGCAATTCCACTCGCCAAAATCGCCCAGCGGGCGAATAGCCAACCGCCGCCGCCGACTCCAAGGCCGAGTGCGGCACGGACGAAAACGCGTCCGCGGCCGAGCGGACGAGGATGGCAACCCCGTAGATTGTCAGGACGATGATTGCGGTAACCGGAGACCTCAGGCCGGTGCCAATGATTGACGGAATCACAATAAACATCGGCAATGAAGGGACGGCATAAAGCACGCCAACAGCACTGATCGCGGGGCCACGCAACCATCCCTGGCTGTGCGCCAGCCGGCCAACAGGCACTGCGATGACGAGCGCCAACAGGATCGCAGGGAGGACAAGCCCAAGATGCGTCAGGGTTAGTTCGGTAATGGTGTCCAGGTTCTGAGTGAGCCATTTCATGATGCAAGGGTGCCCAGTAGCCGGCCCGTACGATCCACGACGAGCCGGGACCCGTTGACCTCACGGATTTCCAGAGCACGGGACGGGCCCGCAGCACCCACAAAGTTCGCGACATAGCTATCTGCGGGTCGAGTAAGCAGCTCGGACGGCGTTCCTCGCTGCGCTATCTCACCGCCAGCCCGCAGCAGCACAACCTCGTCGCCGAGTGCGAAGGCTTCATCAATATCATGGGTGACAAATATTATGGTCTTGCCAAGTTCGCTTTGCAGACGCCGGATCTCGTCCTGCAGCTCACGCCGGACGATTGGATCGACGGCTCCAAAGGGCTCGTCCATGAGCAGAATATTTGGGTCGGCAGCAAGGGCGCGTGCCACTCCAACCCGTTGCTGTTGCCCGCCCGAAAGCTGCGATGGAAAGCGATCGGCTAGTAACGTATCCAAGCCCACCCGTTCAAGGAGGCCCATCGCATTGCGGCGCGCGGCGGTCCGTGACTGACCCTTAAGGACCGGGACGGTGGCCACGTTGTCGAGGACGGTTCTATGAGGCAACAGGCCTCCCAGTTGCAACACGTACCCAATGGACCGACGAAGACGTGTGGGGTCCATAGACCGAACGTCTTGTCCATCGATCAATACGCGTCCGCCGCTCGGGTCAATCATGCGGTTCACCATGCGCAACAGCGTCGTCTTACCAGACCCAGAGGAGCCAACAAGAGCCACCATCGAGTGGCTAGGGATCTCCAGGGACACTTCGCGGACAGCGACAGTTCCATCCGGATATATTTTGGATACCCGATCGAACTCGATCATCGAGGAAGGACGACGATTTTGCCGCCCGCAGTGCCGCGCTCCATATCTTTGTGCGCCTGAACAATGTCCTCGAGCCGGTAGACCCGTCCGATCGGCACAGTAATCTCCCCCGCAGCGACGGCGTCAAGAAATTCTTGAAGTTCCGCGGGCTTTAGATCGGAGGCACCGCCGGAGTATGCAGTCAACCGAACCCCGTTCGGCAACCAGTCCATGGGGTAGAACTCCTTGATAGTCCACTGGTCCGAGAGCATCCCGGTGAAACAGACGGTCCCGCCGGGACGAACGGCACGGAGCGTGTCCCGCATGACGTTCACACCGACGAGCTCAACCGCGCCGTCGACACCGCCTGGTGCGATGTCGCGGACCTGATCGGACACGGCCCCGTCATCAATGATGACGTGCTGGACGCCTGCCGCCTTAAGTAGTGGCACGCTAGCGGGGTTTCGAGTCGTCGAGAACACTGTCATGCCCTGCCTCGAAGCTAGCGTGGCAATAGCAAGACCCACCGAAGAGGTACCTCCCCGGATGAGCAAACTCTGCCCCGCCATCGCTTCCAAACCAACGCGGAGTGAGCCGGCCGCCGTCTGAAGCATCTCCGGCACTGCACCCAGAACATCCCAACCAAGCGAACTTGTGAATGGCACGATGAGCTCAGCCGGGACACTGACATACTCGGCATAGCCGCCGTCGAACGTCCTGCCCATGCCGCCCATGAGAGCCGCCACCTGCGCCCCGACAGGGAACTCGCCACCCGGGGCCTCCACGACAAGGCCGACGGCCTCCAGGCCCGGGATGCGAGGAAAAGAACCGTTGGAGGCGACTCCGGAGCGGAAATGAAGCTCAGAACGGTTCAGGCCAAAAGCCTCGACCCGAATCAAGACCCACCCCCGTGCCGGGCGCGGGATAGGCACTTCCTCAATCTGGAGTACCTCAGGGCCACCCGGCTGGTGGACGCGAACAGCACGCATGGTTTCGATCATGGGGTGACAGTAAACGAATTAGATTTATATTCCATGGAAGATAGTGTAGCAGAATCTACTTCTGCGTCGCTTGTAGACTCTTCCCAATTGTCGAAACTCCGACTGCCCCGAAGTGCACGATTGCTCGTCGGAACGTCAGCTCGTAGCGGTCACTCGGCAGGGTCCGCCTGCGACGCATCGGCACTCTCATTGGCAAGTTTCAAGATGCGAAGCTGGTCACGAAGCGAGCTAAGACCTTCGTCGGAGAGGTGCACTCCGAGAGCGGCTTCGAGGATGGACTCAATGGCGACTTTGCCTTGTTCAAGAAGGGGTAATGCCTTAGGTGCAAGCGTGATCAGCGATGAGCGCCGGTCATCTGGGTTCGGGGATCTGGTGCAGTAACCAGACTCCTCAATCCGGTCAATGAGCTTGCTAGTACCACCTACAGTCACCGAAAGTGCCTGCGATATGTCCTGAATCCGGCAGGTCCCGAGGCGACTCATGGCAAGCATGGCCTCAAACCGGCCCAGCGGCACATCAATCTCGGCCCGAAGGGCCGCGTCGACTCGATCCCAAAGGCGGATTTCCAATCGAGTCAGGTCATAGAACACGTCATAGAGCGTCATGGTTGCGGATCAGCCCCGGAGAGCCGCGGCGACAGCGACCGTGTCACTGACTGTGGCTATGTTTGTTAAGGCGAACCCAACCGCCGCCTGCTGCCATTCAGCACTGAGGCTCGACGTCGCATCTTCAACGAGGGTCACCTCGTAGCCATGATCGGCAGCGTCACGCACGGTATGCTCAACGGCCATATTCGTCCAGGCCCCAGCAATTACGAGGGTGCGAACGCCAAGGTTTCGAAGCATATTGTCGATGCCAGTACCATTGAATACGCTCATGCGGGTTCGATCGAGAACGATGTCACTCGCCAAAGGCGAGAGTTCCTGGACAATCTCAGCTCCCCAAGATCCCACCTTGAACGTATCCGGCGCGAGCATCCTGAAAATGGGCGCATTGTCACCACTCAAACCTGGTACCGGGTGGACGACGATGCGGCTATAGAATACCGGGATCCCTTGAGCGCGGGCCACGTCAACCAACGTGCCAACATTCGCCACTACACCCTGGGCGGCGGCGTGCTCAACAGCGCCGGTTGCGGCATAAGCGCCATCAGCGTGCACTGTGTCGTTCTGCATGTCAATTACAAGGACCGCGGTGCTTGAAAACTGATTTTCGGTATTTTCCATGGTCCGACTTTCGTAGATAAGCGAAGAGCGAGAGGCTCTCCA
>JBKKBD010000197.1:0-18536 GCA_046714315.1 Specibacter sp.
AGTACGACGGCGGCACGCGCCTTTTGCGTTGGGGCGGATCTGGTGCCACCCTCGAGTCAGCAGAAACGGCTGAATTCAGAGCCCCAATAGAGCCTTATCTGCTGACTCGAGGCCGTAACCTCAACGCTGGAAGTGGGGATCACCGTCGAACGCCAGTGCGCGCTCGATGCAGGCGAGGTGGCCAGGGCGAAGCGGCGGGAGGTCCTCGATGGCGAACCAGGCAACCGCAAGGGATTCGTCGTCATTGACGCGCGCGGTGCCACTGACGAAACGGCAGATGAACTCCACGTTCAAGAAATCACACACATCGCCATTGGGGAACGTCACCGGGCCCACGGCTGCCACACCCATCAGGTGCTCAATCCGGGCCACGACGGCCGTCTCCTCGAAGATTTCCCGCAGCATACCAGGGCCGGGTTCCTCCCCCGGGTCCAGGATTCCGGTGATGAGCGCCCAGCCGCCCGTGTCCGAGCGTTCGCCGAGCAGTACGCGCCCGGCGTCGTCGAACACCACGCCGCGGACGCCGGGCAGCCAGAGCGGGTCATGCCCGATCTTCTTGCGGAGGTTGACGATGAATTCCGGTGATCCCATGGTTTCAGCCTATCGGGGCCAAACGGGGCACGCCGCACAAACCAAAACTGGCCCGCAGTAGTGGTCGAAAAAACGCCATTTCGAGACTTTTTTCGACCACTACTGCGGGCCAGATTGAGGGTGGGGAGGTCAGCCGAAGGGGATGACTCCGATTCCGATGGCCACAACCAGCATCACCAGGGAGACAACCAACGCACGCCACAGGACCTTCTTGTGGTGGTCGCCAAGGTCAACGCGGGACAGCGAGACGAGCAGCAGGATGGCTGGCACCAGCGGGCTCTGCATGTGCACGGGCTGGCCGGTGATCGAGGCGCGGGCCATGGCTGCCGGGTCGATGCCAAAGTGCGCTGCGGTCTCGCTGAGCACGGGCAGTACGCCGAAGTAGAACGCGTCGTTGCTCATGAAGAACGTCATGGGAATGCTCAACAGGCCTGTAATCACTGCCATGTACGGACCCATGGAGGTGGGGATGACGCTGACCAGCCAGGCCGCCATGGCGTCAACCATGCCGGTACCGCTGAGCACGCCGGTCAGTACGGCTGCGGCCATGACCATGGAAACGACGGCAACAATGCTGCCGGCATGTGAAACGAGCGCCTTCGCCTGGTCCTTGACCCGGGGGAAGTTGACCACGAGGGCGATCGCGGATCCCACCATGAAGACATAGGCAAGCGGCAGCACATCCATGACCAGCACCACCATGAGTGTCACCGTCAGGGCCAGGTTGAACCAGAACAGCTTGGGTCGCAGTGTGGAGCGGTTGGGGTCCAGCTGGGAATCGGCGAGGGCCGTGTTGACCGTTGCAGAGTCCTTCTCGGCCACAGCGAGCACCTGTGCGTCAAACCTTGCCTGTGCTGCGGAGCGCGGCTTTTCAATGGTCAGCACGCCAGCAGATCCAGCCGCAACCGAGCTCCCCGAGCGAGCCGAGGCGTTGCCAGCAGAACCGCCCGAGGGGGTTCCGGCGTCGTCCGCGGACGTGCCAGCAGCACCGGCCCACACACTGCCAGCCAGGGCAAGACGACGGCGCTCACGCACGCCGAGGTGCCAGGCGAACAGGAAGATGACAATCATGCCGGCGATCAGCGACGGGATCATGGGGACGAAGACCTCGCTGGGCGAGACCTTCAAGGCTGCGGCGGCGCGGGCTGTGGGACCGCCCCACGGCAGGATGTTCATGGTGCCGTTGGCCAGACCCGCAACACAGGTCAGCACCACGGGGCTCATGCCAAGGCGCAGGTAGATGGGCAGCATGGCCGCCGTGGTCAGGATGAATGTGGTGGAACCGTCGCCGTCGAGGGAAACCACTGCCGCCAGAACGGCTGTGCCGAGTACTACCTTCGCGGGGTCGTTGCCGAGGGTGCGCAGGATCAGTTTTACGAGCGGATCGAACAGGCCAACATCGATCATCATTCCGAAGAAGACGATCGCGAACATCAACAACGCCGCCGTTGACGTTAGGCTCTTCATTGAATCCATGACCATATCGCCAATGCCCAGACCGGCACCTGCGAAAAGGCCAAAGATGGTGGGGACCACAATCAAGGCCACCACGGGCGTCAACTTCTTCGTCATGATCAGGGTCATGAAGACCGCGATCATGGCAAACCCAAGGATTACCAGCATTTGAACTCCTTTGTACAAAGGCCGCATTTGTGAGCCTCATTAGAGAGATTAGAGTGGCCTGGATCACTTCTTAGGGTTTAGTGCACTTGCCCCAAGTAGTGCCCATTGAGTACGTTTATCCCGTTAAACCCATGCAGTTGTGCCGATCGAAAGATGCTTTCAATGACGCAAGCCCGAGCCGCTGTCCGGCTGCGCTTTTCCACCCGCGTGCTGCTGTTGCAGCTGTCCGTGGTGTGCGCCGTGGTGCTCATGACGGCGGGCACCTTTGCGGCCCTGACATATCAATGGCTGGGCGATCAGGCCGAGGAGCGCGCCCTCGCCGTGGCCCGAACCGTTGCCTCATCCGAAGACGTTCGCCGCGAAACTGCCGCCCTGGCCGCCACCCCCGCGGCCTTGTTGACCCCTGAAACGTTGGCGGGCGGACCCTTGGAGGATTTCGCCACGTCAGCCCAGGAACGCACGGGTGCCCTGTTTGTTGTGGTGACGGACGACGCCGGATTGCGGCTTGCGCATCCCAACCCGGCTTTGCTGGGGCAAAAGGTTTCCACCGACCCCTCGGTGGCGCTGGCGGGCGGCGAGGAGACATCACAGCAAAACGGCACGCTGGGACGATCGGCCCGAGCCAAGGTTCCCGTTTTTGCTCCCGGCTCGACCACCGATGTGGTGGGCGAGGTCAGCGTGGGCTTTGACAGCGACGACGTTGTTGCCGGGATGCTGCGCAACATTGTGCCGGTGGCATTGATCGCCGCCGCGTCGCTGGCGTTGGCTGCCGTGGCCTCAACCATGATGGGCGCGCGCCTGCGACGGCTCACCCTCGGCTTGGAGCCGGAGGAGATTTCCGGTTTGGCCCAGGACCAGGAAGCGGTCTTGCGCGGAGTCGATGAGGGTGTCATCGGAATCTCCGAGAGTGGCACAATCACAGTCTTCAACGAAGGTGCGCGGCGATTGCTGACCCCCGGATCCACTCTCGACTACAGCGGCCTTGCCCTGGCAGAAAGCGGCCTGCCGGCGTTTCTCGGCACGGCAACCGGGGACTACGGGCCACATGAACACGTGGTTGACGAGCGCGTTGTCATTGTCACGGCCCGCCCGGTTCGACTCAACGACCTCCGGCTTAATGAAAAGGGCGCATTGCCGTTGGGCCGCGTCATTATGGTCCGGGACCGGACCGAGGTCCAGGCGCTGACCCGCCAGCTCGACGCCGTCAACGCACTGGGCACCGCCCTGCGAGCGCAGCGGCATGAATTCGCCAACCGTCTGCACACCGTGGCCGGCCTGTTGGCCCTGGACCGGACCGCGGAAGCACGCGACTACATTGGCGAGATCATGGCCAGCGGCCCTTTGACGTATCCGGCCCAGGACCTAGGCCTGCTCAGCGACCCCTATCTTGAAGCCTTCATCGGCGCCAAGAGCATCGAGGCACATGAGCGCGGCGTGGAGCTGCGGATTGGCGCGGGCACCTCCATCCGCGGTCACATTACCGATCCGCAGGATGTGACGGCCGTGCTGGGAAATCTCCTCGACAACTCCATCACGGCGGCCGTCTCCGGCGCCTCCCCGCACAAATGGGTCGAGGTGGAGGTTTTGGACGAACACACGGAGTCCGGCGGAACGCTTCACCTGGTCGTGGCTGATTCCGGCGACGGCTTGCGCGGCGACTTACTCGGCGACAGCTCATTGATCTTTACGGCCGGATACTCAACTGCCGGCCCCTCAACCCTTGACCCCATTGCCGGCCACGGCGTTGGGCTGGCCCTTGTCCGTCATATTGCCCGACGCCGCGGTGGCGACGTGTGGGTTGCTGACAATGGTTCCCCTCAATCCCATGGCGCCGTATTCTGCGCCCGACTGCCTGGCGTCATAGCGCTGGAACCCCGCTTCAAGGAGCAGCCATGAGCAATAATTTCAGCGTCCTCATCGTCGAGGATGATTTTCACGTGGGGCGGCTGCACGCCGGTTTCGTCGACGCCGTACCGGGCTTTCATGCTCTCCCACCGGCGCCGACGGCCGCCATGGGACTTCAGGTCATCACCGCTGAGCGGCCCGATCTGGTGCTGTTGGATGTGTATCTTCCCGATGCATCGGGGCTGGACCTGCTGCGAACCATAGATACCGACGCCATGATGCTCAGCGCCGCCTCCGACCCCGAATCGGTTCGCAAGGCCATGCGGCGCGGAGCCCTGGCGTATCTGATCAAACCGTTCTCGGCGGAACTCTTGGAAGCCCGGTTGCGCGGCTACGCCCGGTATCGCCGCCTTTTGTCAGAAACCGGCAGCCTGGGGCAGGACCGCCTCGAGACAGCATGGCAGGCCCTGCACCCCAGCGCTCCGGCCGCGGGACCCAAGACTGGCTCGGCAACCGAGTCCGCCGTCCTGGCAGCCCTTGCCACCCGCGGCGACCAGTCGACGGCGGACGTGGCAGCCGCCGTCGGAATTTCACGGACTACAGCCCAGCGGTACCTTTCCGCGCTGGCCGACGACGGCGCTATCGCCATCTCCCTGCGCTACGGCGCCACCGGTAGGCCCGAACACCGCTACAGCGTGGCGGCGCGGTAGTTCAAAGTGGCCAAGACCTCACCGGTTTTGTTTTGAGTAGTTCAAAACAACTGTTAGAGTTGAGGCATGGCAAAGGATGCGCAATTTGAGATTCTGGAGGGTCGGCTCAGGTCTGCCCAACTCAAGGTGACCGCACCTCGGGTGGCCGTTCTCGACGCCGTATCCAAGCCAGGCCATCGCGATGCCGAGACCGTGTATTCCATAGTTTCCACTGCGCTGCCGAAGACTTCCCTGCAGGCTGTCTACGGCGTACTGGCCGCCCTTGTGGCTGCCGGATTGATTCGCAAGATCGAACCGGCCGGATCGGCGGCCCTCTATGAGAGTCGCGTGGGTGACAATCACCATCACGTGGCCTGCCTCAACTGCGGGAGCGTTGAGGACGTGGACTGCGCCATCGGGGCCAGCCCCTGCCTCACGCCGTCGAACACCAACGGCTTCACCATTCAGATGGCCGAAGTTACCTTCTGGGGCTTGTGCTCCTCGTGCCAGTCTGCTGACATCTCCGCCGAATAACCGGCCACGGGAGCAACGCTCCCTCTAGTCCAATGACATCTGGGCGCTATTTGTTGCGCCCAAAACAAGCAACAGCAAAGGATTTATTATGAACTCCACTACTCTTTCAGCACGCCTAGTGACCGCCCACCATGGCGCTTATGTAACCACCACAAGCCCCTCCTCGGAACCCACCGGCCACTACGTGACCACCACTGTTTCCCACTCCGGAGCAGTTGGCGCCTATGTGACCACCCACGAACCCCTTTCAGGTCCCGCGGGCAGCTACGTCACTAGCATCTAGCTTTCGGGGTCCACGCGGGGTCCAGGGCTGGCGCAGATCCCTCAGCCCGGAACCAGAAGCATGACCGCGAGTGTTCCCGCCATCATTGACGGCCCAAAAGGAATAGCCGATTTGGCGGTTCCGCGGCCGCTCACCACGAGGGCCAGCGCCCACATACCTCCAATAACAAATCCTGCCGCCGCACCCAATGCCACGTGCTGCCAGCTCAGGAAACCCAGGAACAGCCCAAGAACGCCAGCCAGTTTCACATCCCCGAGCCCCAATCCGGACGGGTGAACGGCCCACAGCAAGAAATACAGGCCAGCCATGGCAACCGCACCGCCAGCGGCACCCGCCAGGTACTGTGGAGCACCGGCGGCGAGCGCAGCCGTCACCAACAGCACTCCCGCGACCGGATAGGCCGGCAGGACGTAGCGGTTGGGCAAGATGTGCGTGCGGACATCAACAACGCTCAAGACGACGGCGAGCCACAGCAGATACAGGCAGGCGACCGCGACGCACAGGAAGGCGGGGAGACTGCTCCCCCACAAGTCCATCAGCCGTGTGACCATAGCGCGATGCTACGCCAATCCCCCACACTTCGGGGGGAATGTGCGGCGCCGGGTCTAAGCTGTGGATATGAGCACCTCCTCGTACTCGGCCGAGTCATTTAGGCACATTTGCAGGTCTTCACCGTGGCGTTGGCAGACATTGCGGTTCGAGCTGCACCGCAAGTTTCCTACCCAGGCCGACGGCGGCGCAGGGACAAGTTGGGTGGTGGGCGCAGGCCCCGCGCATCTTGCTCCGGCCCTGGCCATGAACTGTTGGGTCCGCCGCCCCGGAGCCCTCCGGGTTGAGACGCCCGAGGGAAAGCTGTTGGCCAGCACCACCAAAATCAATGAGTCCAAGGACTCGCTATTCATCAGCGGAAACCGCAAGCCCTGGCTACTGCCGCCTTCTTTGGTGAACCCGGTGAAGGACGGTGACGGCTACGTGGTTCGCCGCCCCGAGGCCCTTTATGGCGAGCCAGCTTATGGCTCAGGCAGATCGGCTGCCGCACTGGATCCCGTGGAACTGGCGGGCGATCGCCCTGTTCCGCTGGAGGCCCCCTTTGCCAACGTGGCAGAAATTGAGCACATCGCCACTGTCACCCACCATGGCAGAGCCGCCATTGAGGCTGTACTGACTCCCAATGCCAGCTACCGGCCACTTTTCGCCGATGCCCCCTTGTTGTTTCCCGGCCGCACCGCCGTCCGCATCGACCTGGAAACGGGTATCTGCGTGGCCTCCCAGTCGCTAGACGGCAGCACCGCCGGAGCCGGGCATTGGATGATCATTCTGGGTATCGATGAGTACATGCTCGATGACCTCTTTGAAGAAGTCAGCATGGGGCTGACAGACGTCAGGGCCCACATCCCGTGGGATCTGGGCACTGAGTAGTAGCCAAAGAATTCTTCCTCCCTCCTAATATCTGTGTGGCAGTTAGTGGACCGATTTCACCGATTTCCGGTGTTTTTCGTCTAACAACTGCCACACAGATGAAATAGGGGGACTAGATTTCTGCCCGCTCCAACATTTCTGTCACGAGGGCGGCGATGGGTGAGCGTTCGGAGCGGGTGAGCGTGACGTGTCCAAAGAGCGGGTGACCCTTGAGCGTCTCGACCACGGCCACGATGCCATCGTGCCGGCCCACCCGAAGATTGTCGCGCTGGGCGACGTCGTGGGTGAGAACAATCTTCGAGCGTTGGCCAATGCGGCTCATGACCGTCAGCAGCACGTTCTTCTCGAGCGACTGTGCTTCATCAACAATCACGAAGGAATCGTGGAGGGAGCGTCCGCGAATGTGAGTCAGCGGCAGCACCTCCAACAGTCCGCGTTCCATGATCTCGTCCATGAGCGTGTCTGAAACCACGGATCCAAGAGTGTCGAACACTGCCTGTGCCCACGGGTTCATCTTCTCGCTTTCGGAACCGGGCAGGTAGCCGAGCTCCTGACCGCCCACAGCGTACAGGGGCCGGAACACCACCACCTTGCGGTGTTCGTTGCGCTCCAGAACCGCCTCCAACCCTGCACACAGGGCCAGCGCGCTCTTGCCGGTTCCTGCCCTGCCACCGAGGGAGACGATGCCAACTTCCGGATCCGACAGAAGATCCAAGGCAAGACGCTGTTCGGCCGAGCGGCCGTGCAAACCAAAGACCTCCCGGTCTCCGCGCACCAGCCGGACCTGCTGGTCTGCGCCAACGCGGCCCAGCGCAGATCCCCTGTTGCTGGTAATGACAAGCGAGGTGTTGACCGGCAGGACCGAAGCATCGGGGATCGGTACCGGCTCGTGGTTGTACAGGGCTGTCATCTCGGCCTCGGTGGCGTCGACTTCACCAACACCTGTCCAGCCTGAATCCTGCACGAGTTCATTGCGGTATTCCTCCGCCACCAAACCCAGCGCGGACGCCTTGACGCGCATCGGTACGTCCTTGGAGACCACCGTGACGGCGTGACCTTCGTTGGCCAGGTTCTTGGCGACCGCAAGGATGCGCGAATCGTTGTCCATGCCCCGCATGCCCGCCGGAAGCACCTCGAGCGAAACGTGATTGAGCTCCACACGGAACATTCCGCCGTCGTTCCCCAAGGGAACCGGCGAGGCGAGGCTGCCATGCTGTGCGCGCAGGTCATCGAGCAGACGCAGGGCTGTGCGGGCAAAGTAGCCCAGCTCGGGATCGTGGCGCTTGCCCTCCAGCTCGGAAACCACCACAATCGGCACCACAACCTGGTGCTCGGCAAAGCGGACGATGGCACGCGGATCGGACAGTAAAACAGAGGTGTCGATGACATACGTACGCAATTTTGCCCCAGTGTGCGGGCCTTGTGAATGCTGCTCAAGGTTCATGGTTTCGACCACGTTACGCTCCAGCCCTCCGGACCTTCAAACGAGTCCGGATTCCAATCGGTACGTCGGGCGGAGTTGCCCTCCGTTATGCCCAAAGCTACGCCGCTTTGATGGGCTACCGGGTACATTTCCGGGGCGTGTCTGGTGACGTTGATGTGAACTTTGGGTGACGGCGATGTTGCCCGGCTGTGCGACGGCGAACGACGGCGTCGAGTCCGCGGCCCGGAGCGGAATCTCTTATGCGCCGAAGCGGCGGCTGCGCCCGGCATAATCGCGTAGGGCGCGCAGGAAATCAATCTTCCTAAAAGCCGGCCAGAGCGCTTCGCAGAAGTAAAACTCGCTGTAAGCGCTTTGCCACATTAGGAAACCGGAGAGGCGCTGCTCGCCGGAGGTGCGGATGACCAGGTCCGGATCAGGCTGGCCGCGCGTGTAAAGGTACTTCGAAATGTCATCCACGGTGAGTGAGTCAGCAACATCAACCATGGTCCGTCCTGCTTTGTTGGCATCATGGAGGAGCTCGCTGACGGCATCGACAATTTCGCGCCGGCCACCGTAGCCGATGGCCATGTTGACGTGGATGCGCTCCTTGGCCGGGACGCGTGCCGTCAACGATGAAAGCCGGGCCGCGAGGTAGTCAGGTAGCAGTTCCGGTGCACCCATGGCGTGGACGCTGATGTCGGCATCGGCGTCGAGCAGGTCAAGGGTATTGGCGATGATGCCCATGAGCTCGTCAAGCTCTTCTGGTGAGCGGCTCATGTTGTCGGTAGAGAGCATGTAGAGCGTGACAACCTTGACGCCGAGGTCCTGGCACCAACCCAGAAATTCCAGGATCTTGTCGGCGCCGGCCTGGTGACCTTCGCTTGTGGGGGCGTTGAATTGTTTGGCCCAGCGGCGGTTGCCGTCAACCATTACGCCAATGTGGGCAGGGACTCTGCTGGCATCGAGGGCGCGGGCCAATCGCCGTTCATAGTAGTTGTACAACAACTTTGGCATCCGCAAGGAAGCGGTAGACAACCGCATAAGAATGCACCGGACCTTTGCGAATAATGGCCCTGCGGCCGTACGAATCTTGCTAGCACTAGATTACCCGCTGGTTACATTGAATCCCGCCAAGGCACACATTACCGATCAGTAACATAGCGTCGCGCTGCGATATGCTTTTCCCATGACCAGCCTCTCCGAAATAGAGCACAAACCAACCTGGCGGGGCTGGCTGCATGCGGCAAGTGCACCTGTTGTGCTGATCGCCGGCATCATCCTCGTGGCCCTAGCCCCCAGTGCGGCCGCAAGAATCACCTGCGCGATTTACATTGCGACAGGCGTTCTTCTTTTTGGCACGAGCGCGCTATATCATCGCGGCAACTGGTCCCCCACCACCCGAGCCACGCTCAAACGGCTGGACCACAGCAACATCATGCTGGTCATCGCCGGTTCCTACACGCCGCTGTCCTACCTGATGCTGCCCCGCCCCACCGCCACCTTGTTGTTGTGGATGATCTGGATCGGAGCGGTGGCCGGGGTGCTGTTCCGGGTCTTGTGGGTTGGTGCGCCCCGCTGGTTGTATGTCCCCATCTACGTCCTACTCGGAACCACGGCGTTGTTCTTCCTCCCGCAATTCTGGGCGGCCGGCGGCACGCCAACACTGCTCATTTGCGCAGGCGGCGCCATGTACATCGCCGGCGCCGTGATCTACGGGATCAAGAAACCGAACTTCAGCCACCAGCATTTTGGCTTCCATGAACTCTTCCACGCACTGACCGTGGCCGGATTTGCGTGCCACTTCCTGGCCGTAACCCTGGTGGTCTTCGCCTGATCGTCCAAACCACAGATCAGGCGACTTTTCGCGCGGAAAGTTCGCCTGATCTGTGATTTTGGACAGGGAGTCTAGAAGCGGATCGCGTCGATGACCTTGACCCTGATGGCCACGAGGGCCGGAATGGCTCCGGCCAGCGCACCCACCAGCACGGCCGCGCCGAGGCCGAGGAGTGCAGCCTCTAGCGGGAACGCCGGGTAAACATCCAGTCCCGGTGCAACCTTGGATTCCACGAAGGGGTTCTTGACGATCGCAACTGCGAGCATCACGCCAACGGCTCCTGCAACCGTGGTTCCCACCACCGATTCCATCATGACGCCGGTGAAAATTCGGCCCGAGGTGGCGCCGAAACTGCGCCGGATGCCAATTTCACGGACCCGGTAGCGGACCGTCACCATGGAAATGTTCAGCAGCCCCACGGCGCCGAGCAACAGAATCAGCCCGGCAATTCCGGAAACCATAATCTGCACCATGGCAAAGGGATCCCCGTACGCCGCATAGTCGCTGCGGTACACGCCGACATATGAGCCGGGAAATTGTTGCGTCAGATCGGCGGTGAGCGTATCCACCAGCTCTTGAGCCATGGGGGTGGGCACCCAAATTCGCAGTTCCTGGCCCATGCCAAATTGGTCCCCACCAATCCCAACAGCGGCCGCCGCCTCGGTCAGCATGAACGCCTGTGGCATCGCCTGCGGATAAGCGTCCGGCATGATGCCGATAATCACGGCCGTTGCCGGGCTGTCACCCAGAACGCTCACTTGGGGTTCGGTGGTGAGGTTGGGCCGTCCGGCGGCGTTGTAAAACGCTTCATTGACGACGACGGCGGGAGCCATGCGGTCGGCGTCGTCGGCGGCAAACCACGCACCTTCGGTGACGTCCACGCGATGAATGGTTCCGTAGGGCGGGTCCACCACCTGCAGTTCCACGTTCTGCACCCCACTGGGGAACTGGAACCGGGCTTGGGAGCGCAGGAGTTGGCTGGCGTGGGTGAATCCGTAGCGTTCTATGGTGGCGTCGAGAATTTCGGTCGTCCGCACGGCGTCAGGGGCTTCAGCGTTGGGGGTGCCGGGCTGGCCGGACTGGATACTGACCGTGAGGGTCGCCTCGCGGCCACCGTTGCGCTCGGAATCTAGCCGAATACCTTCCCGTGCCAGGTTGCCAACCCCCACCACCGTGGTGAGAACCGCCACCGAAAGTGCGACGCCGATCAGGGCCAGTAGGACGCGGGTCTTGTGAATGCGCAGTTCGCTCCACGCCTCGACCATGGCTGAAATGATCCCCGTCATGCGCTCACCGCCATGAGTGCTTCGGCCGTCGGAATGCCATCCGTGGCAGACAAGACACCAGCGTCGAGGCGGTATCGGGTGCGTGCCCGGGCCGCCACGTTGAGATCGTGCGTGATGGTGACCAGCGCGGCCCCCGATTCGGTGGCAATAGTGTCCAGTAGGTCCATCACGGCCTGCCCGGTTTCCACGTCGAGGGCGCCGGTTGGCTCATCGGCGAGGATGAGCTTTGGCCTGCGGACCAGAGCCCGCGCAATGGCCACACGCTGCTGTTCGCCACCGGAAAGCATGTGCGGCTGGGTGCTTGCCCGGGCTGCCAGCCCCACCCGTTCGAGCATCTCCATGCCGATGGCATTGCGGCGCCAAAATTCCTTGCGTCCCGCGTACATCAACGGCGTCACCACATTTTCCAAGGCCGTGCGTCCGGGCAGCAGGTTAAACTGCTGGAAGATGAATCCGATGCTGGCTCCGCGCAATTTGGCCCGGGTGTTGTTCCCCAGCTTGTCCACCGGTGTCCCGTCAAAGAACATCTCGCCGCTGCTGGGCACATCGAGCAGACCCAGAATGTTCAACAAGGTGGACTTCCCGCAGCCGGATCGTCCGACGATGGCGGTGTGATCGCCGATCCGCACCTGCAGGTCGATGCCGCGCAGGATGTGGAGCTCTTGATCGTCGGGAAGAATCACGGTACGTGTGACGTTGCGAAGGTCTACAAACGGCGCGGTGTGGCCGTCAAATTCGCTGACCGTGCCCTCCGAGCGTTCGGCGAGGTCACCGCCGTCGTCCGTTTCTTGGGACGGCTCCTCGGAAAAGCCCTCATTCTGATTATCGAAAATACTTGTCATGGTCAGCCGCCGACCATGCCGTAGCCGGCCATTTGCCCGTCAGGCATGACGGCGTCGGTGCCCGGAACAAATTCGAGAACCTGTTCGCCTTCCTTGAGGCCGGAGGCAATCTCCACCTGGTTGCCGTCATTGAGACCCAGGACTACATCGCGTTCTTCGGGTGCTCCACCTTCAGGCGTCTGGATCCAGACGATGCCATTTTGGACACTGCCCTTCACAGCGGTGAGCGGCAGGGTCAGGACATCTTTCGCTTCTCCGGCCGTTAGGGTGATGCTTGCTCCGAGACCGGGAAAGACCTCCACCTCGGTAGGAATGGAACAGCTGACCTGACCACTGCCGGCCTCAGCCGCAGGGGCGGCCATCATGTCAGGAACCCCGGGACCCACAACGGCTGCGCCGGTGCCGGCTTCAGGAGTAGCGTTACTGAGCTCCACATCTTGGCAGGTGAACGGGGCCGGGCCATTGGTGACGGTTCCTGAGGCGGTGGTTGGCCTGCCCATGAGTCGAAATTGTTGTGCCGTTGTCAATGAGCCGGTGATTGAAAACGTGCCTGGCGCAATGGTTCCGGCGGTCTCGCCCACACTGGTTTCTTGATTCATCAATACCGTCAGGGTGTCCAGGATTCCGGCCTCCGTGGCCACCACATCCGTGTAGGAATAGACCGGACCGGGTGCTGGATCCGCAGATTCGTTGGGCTCCTCGGCGTCGTCAACAACGGCGACGGGTTCCGGAGCAACCTCGCTGCGGATCTGGTAGATCCTATCCCCCGCGGCAAGTTGCGCGCCTTCGTCAACGAAGAAGTAGACAACTTTTCCAACAGCAGTGGAGCGAACGGGAATGGCGGCGTCGGCTTGGACTGTGCCTGTCATTTCCACATTGTTGGTGACAGTAGCCCGCGCAGCTGCAATAACGGGGGCCTGAATTCGAGCATCCGGAACCAGCTGCTCACCTTGATCCTTGAGCCCGTCGATAAAGGCGATCTTGACTAGAGCCACCGCAATGACGCTGAAAATCAGCAGCCACACGATGGGAAAAACGACACGACGAAGTACACGCATTCTTGTTTCCTTCCGGAATCTCCCCACAGATCCCCGGATGGAGAAGTGTTCCGAACAATCTACCCGGTTGCCGCAACATTCACGTGACTGTTGCGGGCGTTGCGACAAAGACTGGCACAAAGGACAGTTCTCATCGGGATCACTGCAATCAAAGAAGTCACCGCAGGAGTTCGCGGAGTTCCTGCGCTGTTCCCACCGGCCGGGCGCACACCATGTTTCGGCAGACGTAGGCCAGCGACGCACCGACCGGCCCACCGCCTGGCCCACGGGCTGGCCCACGGGCCGCGTCCCCGCTCAGAATCGGCGAACGTCCCTCAAGGAGCGGCACGGGCGCGGCACCAGAACCATCCCACACAGCAAGGACCATCCCCGGTGAGGGCGAAAGCCACCCCTGGCGCAACAGGGCATCTCGAGCGGGGCCAGCCGGACCAACCACGGCGAGCTCAAGCGGACCGGCCACCAGGGCCTGGGCCACCGCAAGCAGCCCACCCGCTGACCGGGGCGCACGCCGCGCCAGCTCAGGGACACCGGCCAACAGATTCTCAACTATCACCGTGTGCCTGTGCGATCCCGTGTACGCAGCCCACGAAGCGAACGCACCGGCGAGCAACGCAACCGCACTGGCCGTGGCGTTGTCGAACGGATCGGCAAATCGCGAGCCCTGCAATGCCGCAGCCGAATCCCCGTGGGCCCCATGGTTGAACACCACGCCGTCGGCAATGAAATCCTCCTCCAGTACCTGAACCAGCTGCCCGGCAAAATCAAACCAGCGCGGATCGCCCGTGGCTGAATACAGCACCAGGTAGGCGTTGGCGCACGCCGCATAATCCTCCAACAGGCCCTTGATGCCGCGCGCCGCGCCGCTGTGCGAGACGCGGAACAGCTGCCCGTCCCAATGGACCGTCTGCAAATATTCGCCAAGTTCGACGGCGGCGGCCAGCCAGGCGGGCTCCTCAAACACCATGGCCGCTTCCGCCAGCGCGCCCATGAGCATGGCGTTCCAGGCCGCAACGACCTTGTCATCACGCGCTGGCATGACCCGGCGGGCTCGGGCGGTCAGGAGGGCGGGCTTGATCCGTTCCCAGGCCTCACGCTGCACCTTGGAAAGAGCGCGCCCGGGGTTGAGGGGCACCGCCTCCACACCAACTCGCATGGCACCGGCCACGGCATCGGCCAGCGCCAGGGCCTCGTTTTCGGTGGCCGTGCACTCGCGTGCCGCCTGCTGTACCTCCGCCATGGCCCATTGGTAGCTGGCACCTTCGTGATGAATGCCGTCGATGACAGTATCGGCATCCAGGGACGACGCGAACGCCCCACCTGGCAGCCGCATTTCCCGCATAAGCCAATGCACGACGGCGGCAGTCGCCTCCCGTGCGTCGGCGACGCTAAGTGGCGCCACAGCACTTGCTGGAGTTCCGGCGGCGGGCGTTCCGGCGGCGGGAGCCTGTTCGGCGAGCCGGATCCACTGCGCCAACACCCGCAGCAGTCCGGCGTTGTCGTAGAGCATTTTTTCGTAGTGCGGCTCGGACCAATCGGCGCTCACACTATAGCGGGCGAATCCTCCGCCAAGCTGGTCGAAGAGTGCCGAATGAACCATGGCCCCCAAGGTCCTCCCCGCCAGCCCGTGGGCGCGAGGGGCTGTGTCCGCGCCCGAGGCGGCGTGCCGCAGCAGGAATTCCAAGGCGGGAGTTGGCGGGAATTTCGGCGCCTGGCCCAAACCACCGTGAACAAGGTCCTCGGCGTCGGACATGGCGGCAACGGAAGCCGCAGCCGCCCCGGCCCAGTCCGGGCGGTCCGCCATACCAAGCTCTACTCCGGCGGATGGAGAAGCCCGCACGGTCCACAACGGCTGGGAAAGGGCCTGGGCCAGCTCGGCAGCGGTGCGTTCCACCTGATCGCGGCGCTCGGTCCACGCTTCTTGAACGGCCGCAAGTACCTGCATGAAGGAAGGTCGGCCAGAAACGGGCGACGGCGGGAAGTAGGTTCCGGCGTGAAAGGCCCGGCCCGCGGGGGTCAGAAACACGCTCATCGGCCAGCCACCCTCACCGCTGAGCGCCTGGGTGGCAGCCATGAAGGCGTCGTCCACGTCGGGACGTTCCTCGCGGTCAACCTTGATGGAGACAAAGTGCGTGTTCAGGTAGTCGCCAATGGCCGGGTCCTCGAAGGATTCCCCGGCCATGACGTGGCACCAATGGCACGCGGCGTACCCCACCGAAAGAAAAATGGGAACATTGCGTGCTGCCGCTTCCGCGAAGGCAGCCTCGTCAAACGGCTGCCAATCTACGGGGTTGTGCGCATGCTGGCGGAGATACGCACTTGGTTCACCCGCCAGCCTGTTCATCGCTAAGAGCTATTTTTTCTCTGGCGCCGAGGCGCCATTATCAGGGGCGCCAACTTCGGGCGCACCAACTTCATCGGCGCCGGCCTCAGGCTCCCCCGCCGAAGCCGGGGTGCTCTCCGGAACGGAAGTGTCGGCGTCGTCCGACCTGATCGGAATGCCCATGTGATCGGCGGCCGGGCCATGCGAACCGCCGACGCGGCCCTCTTCAACCTGAGCGCGGTAACGGACGCGGCGTACCCGCTTGACCATGTCACGGATGAGGAAAAACATGATCGCCACGATGGCGAAGGTGACGATGAACCCGAGAAGACCAGGGGTGACCTGGTCCTCGGTCAGGCCGGGGCGAAGACCGGGCTGGGTGGGAATCGCAGGGTCGGTGGTGGCAAGCAACATCAAATTAAGCACAATTCGTCTTTCGTTTCATCCCCGGTGTGGCTGGTGCCGTCGGGAAAACGTCCACTGTCTATCGTAAGCCAGCAAACAGGTCGTTCTCCGGCGTGGTGGTGGGAACGCGGGATTCGATCAACGAATAGTCCTCCCACGGCCACACTTTGCGTTGCATCGAGGGGCTCACAGCGAAGAAGAATCCTTCAGGGTCAATCTGGGTGGCGTGAGCTCGCAGGGCATCGTCGCGGGTGTCAAAGTAGTCACCGCAGTCGATCTGCGTTGTGGTCGGGTGAGAGCTGACTGGAGGGGTGTGCCCTTCGGGGTCGCCTTCGAGCCAGGCGGCAAGGCGCTCGGCGTAGGGCGAGGCTAGGCCTGCCTCTTCCAAGGCGAAGTGGAGTGCGCGGAAGCGCTGCGGATTGAATGCTAGATCGTAGTACAGCTTTGACGGCTCCCAGGCGTCGCCGGTTCCCAGGTATTTCTCCGGATCCCCTGCGGCATTGAAAGCCTCGACGGCAACCTTGTGGGCCATGATGTGATCGGGGTGGGGGTAGCCGCCATTTTCGTCGTAGGACACAATCACGTGCGGCTTGAAGCGCCGGACCAGGCGGACCAGCGGCGCGGCAGCGGTTTCCAAGGGCGTCAAGGCAAAGCAGTTCGCCGGCAATTCAGGCAACGGCTCACCTTCCGGGAGACCGGAGTCGGTGAACCCCAGCCACCGGTGCGCAATGCCGAGGATCTCTGCCGACTTGGCCATTTCCGCACGACGGGCGCCGCCCATGTCGCGAGCCGAGTGGGCATCTCCAACAAGGGCCGGGTTCTGAATGTCTCCGCGTTCTCCGCCGGTGCAGGTTGCCACCATGACGCCAACACCGGAGGCAGCGTACGAGGCCATCATGGCCGCGCCTTTGCTGGCTTCGTCATCGGGGTGGGCGTGGACCGCCAAAAGACGCAGCGGGGCGGCCATTGCGTGCTCGGTGATGTTCCGCTCATTGCTGTTCACGTGGGGCTTCTTTCGATTCTGGTGGAACCTGGCTGCTGTCGAGCCGCGGACGGTTGAGGGTGAACACCGGTGGGGACCGGCGTCGAACTTACGTGGATCTGCGAGGCAAAGCGGGCGCCGAATAAACGCTAAACTTGTCTTAGTCCAACGCCCCGTCGCTGGGGCGGCCAGACCGCGGCAACCCCGCGGAACAGACACAAGTGGATGCAGTGACAAACTCTGATTCTTCAGCACCTACCAGCCTAACCAATCGATACGGCGCGCCCAAGCGAACCGTGTCCAAAAAGACCCAAAAGATTCTCCTGATCGTGGCGGCTGTTTTGTCACTTTCGTGGATTCTATGGGCCATTATTGGCGGCAACAACGGTGTTACCCAGAAAATCGTCAGTTACAACGTGGTTGATGACACAGTGACCACCGTGGACCTGACGGTGTCCAAGGACCCCGAGGCAACAGCTGCCTGCGAGATACACGCCCTGGACAACGCCTATGCCGTGGTTGGCTGGAAGGTCATCACGGTTGGCCCGAACAGCAAGGATGTTGGTTCGGAGAATGGCCGCACCACCGTGGTCCGTGGTGAACTGCGAACGGATGCTTTGGCCGTCACCGGCTTGGTGGAAAACTGCTGGATCGTGGACCCGGCGTAACACCGATCACCCCCATTCTTGGGTTTATCTCTCTTATTGACTAAACTGGAATCTATTACCATCTGCCCCGCTAGGTGAGACATTGAGTTTCAGCGCGTGGTTTGTGCGCCTTTCAGGTTGCATGCACCCGAGCTGTCAGTGGATAACCTGCAGCGGGGCCTTTGCTTTTGTACATTCAAGGAGAACTTCGTGGCTACCACCAACAGTGCGCCCCCCTCTGCATGGCTGACTCAGGAAGCCTTCAACCGCTTGCAGGCTGAGCTCACCGAGCTGTCCGGTCCCGGCCGCGCCGAGATCGTCAGCAAGATCGAGCAAGCCCGCCAGGAAGGCGACTTGAAGGAGAACGGCGGCTACCACGCCGCCAAGGACGAGCAGGGCAAGATCGAGGCCCGCATCCGCCAGCTCAGCGAAATGCTGCGCTATGCCCGCGTGGGCGAGGCCCCGGCCGACGACGGCATCGTGGAGCAGGGCATGGTTGTTGTGGCCACCATCGCAGGTGACGAAACAACTTTCCTGCTTGGCAGCCGCGAGGTTGGGGCCGGTGACCTCGAGGTCTACAGCGAGCGCTCGGCACTCGGCGAGGCCATCATGGGTTCCAAGGTGGGCGACAAGCTCAGCTACCAGGCGCCCAATGGCCGCGAAATCCCGGTGGAGATCATCTCCGCCAAGCCGTACCAGGGCTAACACCCGCAGCTTAATCAACTGACCCGCAGTAGTGGTCGAAAAACTCACGA
>JBKKBD010000198.1:0-30692 GCA_046714315.1 Specibacter sp.
GGCTGGCGGACGAAACCGCGCCCATGAGCTGGCGGCTGAGGAAGGAAACCGCCGGTTCCGGGGCGCTCGGGGACATCGCCTCGCACGCCATCGACCAGGTCCTGTTCCTGCTCGGGGACCGGGTCACCGAGGTTTCCGGCCGCCTGCACACCTTCGTGGACCGCCGCCCCGGGGCGGCCGGCATGGAGGGCGTCACGGTCGACGACGCCGCCTGGGCCACGCTGTCCCTCGCCTCCGGGGCCATCGCCTCAGTGGAGGTCTCCCGGGTGGCCACCGGCCGGAAAAACGCGCTGACCCTGGAGATCTACGGGGATAAGGGTTCCCTGCTGTTCGACCTGGAAAACCTCAACGAACTCCACTTCCTCGACGCCACCGCACCCGCCCGCGAGCAGGGCTTCCGCCGGATTCTGGTCAGCGAGCCCGACCACCCGTACCTTGAAACCTGGTGGCCGCAGGGCCACATCATCGGCTGGGAGCACACGTTCACGCATGAGATCCGCGACTTCCTCACGGCTATCAGCACCGGAACCCCGCCGTCGCCGTCGTTCGAGGACGGCCTTGAGGTGCAACGGATCCTGAACGCCATTGAAGAGTCCGCCGCCGCGAAAAGCTCCACCGTCCCCCTGGCCCGCACCTAGCTTCTGAAGGAGCCTGACATGCCCCGCCCCTATACTCTGTTCACCGGCCAGTGGGCCGACCTCCCGTTCGAGGAAGTCGCCCGCCTGGCGTCCGGCTGGGGCTACGACGGACTGGAAATCGCCGTCTCCGGGGACCACCTGGACGCCTGGCGCTGGGACGAACCCGGCTACGTCAAGTCCAAGCTCGCCGTCCTGGACAAATACAACCTCAAGGTCTGGGCCATCTCCAACCACCTCAAAGGCCAGGCCGTCTGCGATGACCCCATCGACTTCCGCCACCAGGCGATTGTGAGCGCCAAGGTGTGGGGCGACGGCGACCCCGAGGGCGTGCGTCAGCGCGCGGCCGAGGAGATGAAGCTGACCGCCCGTTTGGCCCAGGCCCTTGGCGTCAAGACAGTGGTTGGTTTCACCGGCTCCTCGATCTGGCAGTACGTGGCCATGTTCCCGCCTGTTCCGGAATCCGTGATCGAGGCTGGCTACCAGGACTTCGCCGATCGCTGGAACCCGATCCTTGACGTCTTCGACGAATGCGGTGTGCGCTTCGCCCACGAGGTTCACCCCTCCGAGATCGCCTACGACTACTGGACTACCGTGCGCTCCCTTGAAGCCATCGGCCACCGCGAGGCATTCGGCCTGAACTGGGACCCGAGCCACTTCATGTGGCAGGGCATTGACCCAGTCTCCTTCATCTGGGACTTCAAGGACCGGATTTACCACGTTGACTGCAAGGACACGAAGCTGCGCCCCACCGGCCGCAACACTGTCATGGGCTCGCACCTGCCATGGGGCGATCCGCGCCGTGGCTGGGACTTTGTCTCGGCTGGCCGCGGAGATGTCCCCTGGGAATCCTCATTCCGTGCTCTAACGGCCATTGGCTATGACGGCCCCATCTCCGTGGAGTGGGAAGACGCCGGCATGGACCGTCTCCAGGGTGCACCCGAGGCCCTGGCCGCGTTGAAGAAGTTCGATTTTGCCCCGTCCGAGCTGTCCTTCGACGCCGCGTTCAGCAACCAAGCCTGACCCTGAACGGCTTCTGACACCGATCCCGCTTTCGGCTCCCGCGATCCCGGGATCCGAAGGGGGGATCGGTGTCATTTTTCGTGGACGGCGCCCGGGATAGAGTGGTGGAACTATGAGCATTCCCAAGAACGCGCCCGCCTCAGTGCGCATTGACGCCTGGTTGTGGTCCATCAGGGCCTACAAGACCCGCTCAATGGCCACGGCTGCCTGCCGCGCTGGCCACGTGAAACTCAATGACGCAAATGCCAAGGCCTCCCAAACCGTGGTCCCGGGCGACACCATCCGTGTCCGTCAGCCCGGTTACGACCGCATTTTGGAAGTCCGCGCACTCATCAACAAGCGGGTCGGCGCCGAGGCGGCCAGCCACTGCTTCACCGACCACACTCCCCCGCGCCCTGTGTTGCCGGCACTTGGCCTGCCGCAACGCGACCGCGGGACCGGCCGGCCCACCAAAAAGGACCGCCGCGACATGGACAAACTCCGCGGCGAATGACCCCTTCCATGGCTACCGCTCGCCAAAACGGGGCGAAGCCGCCAAGCGCCCCACAAGATACGCCGTTCTCGCGGGTTGGCCCCGTTCTCGCGAAGTAGGCACCGTTAAAGCCAAGTGCCGCCGTCGTTCTTAACGAACGACGGCGGCACGTGGGCCGAGCGAAAAGCTGGTGACTTATGCTTCGACGATGATGACCGTGTAGACCGGCTTGCGGCGAAGTGCGCGGTCCGACCAACGCAGCAGGGCCTCGGCGATAGCCTTCTCGGCACCGTGGCCCGTCTTCTCTCCGCGAAGCGAAGCAATGGTCTTCTCAACGATGACGGTGGCCTTGTCGATGTCCTTCTCGGCGAGGTTGAAGCCCACGGCGAAGTACTCCGGGTCTTCTTCGATCTTGCCGCTGTCGGGATCGACGATCAGCAGAACGGTAACCGCACCGTCTTCGGCCAAACGAATGCGATCCTGCAGGGACTCCTCGGTGGCCGCACCCGGAATCATGTTCTCGACGTAGACGTAAGCAGCCGGAACGCTACCGGATACCTTGACAACGCCGTCCTTGAGGTCGATCGTGGTGCCGTCTTCAAGGATGAAGGCGTTCTTCGGGTCAACACCGGTGCGGACGGCCAGCTCGGCGTTAGCCTTCAGGTGACGGTATTCACCGTGCACCGGCATGACGTTCTTCGGGCGAACCAGGTTGTAGCAGTACACGAGCTCGCCAGCACTTGCGTGACCAGAGACGTGCACCTTGGCGTTACCCTTGTGGACAACGTTGGCGCCCTGCTTGGTGAGGTCGTTGATGAGGCGGTAGATCGAGGACTCGTTACCGGGAACCAGCGAGCTGGCCAACAGAACCGTGTCGCCCTCGGTCAGGTTGATCTGGTGATCGCCGCTCGCCATACGCGCCAGGGCGGCCATGGGCTCACCCTGTGAACCGGTGCAGATTAGAACGGCCTTGTTGGGGGCCATGCGCTCAAGTTCCTTGGCGTCAACGAGCATGCCGCGCGGGATCTTCAGGTAGCCAAGTTCGCGCGCCGTGGTCATGTTGCGGACCATGGAACGGCCAACGAAGGCGATCTTGCGGTTGTACTTGTGGGCAGAGTCGATGATCTGCTGGATGCGGTGCACGTGGCTCGCGAAGCTGGAAACAACAACACGGCGCGGGGCTGTGCGCATGACCTGGTCGATGGCCGGAATCAGGTCAGCCTCGGCTGCCAGGAAGCCCGGAACCTCGGCGTTGGTGGAGTCAGGCAGGAACAAGTCCACGCCTTCCTCACCCAGACGGGCAAAGCCGGCCAGGTCGGTGATGCGCTTGTCCAGCGGGAACTGGTCCATCTTGAAGTCGCCGGTTTCCAGCACGAGGCCGGCGGGCGTACGGATGGCGACAGCCAGGCCGTCCGGGATGGAGTGGTTAACGGCAAGGAATTCGACGTCGAACGGGCCGAACTTGCGGCGGTCGCCTTCCTTGACCTGGACCAGCTTGCCCTTGATGCGGTGTTCATCAAGTTTGGTCTTCAGGAACGCAAGGGTCAGCTTTGCGGAGATCACAGGAATGTCGCCGCGGTGCTTGAGCAGGTACGGGACACCGCCAATGTGGTCCTCGTGGCCGTGAGTCAGCACCAGGCCAACAACGTCCTGCCAGCGGTTCTTCAGGTAAGAGAAATCGGGGATGATGACGTCAACGCCGGGGTGGTGCTCCTCGGGGAACAGCACGCCGCAGTCAACAATCAGCAGCTTTCCCGCGTATTCGAAGACGGTCATGTTACGGCCAATCTCCCCCAAACCACCAAGGGCAACGATGCGCATGGCACCGTCGGCGAGGGCGGGTGGGGTTTGGCGAGCTGTTCTTCTCATGGATTCCAGACTTTATGGTGTTGTGGGCGTCAGGCTGGCGATGTTGCGCCGCCGTTTGTTGCGATTCTTTCGGCCAGTAGCTGACCGGTATCGCTAAAAAATTAGGGGGTTGCTATGCCGATTTTACCACCGTGGCCGCCGTTGCATTCCCCAGCCCTCCAGGCGGGGCGAATGCGGCGCAAACCCGGGTGCCGGCTCCCAGCCGATGGCGGGAGCGATGTGCTCGGCAATATTGGCCAGCATCTTCGTGTTGTAGGCAACTCCGAGCTGGTTGGGCACCGTGAGCATGAGCGTGTCCGCGGCCTGGACGGCGGCGTCGGCGGCGAGGTCGCGAGCAATATCTGCGGGGTCTCCCATGTAGCTTTTGCCGAAGCGTGAGAGCAGGCCGTCAATCATGCCCACCTGGTCCTTACTGTCTGCTTGGGCGCGGAGGCCAAAGTACATCCGGTCGGTGTCGTCGACCACGGGGATGATGCTGCGGCTGACCGAAACTCGTGGTGTGAACGCGTGACCGGCCTTGACCCACTCGTCGCGGAACAACTGGATCTGTTCGGCCTGCAGCTGGTCGAACGGCACGCCGGTATCCTCGGTCAGCAACGTTGAGCTCATGAGGTTCATCCCCTGCTGCGCAGCCCAGATCGCGGTAGCGCGGGAGCCGGCTCCCCACCAAATACGTTCGGACAGACCCGGCGCCTGCGGCTCGATCCGCAGGAGACGCTCCCCGCCCATGTACGCATGTTCGCCGGGCTCGGCCACGCCGGCGCCGGAAATCGCGTGCCGGAAGGAAGCTGTGTGGCGGCGGGCCATGTCAGCCGCCGTTTCGCCGTCGAGCGGGTGGTAGCCAAAATCGGCTGCGCCGTTGGCGGCGGGCTCGGGTGAACCACGGCTCACGCCGATCTGCAGGCGACCGTCGCTGATCAAATCCGTGGCTGCAGCCTGCTCCGCCATGTACAACGGGTTTTCGTAGCGCATATCGATCACGCCGGTGCCGATCTCGATCCGGCTGGTGCGCGCCGCGATGGCAGCCATCAGCGGAAAGGGTGCCGCCTGTTGCCGGGCAAAGTGGTGGACGCGGAAGAATGCGCCGTCGATGCCCAGTTCCTCGGCGGCAACGGAAAGGTCGATCGCCTGATGCAGGGCGTCGGCCGCCGAGTTGGTCTGCGAGCCGCGGCCCGTTCCATAGTGGCCGAAGGACAGGAACCCTATGCGCTTCTTGAATTTTGTTTCCATGGTTGGCATAACGAAAATGGCCGGCCAGCTATTCCATGCATACGCATATAGCTGGCCGGCGGTTCGCCGCGGGCGCTATCGCTTCTTCGTGATGTGGGCTACGGGATCCGCAGATTCATCGGCCGCTCCACGCGCCTTTTTCAGAGCGCGTTTGGCCTTGATGGCGTGGCCCTTGTCGACCTTTTTGTGTTCGTGGTGGTGTGGCTGTTTGTCGGGCATGGTTAACTCCTTGTCATTACAACTTGTCATTCCAAGTCGTTACGCACCGGGCCGGCCGGTCCAACGCGTCCCCCGCTTTGAACGGTACGCGCTTTTCCGGCCGACCAACAGGATGACTTCCTAGCCCCTAGGCGTCTTGGCGCCACGAATTCCACATGGCCGCATAGGAACCGTTCTGCGCCAACAGCTCATCGTGCGAACCCAGCTCCGAGATTCGCCCCTTTTCCACCACGGCCACCCGATCGGCGTCGTGCGCGGTGTGCAGGCGATGCGCAATGGCCACTACGGTCCGCCCCTCAAGGACGGCACTGAGTGAGAACTCCAGATCGCGGGCGGCCTGCGGATCGATCAACGATGTTGCCTCGTCCAGCACCAGCGTGTGCGGATCCGCCAGCACCAGCCGGGCCAACGCCAACTCCTGCGCCTGGGCCGGTGTCAGCGTGTGCGAACCCGAGCCCACCTCGGTAGCCAAGCCCTTGGGGAGGGCGCGCACCCACGCCAGGGATCCGACGTCGGCCAAGGCCTTTTCGATCTCGGCGTCACTGGCGTCTGCCTTGCCCAAGCGAACGTTGTCCGCCAAGGTCCCCACAAAAACGTGATGTTCCTGGGTGACCAGGGCGACCTCGCCGCGCAGCTCGTCCAGCGGGCGGTCCACCAACGGCACGCCACCTACCGTGACCGAGCCCGAGGTGGGCCCATGAATTCCGGCCAGCAGGCGCCCCAGCGTGGACTTGCCCGCGCCGGAGGGCCCCACCATGGCAATTCGCTCCCCAGGCCTGAGCGTGAGATCGATCCCATGGAGAACATCGTGCCCGGGACGGTAGGCGTAGCGGGCCTTGTCGACCACCAGCAAGTCATCGCTGGGGATGGCGTCGGTGGCGATGCGATCGGCCTTGACCTCACGGATGCCCACGATGCGGGCCAGCGAGGAGGCGCCAACCTGAATCTCGTCGATCCACATGATGAGCGTATCCACGGGGTCAATGAGCTGCATGGCGTACAGCGCAACCGTTGCCACCATGCCGGTGGTGACCAGATCCTGCGAGGACAGCCAGCCACCCCACAGCAGCACGCCTGCCACCGGGAGCCAGAATGAAAGCTCGGCCACCGGGAACAGCACTGTACGCAGGCCAAGCGTGTACTTTTCTTTCTCAAAGCAGTTGCGCAGGGCCGCATCGATCCGGGCACGCCGGATCGGACCAAGGCTGAGCGCATCCACGGTGCGGGCACCCTCGATGGTCTCGGTGATGGCGCCGTTAAGCCCCGCGTAGCTTTCCCGCTCAGCCAAATAACCAGGCGTGGCGCGTTTGAGATACCACCGCGTGACCGGTACCAACAGCGGCACACCAATCACCAACGCCACTGCCACGAGCGGGCTGGTAAACACTGCGGCAGCCACGGTCAGCGCGATGGTCGCCACGGACACGAGAACCTGCGGAACGCCAAAGCGCACGGTGTGTGAGACCGCGTCAACATCATTGGTGGTCCGGGAAACCAGGTCACCCGTACCGGCCTTTTCCACGGTTGAGAGCGGCAAGGAGGTGACCTGCTCCATGAATTCCTCGCGCAGCTGGGCAAAGACCTTCTCACCCAGCACCATTCCCTTCCGCCGAGCCCAACGGGCCAACAGCGTCTGGACAATCACGAACCCGGCAAGGCTCAATGCAACGCTTGCGACAAAACCGGCAGTGGTGCCAACGCTGACCGCGTCCACGAGACGGCCAAGCATGAACGGTCCAGCCAACCCGGCAACGGCGGAGATCACATAGAGACCCACCACGCCGGCGAGCGGCTTTTTGTGCATGCGCAAGAGCCGCAGCCCCTCGGCCTTGACCTGTGCGGAATCCGCAACAGGCAGCTTGGTTTCAGCCATTAGTTCTCCCCTCCATGCGTGGTGCTGTCGTCTATTAGTTCGACGCCGTTGCTCGCGGCTGTACCGCTTGTCTCGTTAGTGCCGCTCGTCTCGTTAGTGCCGTGGCCGTCCATGCCTTCGCCGCGGATCACCACCTTGCGGTACTCCGGGACGGTGTCCAGCAGGTGTCGGTGCGTGCCCTGAGCCTGCAATTTCCCGTCCTGCAGGAATGCCACCGTGTCCATGGCACCCAGCAATAGCGGACTGGCCGTGACCACCACGGTGGTGTGCCCCGGTGTGTTTCGTTTGCGGCGCAGGGCCGTGGCAATCCGAGATTCGGTGTGCGCATCGACGGCGCTGGTCGGTTCGATCAGCACCAGGACTTCAGCTTCCGTCAGCACGGCCCGGGCCAGCGTCAGGCGCTGCCGTTGTCCACCAGAGAAGCTGCGGCCCTTCTCGGTGACCTCATCATTGAGCCCGTCTTCCAGCCCGTCAAAGACGTCATCGGCGCTGGCCACGTCAATGGCGGCCATGATCTGCGCATCACTGTGGTCCCCGGCGGGATCCAATTCCTCACGCAACGTTCCCGTGAACAGCTGGGGTTCCGCATCGGAAACCACAATGCGGGAGCGAACCTCGCGCAATGGCATGAGGTGCAAAGCCTCATCGCCCCACCGCACCTGAGCCTCACGCAGGACAGCATCCTCAAAACGACCCAGCCTGCGGGCAAGGTCGGCGGACTGTGCGGGATCACCAGAGACGATGGCGCAAAGCCCACCCGGGGCGATCACCACGCCTGAGACCGAGTCATGCAAAGCGCTCGGTGCGGAGGGTGAGGGAACTGTTGTCTCGGCGTCGTGCACGGCGGACGGCGTAGCCAAAACGTCGATGATTCGCTTGGCACCAACCTGGGCACGGATGAAGCGTGAGACGGCGTCGGCGGCCGTGCGGATGGGCGAGACGAGGAAGACCGCGTACCCGTAGAGCGCCACGAGCTGACCTGCCTCGATCTGGCCGGAAACAGCCTGCAGGGCACCGATCCAGGTGAAGGCAACGCTGAATACACCCACAACGAACACCTGCGCGGCGTCCAGATCGGCCAAGGAATAGGCCACCTTGTTGCCGGCGAGCTGCGTTGCCCGTGACCGTTCCCGGTAGCGCTCAACGAAGATATGCTCGCCGCCGATGCCGCGCAGAACACGCAGTCCGGCTACGGTGTCGGCGCCAAGAGCCGTCATTTGTCCCGAGGCCTCGCGTTGATCCTTTTGGCGGCGTTGCAGCGGACGGATCACAAACAGCATGCCGGCACCACAAAGTGGCACGCCGATCAAGACCACCAGGCCCAACTGCCACGAGGTTTGGAAGACTAGGAACGAGACGAGCAGGTAGCCGATCACGGAGCCTGCCAGACGGGCGATGACGTCGAAAATTTCGCCGATGCGCATGGCGTCGGACGCGCTGGTGGAAACCACCTCACCGGTGGAGAACTTTTGCGGCAGCGCGTCACCGCTGCGCGTCACCTTGTGCCCCACCACCTGCGAGGACCTGAAGGCTGCCTGCATCCAGTTACTGACGGCGGCGCGGTGGCGCAAGGTGGCGGAGATCGATTGGATGATGGTCAGCCCCACCAGCAATCCAACCCAGAGCGAAAGCTGGCTGAAGTTGCCAGGCAGAATGCCTAGGTCGATCGCTTTGCCAAGAATGAACGGGGTCAGCGCCTGGCATACCGTCCAGATGGTGCCGTACAGGATGCCCAGCAGGAGTGTTCCGCGCTGGGCTCCGGCCAGCCACAGAAGGTAACGGCTGGGCGATCGGAGATCGGGCTTTCCAGCGGGTTTAAAGGGAAAAGAGCGCACTACGGCCTTCTAACAGATTCGTGGATTGGCAGGCGTACATGGCGCGATCCGGCAATCCGCATTAAAGGCGGAGCGATCGGCGCGGGGCGGGGGCTGCGTTATCTATCTCACAATTACTTACCCTAACGCACACAACGCCAAGCATTCAACACAAAATCACACAAACTTTTCGCTACTTTTCGCAGCTCCCTTTCGAGACCACTTTTCGCCGAGGTAGCCGGTCCCGTTCGAAACAGCAGTTGTCACCTGCGGTTCTCGACGCGGACCGGCTACCTCGGCGAAAAACGGGAGGGTCAGCGGAACAATCCGCTGTACGCGTTGAGCGCCAGTTGGCCTCCCAGATGCGCGTAGAGAACGTTGCTGGTGGCCGGAATTTCCTTGGATTTCACCAGATCAATGAGCCCCGCCATGGACTTTCCTTCGTAGACAGGATCAATGATCATGCCTTCCAACGATCCGGTGAGGTGGATGGCGTCGAGGGTGGACTGGACCGGAATGCCGTAGAGATCCCCAGCCCAACCTTCCCTGACGTCAATTTCCTCATCGCGAAGTTCGCGGCCAAGACCAATCAGTTCCGCCGTGTGGCGCGCGATCCGAGCCACCTGATTACGCGTCTTCTCGATCGTGGCCGAGGCGTCAATGCCGATCACACGGCGCGGGCGGTCCTGGCCAGCAAACCCGGCGATCATGCCGGCGTGAGTGGAGCCGGTGACTGTGCAGACAATGATGGTGTCGAAGAAAACGCCTATCTCTTGCTCCTGCTTTTCAACTTCATAGGCCCAGTTGGCGAAGCCGAGGCCGCCAAGGTGGTGCTCGGAGGCGCCCGCGGGGATCGGATAGGGCTTGCCACCTGCGTCTTCAACTTCTTTGATGGCCTGTTCCCAGCTGCTGCGGATGCCAATGTCGAAGCCAGCGGAGTCGAGGCGCACATCGGCGCCCATAATGCGGGAGAGCTGGATGTTGCCTACGCGGTCGCTCAGCGGATCCGGCCAATCGACCCAGTTTTCCTGGACCAAGCGGGCCTTCATGCCGAGCTTGGCGGCAACCGCCGCAACCTGCCGTGTGTGGTTGGACTGGTAGCCACCAATGGAGACAAGCGTGTCCGCGCCCTGCGCAATGGCATCCGGGACGATGTATTCGAGCTTGCGGGTCTTATTGCCGCCAAAGGCCAGGCCGCTATTGACGTCCTCACGCTTGGCCCAGATCTTTGCGCCACCCAGATGTGCGCTGAGCCGGGGTAGATCGTGAATAGGACTGGGGCCGAAGGTCAGCGGATAGCGTTCAAAATCTGAGAGTGCCATGACGTCCTTATGGGGTTGGATTCTTGCATTGCAGTATGCAATATATTGCATACCAATTCAACCTTCCCGTCAAGGATTTCACTGACTCCGTTCACGTACACCGGGCTGCTGAATGCCGGTGGCCCACCCCATCGTCAGCCGGAGCGATATATCCTATGTTGCATGCCCACTCCCCTTCCCCATGGAATTCACAAGCGCTCCCTGCTGCGCAATGACGTGTACCAATCCATCCGTGACGCGATCATTGACGGCACCTTTGCTCCCGACGAGCGGCTGCGTGATCCCGAATTGGAGGCTTGGCTCGGAGTGAGCAGGACCCCGATCCGAGAGGCCTTGCTGCGCCTCGAGCGGGCCGGGCTCATCGTGTCCCAGCCCGGCCGGGCAACCATCGTGGCCCCGGAGGACCCTGCCGCAACATCCAACGCCCGGCAGATAGTGGCCGCAATGCACGAGTTGGCTACCCGGCTGGCTGTCCCGGAGCTGGGTCCGCATGAGCTTGCCGCCATGGTTGCTGCGAACGCGGACTTCGCCGCAGCGCTAGATACGGACGACGTCGATGCCGCCCTAAGTGCCGACGATCAGTTCCACGCCGTGATGGTTGACGCCTCCGGCAACTCCATGATTCCCGGGGTCCTGGAACAGGCCATGCCCGTTCTCCGACGCAGCGAGTACCAACGTTTCAGCACGGACGCAGCCCGGCACTCAATCGCGGCACACGCTCAGATCATTAAGCTGGCAAGCATTGGTGATTCCGAGGGGGCCGCGTTGGCCACGCGTGAAAACTGGTTATCGTTGGGCGCAGAGCAAGGTATCTAGACCCAGCGCAACATGAAAGCGCAGCTCAGCGCCCAGTGACAAGCCCACTTAAGTGCGGCCGGGCCACAACTTATCACCGCAATTCGCCCTCATCATGCAAGGAGCGGATCATACTTTGCAGAATCCTGAACGCTCCGGACTGCTCGTCTTCCGTCATGCCGCCCAGCATCCTGACCTCGACGGATCGGACCGCGATGGTCGCCTCCTCCAGGCTCCGTCGACCGCGCGGAGTGAGCTGCGTGGGAAGAACTTTTCCAACGCGAGCCTCGGCCGGACGGGTCACGTAGCCGTCTCGCTCCAAGGCTTGCAGCAACACGTTCATCGACTGCCGCGTCACGAACGCTCCTCGCGCGAGCTCCGAGTTCGACAGACCCGGGCGCTGCGCCAGCAGTTCCAGACAGGAGTAGTGTGTCACGGTCATCCCGAGCGGCCGCAGCACTGCCTCCATAGCAGCGCGGAGGGCACTTGACGCCTCTTTCAGCAAATATCCCAGTGACGTCGTTAGGTCGACCCCGTCTTGACTCATGTCAATATTCTGACATAGATTGGCCTATGTCAGATAACTGACACAAATCGAAGGAGTATCACCATGCCCGTCACCGGCCCAGACTTCATCTCCCTCCAGACTCACGATCTCGCTGCATCACAGGCGTTCTACGAGCAGTATCTGGGACTCGTCCGCTCTCAGGCAGGCCCACCCCATGCCGTCGTCTTCGAGACGGCGCCGATCGCATTCGCATTGCGAGACATCGTTCCCGGCACCGATCTTGCGTCCGTTGATCAGCCGGGTATCGGTGCCGCGATTTGGCTCCACGCCACCGACGTCCAAGCCATTCACGACGCCCTTTCAGCCGATGGCCAGACAATCGTGTCTGCTCCGATCGATGGCCCCTTCGGCCGGACATTCACCTTCGCCGATCCCGACGGCTACCACGTCACTCTTCACGACCGGGTCTAAGGCGCCGAATGCTAAGGCGTCGAACGGCCCCACCCGGTGAGCGAAAGGAGGTTGACAGCAATGTCTTGGAGGCTGCGGTTGTCCGTTGGGCATCGATGAACCCACTGCGGCGTTGTGAGCTCAAGATCTCTGGCCGCGGTGTTGCTGCGGTCAAGATGTCCTTGGAGGTCGCTGCCCAAGTTGCGCCCACGCAGCCGAGATGAACTTGTGTCATCGTTAGCCGTCAGTAGAACAGCATTTATCTTGGGCCTGTCTCCCATGGCTTGCGCCAGTTCTTGGGTGAAACGAACGCTGACCGTGTTCGTGTAGATCATCCGGCGGTAGCCAAGTTCACGGTAGTTGCTCCAGATTGCCGCGAGATTTCGCTCGGCCAAGTGGTGCTCCCATGGACGAGGGAAAGCCATATCCAGGCTGTCGCCTTCGACGACGCAATGCTTGATGCCTAGTTCAGTGAGCTGGGCGTGGAGTTCAAAAGCGACGGAACTCTTCCCGACACCGGATCTACCACCGACAAACAGAACTTCACTACGCATGCTCACCCCTCGAGTTGTGATCTGTAATGCTCACCAAGGAACGTGTTAGTAGAGCGATTCGCGTCGACGGCAGGATGTTGGGCTTGTGGACGTGGCTGCTCCCAGTTCAACCCCCTGACATGGAGTCCATGTAAGGGATCACCTGGCACGGGCGCCGGAGCCTGCTTCTGGCCTTGGCGTTCGAACTCAATGCGGGCTTCATAGCTCGACGGTGCGAATAGGCTCTCCATCAACTGAGACTAGCTCAACACGATCCAAGCTAGCCGGGCCGGACCGCCGTAGGTACAAGCAGTGGCGCCTCGACTCTGGCGTTATTCGGAACGCCTTGGTAGCTTTCAAGGTATGGCCATAAAACTTGAAAACGTCGGTATCGCCGTTCGTGACCTCGAAGAAACCATCGCCTTTTTCACCGATCTCGGCCTGACCGTCATCGGCCGTGACACGGTCAGCGGCGACTGGACCGATACCGCCGTCGGCCTTGATGGAAATCATGCCAATATAGCGATGCTCCAGACCCCGGATGGTCATGGCCGGCTTGAGCTCTTCGAATATATCCACCCCGAAGCGGTTGAGACGAACCCCACCCGTCCCAACGACATCGGGATGCACCGTGTGGCCTTCTCGGTAGACGACATCGATGAGGCCCTCGAAATAGCTGCGAAGCACGGATGTTATCCACTGCGAGGCGTGGCGAATTACGCCGACATCTATAAGCTCACCTACCTTCGCGGTCCCAGCGGAATCCTGGTGATGCTCGCCCAGGAACTGACGAATGACTGACTCCCTGATTCACCAGGCCTACGCCTCACGAGCAGCCGAATACACGGCCATCCTTGGGGCAGCCGATGACATGCATGAGCTTGATAGGCGTCGCATCGGACGGTGGGCCGAACAGATTAGTGGCCCTACCATCGACGCCGGATGCGGTCCCGGACATTGGACGGATTTTCTTCACAAACAGGGTGTCGATATCACTGGCATCGATCTTGTTCCTGAATTCATCGAGAGTGCCCGCGTACGCTTCCCCGACGTGCCATTTCGACTTTCCTCGCTCCGCACACTCGACGCGGCGGACGGAAGCCTCGATGGCTTGCTCGCTTGGTATTCACTGATTCATCTGCCCCCGCCGGATTTACCTCAGGTTCTTTCCGAATTCGCACGTGCTCTCACGCCACAAGGACACCTGCTCGTTGGCTTTTTCCCGGGCGAAAGCTCGGAACCATTTGACCATGCAGTTACCCAGGCCTTCTACTGGTCCGTCGATCAGATGACGTGCCTGCTACAGGCCGCCGGATTCACGGTGATCGACGTCGAAACGCGTCTAGATCCCGGCAGCCGGCCGCACGCAGCAATTTACGCCACCTTGGCGTGAGGAGCCCGTTTTCGGCTCGGATTCAACGTTGCATCCGCTCCGTGGATGCTCGGTAGGCCAAAAAATGTGGAACTATCTGCTGCACGGCAGACCGCGGGTCGCGTAGGAGAAGCTCCCACGCGACCCGTTTTCACGCCGCCACGCTTAGCGGCTGACGGCATCCACCTGGCCAGCGAAGCGATCCAGCGGTGATCCCCACCCGGACAAGATGGCTTTGACGTCCATATTCTTCTCCGCGTCCAGGGCCTGCGCGTAGGCGGCCGTCAGAACATCATCAATCCGCACTCGCTGGCCGGTTTCGGACGAAAGCACGGCCGCCTCCACCATGGCCAAGGAATGTACGTTGGAGTGAATCTGACCGTCGGGCACCACGCCAGTGCGGACAGCGGAGGCGAACTCGGCCAGAGAACCGGCAATCTGCTCCGGGCCGTCGGCGGCAGCAGGAACCGAGAGCTGCCCGCCAGCCACATCAGTGGCAGCAACAACGGGAGCCTGTTCCCCGTCCCATTGTGCTGTGCCGCGTTCACCGTTCACGCGCCATTGCCCGTTCCAGGACGTCTCTTGACCATCGGCACACCAGGAACCCGAGTACACATAACGAAGTCCGCTGGAGAACTCAAAGATGGCGGTAGCGGCGGCGTCGGCCTTGTACCAACTCCAAGCAGGGTTGAACTCCTCGCAATACACGCTGACAGGGTCCTGCCCAGTGAGGTAACGGACGGCGTCGAACGGGTGAATGGCCATATCCACTAACAAGACGTGATCCATTTCCTCGCGGAAGCCACCAAAGTGCGGTGCCTTGAAGAACTCGGTGGTGATCATGCCGATCTCCCCTAGTTCCCCGGTGACAGCTTTGAGCTGGGCCAAGGAGTTGAAGTAGCGCCGGGACTGGCTGATCATCAACAGCTGACCACTCGCTTCCGAGCTGGCGGCTAGGGATAGCGCCTGGGCAACAGTCGGTGCGGCAGGCTTCTCGCACAACACCGGCAACCCGGCGAACAAGGCCTCAACGTTGACGGGATGGTGCGCCACGGGCACTGTCACATTGACGACGGCGTGAGCACCAGTTGCGGCGGCGATCTCACCGACACTGGTCCCCACCAGAACGCCGTCAAGTCCCTTTTCGGCGAGCGCCTCCTGAGCCGTGTCCGTATTTAGGTCAACGAGGCCCACCAACTCCACGTCCGGGTTCGCCGTGATCGCTTCGATCCAGGCCTTTCCCATGCCGCCTGCGCCCACCTGGACGAGGCGGAGCGGACCGGGTGTTTCAATAGTGGCGAAAGTGCTCAACTTGAGATCGCTCCCTGGTAGCCCTGACCGTTGTAGAAGTCTTCGGCTTCGTAGCGCAGCAGCACAGGCTCAGCGCGTTCCGGGCGAAGCGTCTTGGCCCACTGAACGCCGTTGGCAATGACCTTGCGGATCTCCTTCTGGTGGTACACCGGGTAGTCCTGATCGCCGGGGCTGAAAAAGAAGATCTTGCCGAATCCGCGGCGGTAGGTCATGCCGCTACGGAACACTTCCCCGCCGGTGAAGGTGGAAAGGAAGATGAGTTCGTCCGGCGCAGGAACGTCAAAGTACTCGCCGTACATTTCCTGGGCAGGAATGATGAACGGGTGTGGCACACCCTGGGCAATGGGGTGTGTGGGGTCAACGGTCCAGACAAGTTCGCGGTCCTGCTCCGAGCGCCAGCGCAGGGTGCACGAGGTACCCATGAGCTTGCCGAAGATCTTGGACCAGTGGCCCGAGTGCAGCACCAGCAGGCCCATTCCCGCCAGAACGTGCTTGTGCACGCGCTCAACCACCTCATCGGAGACCTCATCGTGGGCGGCATGGCCCCACCAGACAAGGACGTCGGTGGCGGCCAGAACTTCCTCGCTCAAGCCGTGTTCGGGATCGTCCAGGGTCACCGTTGTTACCTTGGCGTTGGCGCCGAGGTTTTCTTCGATGCCTTCTTTAATGGTGGTGTGCATACCACTGGGGTAAATGTCCCGGACGGATTGCTCAATTTGTTCGTGCCGGTTTTCTCCCCAGACAACGACGTTGATGGGAGTTTCGGGGCTGGTGATTCCAGACATTGTTTTCACTTTCTGCAAGGGGTTTTGCGTGAGTTGAGGGGTTGGCCTGTTCGGCTTCATGCTGGCTCGCTGTTGGGCAGCTATTTCACGGCTCCACCGGTTGCGCCGGCGGCAATGTACTTTTGTGCCACCACCAGGAGCACGATGGCCGGCAGCGAGGACAGCACGGCGGTTGCCATGACGGCACTCCAATTGGAAACCTGGGTGCCCAGGTATTGGTAGATGCCCAGAGTCACAGGGCGGATCTCATCCGTGGTGGTTAGCGTCAGCGCGAACAAGAAATCGCTCCATGCGAACAAGAAGGCAAAGAGGCCCGCCGTGATCAGTGCATTTTTAGCGATAGGCATGGCGATGGAGATAAAGGCCCTGAGCTGGCCCGCCCCGTCCACTCGTGCGGCCTCGATGATCGACGCCGGAATGCTCATCATTGATGCCCGCATGATCAAGATCGCGAACGGGATGGCATGGCTTGCATCTGCAAGAACCAGACCCGGGATGGAGTTCAAAAGTCCCAAATTGTTGTAAGCGGTGTACAGGGCATTGGCTATGACAACGCCTGGAATCATCTGGGCGATCAGAATGGCCAACAGCGCCCAACTAATCCAGCGGAATCTGAATTGGGCCAGTGCGTACGCCGCCGGGGCTGCGATGACCAGGGTGACAAATACTGTTCCGAGGGCAATGACAAGGCTCGTCAGCAGATTCTTGCCCTGGTCCGCGATGGCTTTTTCGTATCCGGCAAAACTTGGATTCCACGGAAAGAAGTCCGCCGAGAGGGTGTTGCCGGAGGGCTGCAGCGAGGCATTGACCATCCAATAGATGGGGAACAACATGAAGGCCAGGAAGAGGAACCCCAGAATGGTGGACGTCCGGGTTTTGATAGCCCGACGCCGGAGCGCGCTCAGGCGAACGCCCGATGGATTGAGCTGTGAAGTGGTCATTGAGGTCTCCTACTCATCGACGGCGCGGCGATTGGCCCGCAGGTAGATGACGGCGAATACGAGGGAAATGATGATCAGGATGTTGGAGAAGGCTGCGCCAACCCCGAACTCAAAATTGACGAAGGACTCCTGATAGGAGCGCACAGCAATGGTTTGCGTCGAGTTCGCGGGGCCACCGTTCGTCAGGCCCAAGATGATATCCAAAACCTTGATGGTGTAGACAACACCAAGAATCAGCACCACGCTGACAACCGGGCGGAGGTTGGGCCATGTGATGTGGCGGAATGCCTTCCACCCGGTGGCGCCATCCAACTGTCCGGCCTCGTAAAGTTCCGAAGGAATATCCTGAAGTCCGCCGTACAGCAACGTGACGTTGAAGGGAATCCCCACCCAGATGTTGACGAGAATGACGGCGATCAGGGCTACATCTGGGCTTGTCAGCCAAGGGATGGCAGGGATTCCAAAGTTCCCAAGGAATTGGTTGAGAATTCCGGAATCCTGGTCAAGGATGGAACGCCAGGTGGCGCTGGCCACGATCAATGGCAGCAGCCACGGAAGCAGCAACATGGCCCGCAGAAAGCGGCTGAGCGGAAAGTTGCGGTTGAAAAAACATGCCAGCGCGAGTCCGATCGCGAACTGGCCGGCAATGGAGACCACCGTGAACAGCGCCGTGTTGAGCAACGCCGGCCCAAACAGGTTTGAGCTGATGACAGTTGCGTAGTTTTGGAACCCAACCCACGGAGCTTCACCGGTGAAGAAAGTCTTGGTTGTGTAGTCCTGCATGCTCATGATCAGATTCTTGAACACGGGATACCCGAAGAATAAGAGCATGTAGAGGCCAGCGGGAACTACAAAGAGGATTTTGGCGATGTTTTCGCGGGCCCAAAAACTCTGTCGCGGCCTTGGCGCCGGAACCCCTGCATCCTCACCGGGCTGGGCGGCGGGTGCAGCGGGCGCATCAGTTGAAAGGGAAATCATGGTGGCCTCTCTGCCGGTTCCGCAGCAACTTAGGGTGCGGAACCGGCGTCGAAATGGTGGTGGCGTTAGCCCTTGGCGGCTTGGGCGAAGGCCTCATCGACGGTGGCCTTGTCCGTCAGCACCAGCTGGATGGCCGTGTAAATGGCGGTTGCAGCCTTGGGCCATTCGGCGCCAAGGTTGCCAGTGCGTGAACGCGCGTTGGCAATTTGTTCAGTGAAGGAGGCCATGTCCGGCATCTTTTCAACGTATTCCTTGGCCAGCTCGGGCTTGGTGGGAACCGTATAGCGTTCTGTTCCCAAGGCCACCTGGGTCTCTCCCGCCGTGAAGCAGCTGATGAATTCAGCAGCCTTGGCCTGCTTTGCTTTGTCTCCGGTCTGCGGAACCGTCCACACCTCGCCACCCAACGGTGCGGTGGGTGTCTGGCCTGCCTTGTTGACAGGAACCTGGACGGATCCCCATTCCAGGGAGGCATCTTCGTTGAGCGCGGGAATCTGCCACGGTCCGTTGATCATCATGGCGGCCTTGCCGGCCATGAACTGGTCCTTGACATCGCCCTGACCCCAGTTGATGGCGCCCTTGGATACCGCTCCGCTGCCGATCAGGTCCTTCCAGAGTTGCAGCGCCTCTTTGTTCTCGGGCGAATCCAGCTTTGTTTCGCTACCACCGTTGGTCCACATGAACGGCAGGAACTGCCATGCGCCTTCATAGGTGGCAATGGCTGAGAAGGCCAGACCGTATTGGTCGCCGGCGGTCAGTGCCGCGGCCGTAGTTTTTAGTTCCTCCCACGTTGTGGGCGGTTTCAGGCCAGCATCTGCCAGAAGCTTCTTGTTGTAGAACAGACCTAGTGTGTTGGCGGTGGGAGCGAGCCCATAGACCTCACCCTCGAAAGTACCGGCGTCGAGCATGCCCTGCGCAAATCCGGAGGTGTCCACATCAAAATCGCTCAACGGGGCCAGACCGCCAGTGGAGGCAATCTCCTGCACGTCCGGGTTATCCAGCATCAAGATGTCAGGCAACGTTTTGGAGGACGACTTTTGCAAGACCTTCTGGATCAGGTCCTTACCGGGAACTACTTCACGGGTGATCGTGACGCCAATGTCTGCGGCACATTTATCGATGGCCGTCTGAATCAGGCCCTTGTCAGGATCGTTGTTGTAATAATCCATGAGGGTCAGGCTGCTTGCGTCACCGGAGGCACTGGCGCCCCCTCCCCCACAGGCCGTCAGGACAAACGGTGCGACGGCGGCCAGGGCCAAGAACTTGGTCAGGCGGGTTTTGCTTTGCTTCTTCACGAGTAGCTCCTTTGCTTGGTTACGTGATGTGTGATTCCATGCGCTTTGTGTAGTTCAACTTGTGCGCTCCAGCCAGGTTTCAGCGCGCGGTGGCTGAGTGAATGCTCGCCATTGGTGAGTCCCGCACAGCTCGGTATGGTCGGCAGTAAAGCGCTTTACTTTGCTTGTGACATTGATCATGCCCGTGCCAAGGCTGTCGTGTCAAGAGAAAATTAAAGCGCTTTACTTTATGTCTAAGGTAGAGCAAACTATGACTAAAGTTGGGTGAGGTAGCTTTGACCCAGAGCAACTGGGAGGAGCAACGTGGCAACCATGCAGGATGTGGCCAATCTGGCGAACGTGTCTTTGGCGACGGTTTCATTCACCATCAACAATTCAAAACCCGTCTCGCCCAAAACGCGGGCCAAGGTAGAAGCCGCCATGAAGGATCTGGGCTACCGGCGCAACGCCGTTGGCAGCGCCCTGGCCCGGGGCCGCACCCACGTACTCGCCCTGCTATACCCGGCCCTGCAGCATCGCTTCTCACCAACCTCGGTGCGATTTTTCACCAGCGCCGCAGATCAAGCCCGGCTCCGTGGCTACAACTTGGTGCTGTGGCCCATGAGTAACGACGCCGAGGCCATCACCGAACTGACGTCCTCAGGCCTGGTCGACGGCGTGGTTCTCATGGAAGTCCAACTCGATGATCCGCGCGTGGTTGAGCTCTCCGGAAGCAATGTCCCCTTTGCCCTAATAGGGCGCACCCGGGACACCACAGGGATCCCGTTTGTAGACGTTGACTTTGAATCCGCCGTTGAAAACGCTGTGGACCGGCTCATTCAACTAGGACACACCGATCTTGTGTTGGTCGACGGCGGAGTGGGCAACCAGCTGCTCGGCGGCTACGGCCCCGTGGCCAGAACCCGCAAGTCGTTCGGCGAAGTCACAGCCCAACGCGGCCTCACGGGCGCCATCATGAGTGGCTTGCATTCTTCAATTGGCGGCCGCGAACTGGCCAAGGAATTTGCGGCAAAGCACCCCAAAACGACGGGCGTTTTGATGATGAACGAACACGCCGGACCGGGGTTCATCGCCGGACTGCAACAAGCTGGCTACCGGCTGCCACATGACATTTCCGTCCTGGCAATAGCCTCGTCGCTGGACACCGCCAGCATGTCGGAGCCGGAAATGGCCGTACTCATATCGCCAGCAGATGAACTGGGCAGGCTCGGCGTTGACGCCTTGATTGATCAAATTGACAAGAAAAACGATCCGCTCCCCCAGCTATTGATCGAGTGCTCATATTCCCCCGGCGCAACCATGGGCAAGGCTCACATCAAGAAGGCCTAAGCAAGCGGCTACTTCTTGGCTGCGCCCAGCATTTCTTCGACGGCTTCGCAGGCCCCTAGGCCGTGCTCAGAAACGGCCGGTCCCTCACAGGCTACGCGCCGCAGCAGTGAACGGAAGACGTCGCGCTCCTTGTCGGCCAGGACGCCAAGGACAGTATTTTCGGCCTCAAGGACCGCGTGTTGTAGCCGCTCCAGTTCGTTACGGCCATCATCCGTGGCGACAACCAGGCGGGCGCGGCGATCGGCCGGGTTCAGCTGCCGCTCCACCAGGCCGGCCTTTACGAAGTCATCGATCAGATAGGTCATGACGGTCCTGTCAATGCCCAGGTGCTGGGCCAGCGCCAATTGATTGGGCTGCTCCCCACTCACTACGGCCACCAAAACCTGATAACCGCGCGGGCCATGCGGGAACTCACCCATGGCCACCATCGAGGCGTTTTGATAGTTGCGCACCAGAACGCCTAGCGTCCAGCCAAAGTCATCCCGGGAATCGATGGGTTGGGGTTCCAATGCGGTGCTATTGCTCATGACAACCATCATAACCGACCAATGAGCTTTACAACAGATCATATTTGCGTAAGATGATCTGTAGAGCAGCGCATATTTATGATGCGGTGGTTGCATTACTCGGATTTGAGGAGCACTCGATGGAACTTGGCATTTACAGCTTTGGCGACGTCCACGCGGACCCCGTCACGGGCGCCCTGATCAGCCCTGAGCAGCGAATGGCGGATCTCCTGGAACGGGCCCGGCTGGCCGACGAAGTGGGCTTGGACTACTTCGGCATCGGTGAACATCACCGTGCCGACTACGCAGTCTCCTCCACGATTCCCGTCTTGGCCGCAGCCGCCGCGCAAACCAAACACATCAAGGTTGGTTCCGCCGTCACGGTCCTGAGCACCGAGGATCCGGTTCGCGTCTACCAACAATTTGCAACACTTGATCTTCTCTCCGGCGGCCGCGCCGAGGTAACGGCAGGCCGTGGCTCCTTCATTGAGTCTTACCCGTTATTTGGCGCCAACCTAAATGATTATGAGGAGCTCTACGAGGAGAAGATCGATCTTCTTCTGGCGCTCAACGAGGCCGGAAACAAGGAAGAGCCGATCACCTGGAGCGGGAAGTTCCGCCCCGCCTTGGACCAGGCCACCATCTACCCACGTCCGGTGAACAACAACCTGGACATCTGGATCGCCACGGGAGGCACACCCAGTTCAACTGCACGCGCGGCCGCACTAGGCACCAACGTCATCTACGCACTGTTGGGCGGTTCCATCAGCAACTTTGCCCGGCACGCGCAGCTGTTCCGCACCGGTGCACAGCAGGCCGGGCACAACGCCGAGGCACTCAAGGTGGGTGTGAGCGCCGTCGGACTTGTCGCCAAGGAAGGCGCCACGGAAACCTTCTACCCGTATTGGCGCCACCTCATGGAGGGCATTTCCCGCGAGCGCGGCTTCTCACAGCCCAACCGGATCAGCTACAACATGCAGACAGCACCCGCTGGCGGCATCTATGCCGGCACCCCGGAACAAGTGGCGGAGAAGATTCTACTCACGCACCAACACATGGGCCACGACCGCCACATCCTGGAAATGGACCTCGCATCGGTGCCGCAGAAGGATGTTTTGAAGTCCATTGAACTTTTCGGCACCGAGGTCAAGCCGTTGATCGATGCCGAACTTAAAACCACCACCAAGGAGCCCGCAGCATGAGCACGAAAACCATTGGCATTCTCGGGGCAGGGAAGGTCGGCACGGGCGTTGCCCGGCAGGCATTGAAGGCCGGATACCGTGTGCTGATCGCAGCCTCCGGGGATCCCAAGAAGATTGACCTGATCATCTCCGTCATGGCCCCCGGCGCCACGGCCGTCACGGCAGAGGAGGCCATGACGCAGGCCGATCTGGTGATCCTGTCCGTTCCGCTACACAAGTTCCGCACCCTCGACCCGGCGGCCCTGGCTGGCAAGCACGTGCTGGACACCATGAACTTCTGGCACGAAACCAACGGTGACATGCCCGAGTTGAAGGATGCGCCGTCGAGCTCTGAAATGGTCTTGGCGCACATCCCCGAAGCCCATATGGCGAAGTCACTGAACCACATTGGCTATCACGAACTGGAGCTCGACGCCCGCCCCGCCGGCGCGGCGGACAGGCGTGCGCTGGCGGTTGCCGCAGACCACGAAGACACACGCGCCATGGTTCTGGATTTTGTGGAGCGGCTGGGTTTTGACGCGGTCGACGCCGGTCCCCTCACCAACGGCGCTGCCTTTGAACCGGGCACGCCGATCTTCACCGGATCCTACGATGTGGCAGCTTTGGAGGCTGAGCTGGACGCACACCCAGCCGGCCGCGGCGAGCTCACCGCGGCCGCCTAGGCGCGCAAATCCGGCGATGGCCGGTACGTTCGAATCCCTTTGCTTATTCCTCGATGACGCACCGGCTCATGCAACCCGCTTAGACCTTCGTGATCACCGTGCTGAACGGCGTGGCGTTGCTGAACAGGTCCTGGACGGGGCAGCGCGCCTCCACCGTCCGGGCGAGTTCGTCATAACGTTCCTGCGATTCCGGGCCCGTGATGTTGACGGCCAACCGGATGTCGCTGAATCCCGGGCGGATGGTGTCGTCGATGCCGAACAGTCCGCGAACGTCCAGATCGCCCTCGGCGTTGATGGTGATGTCGTCAACCTGAATGCCCAGCTGCTCGGCGTACAGGCGGTAGACAACCACCTGGCAGGAGATCACCGCGCCCAGGGCGTACTCGACCGGGCTCGCGGCCGTGTCATCACCGGCCAACGCGGCGGGCTCGTCCACCGTGAACTGGTGCTTGCCGGAGCTGATGCGTGTGGCCACCGAGCCCACTCCCACGCCGGCCACCTTGTAGGTCAGTTTCGCATTGTCCGGGTTGGCCCCGATTCGCTGGGCCCAGGCCGCACCGGCATCGCCCAAACGTGCCGAACGCGTGGCGGCGTCGTCGATCAGTGTGGTTGTTTCAGACATGGTTTTCCTTCGCGTGAAGGCGAGTGCCGTGCACCGCGCCATACTTACGCCATCGACTGGTGCCGAGGCGTCGAATCGTCACCTGGGGCACCCCACTATGGTTGCGAGGGTTGCCGTTCGACCGGCCAGGGCCGCATGGTCGAAACTCTTGATTCTGCTCTCCAGTGTGCCCGCGGCTGTCAGCCAACTTCAAGCCAGCCGTCATCTGCGGCAACATTTCCCATGCACGACGCCGAACACGCCCCTCCCCTGAAATCTATGATCCAGTTATTGGACGAAAAACCACGAAAACGGGGCAAATCGGTGGAACAACTGTCACACAGATTCGGGGGGAGGAGTGAGTGGGCGCACTCCCCTGACGTCAGGTGGACATGCCGAAGCAACTTAAGATGGAATCATGAGCGCAACCCTCGTCGCGAAGGACCTCTCCGGAGGCCACGCACACCGCACCCTTTTCAGTAACCTCTCCTTCACGGTGGCCCCGGGCGATGTGATCGGGGTGGTAGGCGCCAACGGCGCAGGAAAGTCGACCCTGCTAGGCCTGCTCGCCGGTGCCACCACGCCTCAGGGCGGCACCGTGAGTACCGCCCCATCGGATGCTTTCGTGGGCTGGCTGCCGCAGGAGCACGAGCGGATTGAAGGCGAGTCAGTCGCCGCTTACATTGGCCGTCGTACGGGTTGCACTGAAGCCACCATTGCCATGGAAAGCTCCGCAGAGGCTCTGGGCTCCGGCAAGTCCGAAGACGATGACCGTTACGCGGCAGCCCTGGACCACTGGCTTGCCTGTGGTGCCGCGGACCTCGATGATCGCATTCCGGCAACCCTGGCCGAGCTGGGTCTGGACATTGGCCCCGAGGCGCTCATGACAGGCCTCTCCGGTGGGCAGACCGCCCGCGTAGCGCTGGCCGCCCTCCTGCTGAGCCGCTTCGACATAGTCCTCTTGGACGAGCCCACCAACGATCTTGACCTGGCCGGCTTGGCCCGGTTGGAGGAATTCGTCAAGGGACTGCGCGGCGGCGTTGTGCTGGTTTCGCATGACCGCGAGTTCCTTGCCCGCACCATCACCTCCGTGGTGGAGCTGGACCTGGCGCAGAACAAGGTGGCGGTGTACGACGGCGGCTATGACTCCTTCCTGGAGGAGCGCGCCATCGCCAAGCGCCACGCCCGCGAAGCCTATGACGAGTTTGCCGACAAGAAGGCCGACCTCGTGGGTCGCGCCCGGACGCAGCGCGAATGGAGTTCGCAGGGCGTGCGCAACGCCATGAAGAAGGCTCCCGACAATGACAAGATCCGCCGCAAGGCAAGCTCTGAATCCTCCGAAAAGCAGGCCCAGAAGGTGCGGCAGATGGAATCGCGCATCGCCCGCTTGGATGAGGTTGAGGAACCGCGCAAGGAGTGGGCGCTGCAGTTCAGCATTGCCGCCGCTCCGCGCTCCAGCACTGTGGTCTCCACACTGAATGCGGCCGTGATCAAACAGGGCGACTTCACGATGGGCCCCGTCTCACTGCAGGTCAATGCGGGGGAACGGATCGGCATTACCGGGCCCAACGGCGCGGGCAAGTCCACCCTGTTGCGCCTCTTGCTGGGCCGCACGGACCCGGACAGCGGCGTTGCCTCCCTGGGCGCGAACGTCGCCATCGGCGAGATCGACCAGGCACGCAGCCAGTTCCCCGAAGACGTTCCGCTGGGAGACGGTTTTGAGACGCTGGTTCCAGAGATGAACCAGGCAGAGGTCCGGACCTTGCTGGCGAAATTCGGGCTCAAGGCCGATCAGGTAACCAGCCCCGTTGGCGCCCTCTCCCCCGGCGAACGCACCCGCGCATCGTTGGCGTTGTTGCAGGCCCGCGGGGTGAACGTCCTAGTGCTCGATGAGCCCACCAACCACCTCGACCTGCCTGCGATCGAGCAGCTCGAGGAGGCCTTGGAAAGCTACGAGGGCACGCTCCTATTGGTCACCCACGACCGCCGGCTGCTGGAAACCGTGCGCCTGGATACGCGCTGGTCAGTGGAAAATGGCCAAGTGGCGCAGCTCTAGAAGCAGCCACACCGCCTCCTGCTATCCACAGATCCCCCGTCTACGGGATTTCACCATTGTTTATCCCCATGAAATTTCCAAGAATCAGTTCCATGGACAAGCAACAAGCCACTGAATTATTCGACCGTCGCTGGCCGTGGGATACGGATATTGTCACCACCAGCCAGCTCGTGCAGGCAGGGATCGACACAGTTGCCTTCAGGGAAGGGCTCCGCCGGGGACTGTTGTACTGATAGCGCAGGGGCGTATTCATCTCCATGCACAAATGGTGGAACAGGAAACCCTGGGACAAGAAATAGCTCGCCATTGATCCACGTCACCGCTGCGTATGACGGTGCCGTCTCGCGAACGGCACAGGACGTTGCCATCCATTTCGCCAATCTGGAAGACGTCGAAATTGTTGAACGGCTCGTGCCCGGGGCCGGCCTTGTCAAGATAACAAATTTGTCCCGCACAGTGCTGCAGTGCGCCATGGCGGCCACTTTTGAACAGGCAGTCGTCATGGGCGATTCGGCGTTGCACAACGGCTTGAAGCTCCGCGAACTCACTGATCTACTGGCCCGCATCCCCAGTGGCCGCGGCATTCGACAGACACGGCGACCAGTCAAGGCCCTCAACAAACTCTCCGAGTCAGCAGGCGAAAGCAGAACCCCGCTGCTGCTCCTTCAGTGCCGATCGCGCAACCCGAGCTCCAGGTCACCCTTGACACGTATTGCGGCAGTTACCGGGTGGATTTTGTGTGGCGGGGAATCCATTTGATTCTCGAGTTCGACGGGGACACCAAATACTTCGACTACCCCAAACCCACTGCGCAAGCACTCCTGGAAGCACGCGAACGCGAGAACACCTTGATTGAACAAGGCTGGCGTTTCATCCGTCTCAAGTGAAAGCACTTGGAGAATCCCGAAATGCTCAAAGATCGGATTTTGGCTGCGTATCTGGCGGCCAAGGAAGCAGCCGCATAATCACGGCTTTACTTCCTCGGCTGGAAATCATGGACCTGGGTCACGTTAATCGTGATCGAGTTCTGACCTTAGCGTTCAGATGTGCGCCTACAGGCGGTCACCCCAACGCTAAGGTCAGAACTCAATGGAAGCGCTTAGCTGCCCACACCTGCGTAGGAGTGCAGGCCGGAGAAGTACATGTTCACAATGGTGAAGTTGAAGACCACGCACAGGTAGCCAACAATCGAGAGCCATGCGGCTCGGGTACCCGTCCAACCCTTCGTGGCGCGGGCGTGGAGGTAGCCGGCGTAAACAACCCAGATAACAAACGTCCAGACTTCCTTGGTGTCCCAACCCCAGAAGCGGCCCCACGCCTTTTCAGCCCAGATGGAACCGAACATCAGCGTCAAGGTCCAACCAACAAACGCGATGCCGTTGATGCGGTATGACAAGTTCTCAAGGCTCAGCGCGTTCGGTACAAGGCGCATCACGAGCGCCTTGTCCTTCTTGCCGGAAGCGATAGAGGCCTCGCGGCGAGACTGGAACAGTTGCAGCACAGACATGGCGAACGTCAGAGTGAAGAGCGCCGAGGAAAGCACGGCGATGGAGACGTGGATGACCAGCCAGTAGCTCTGCAAGGCCGGAACCAGGTGGCCCACGGGAGTCCAGAACGCCACCGAGGCGGCCACCACCATGAGCAAAATCAGGCCCACAACAAAGGTGCCAAGGAAGCGCAGATCGCGGCGGGTCAAAACCAGCAGGAAGACGATGGCTACGGCAAAGCTGCCCGTGGTGCAGAATTCGTACATATTGCCCCACGGCACACGACCGGCGGCGAGCCCACGGAAGACCACGGCGAAGCCCTGGACGACGGCGGCAACAACAGTCAGTGCCACGGCAACCCGGGCAACGACGCGGCGTTCCTTGCCATAGAGCATGGAGTCTCCGGCGGTTACTCCGTCAGACCCCGCATGTGTTTTGCTGCTGGGTCGCACGCCGCGATCCTGTGGCCCTTTTTCCAGTCCTTGACCGGTTGCGCCGCGGGCGCCAACGCCGGCAAGCACTCCGACCTGGGCTGGAGTTTCCTGGCCGGCCAGACCTGCCTTGGCTGCCTTGCTGAAGGTGAACAAGTCCCAGACGTAGGCACAGAAAGCCACCGCGTACGCCATACCGGCAACCAGCATGAGCTGCTCGCTGAGTTGGGCAAAGCCCTCATTGATATCTTGCATTACTGATCCTTAGTTGCGGGGGTGTCGCCGGGGGCGGGATTTTCGGTTGCCGTTGGGGGCTGCTCACTATTTTGCTCTGCATCCTCCAATGGCACCAGCCATTTGGCGTGCAGGGCCTTGTTGACGGCGATGTACTCGCCCGCCAGGCGGTGGTCCTCACCACGAGCCAGCAGGCCAAATTCCACCATAGTGCGCCCATCCGGGTGGTTGCCAGTGCGGACCCACACGCGGCGGCGGTTGAAGAACAAGGACGCGATCAGACCGGCCAGGGCCAGCACCGCAAACACCAGGACGTAGACCTGTCCCGGGTCATGGCGGATGTCCAGGGCCGCAAAACGTTTGATGCCGTCAAAGCTGATGCTGCCATTATTGCCGGGAAGGTTGTAACTCTTCCCCGGTGCCAACGTGATGCCGCCGGCGTCGAGGTTTCGTGAGTTGATTTCGGTGAGTGTGGAGGTGTCCAGTGTGTAGACGTTGCGCGGCACACCGCTGTCCAGGCCGAGATCGCCCGTGTAGGCGTTCAGGTTGAGCTGCGGGTTGAACGGGTCGGGGTCGGAACCGAAGGCCACACCTTTTTCATCGACCAATGCCGTAGGCAGGAAGAAGCCCACAAAGCCGAGTTGGTTCGGCTTGGCATCGGGCACCTTGATGACCACAAGGGAGGTGTAGGCGCCATCGGTGGGGATGGTGACGACAGGTCCTTGGAATGAGACGTTGCCTTCGCCGTCCTTGACCGTGACAACCGGGGCGTAGCCGTTGCCCACCAGGTAGATGTTGGTGCCGCCGATGCCTACAGGCTCATTGACCTTGAGGGTCTTGGTGACCGCCTCCCCATCCGCGCCGTCCTTGACCTTCAGGGTGGCGTTGAAGTCCAGCGGCTGCCCATAGTGGGCCTCGGTGGACCTGTCGTACTTGACCACCAATTTTTCCAGCTGTGCCGAATACGGAGACAAGGTGTCATCGGAGAAGTTGGTGCCGGGGGTGAAGGTGTCGTAGCTGCTCAAGGTGTTGACGAAGGTTTCGCCTTCAACGAGCACGCGTTGGCCGCTGTAGCCAAAGAGCCCGCTGTAGGCAATGGCCGCAAGCACACCGATCATGGCTGTATGGAAGAGCAGATTGCCGACTTCCTTCAGGAATCCGATCTCGGCACCCACGGACGGCCGGTCGGAGTCGAGGTCCCGGACATCCACACGGTAACCACGCTGCTTCAGCGTTGCGGCGGCGTCTTTGACGGCCGTCTGTGCGTCGATCGCATTGGCGGCGGGGATCGTCACCGTGCCATATTCGGCAAGGCGGGAGAGCCTCTTGGGCGTCCTCGGGGGTGCCGAACGCATGGCCTTCCAATGAATCTTGGCGCGCGGAATGACACAGCCAATCAAGGAAATAAACAGCAGCAGGTAGATGGCTGAAAACCACGGCGAGGAGTACACATCGAAGAGCTTGAACCAGTCCATGATGGGCCCCGAGCTCGGGTTGTCCTTCAGGTACTGAGTCACCTCGGATGCAGCCGAGGAACGCTGAGGGAACAAGGAACCGGGTACCGCGCCCACGGCCAGCATGAGCAGCAGGAACAAGGCTGTGCGCATGCTCGTCAGCTGCCGCCAAGCCCAGCGAATCATCCCAAAGAACCCGAGTTGCGGCAGCACCACCTCACCACCGGCGGGAATTGGTGCCTTGCTCTTGGGTTCTTTCACCACTGTCTCTTTCATTAGATCGGCAATCTCACTTCATTGGCAAACCAAAACTGCAATTCGTTGATCCACGTGCCCCACAACCCGGTCACCATCAACACTCCCAGAACAATCAACATCCCGCCGCCAAAGTACTGCAACCCGCGTCGATGCCTCCGGAAGAATGCCAGAGCGCCCAGCCCCTTGCGGGCACCCAAAGCGATGAGCAGGAACGGCAACCCCAGCCCCAGGCAGTATATAAACGTCAGGAACGCGCCCTTGGCCGCGTTGGGGCCATCGGAGAAAGCCAACAACTGCACGGCGCTAAAGGTCGGGCCGATGCATGGTGCCCATCCCAAGCCGAATGTCAGGCCCAAGATCGGCGCACCCCACAGCCCGGCCGGCGGTTTCGCGTGAATCTTGGCTTCGCTCTGGAACCAACTCATGCCGCCGAGGAACACCACACCCATGAAGATCACCACCAGGCCAAGCACCTGGGTGACCCAAGCGGCGTCGGGCCCCATGAGCCAGGCACCGAGCTGACCAAACACGGCGCCGATCAGCATGAAAACCACAGAGAAACCCAGTACAAATAGGCCAATCCCGGCGAACATGCGGCCCCGGCGCTGGTTTTGTAGGTCCGCCCCGGTCAGCCCACTGACGTAGCCCAGGTATCCAGGGACCAGAGGCAGCACACAGGGCGAAAGGAAGGAGACCAGCCCGGCCAGCAGGGCAACCGGCATGGCCAGCAGCGTGGAGCCGCTGAGGATAGTCTCGGCAAAAGGATTGTTATTCATGAACGCGAGCGGCCGTTAGCTTTCCGCGAGTGCGGAGGTGATGAGGGCCTTCAACGTGCCCTTGTCGGCAACACCGAGGATGCGCGCGGACACGCGGCCCTTTTTATCCAACACTAAGGTCGTGGGAACAGATGAGGGCGGCACAAACTTGGTCAGCGCCAGCAAAACTCCGCCGTCCTTGTCCACGATGGACGGATACGTCACCCCGAAATTGCGTTCAAAGGCATCCGCTGCTGCCTTTTCATCGCGCACGTTGACGCCAAGGAACTGCACA
>JBKKBD010000199.1:0-9798 GCA_046714315.1 Specibacter sp.
TGGCCGCCACGATGGACGAGGGCGCCGACAAGGCTGCCGAACTCGCCAACGCTTCAAAGTAGAGGTTTAGAAAACTTATGTCTATCTTCTTGAACAAAGATTCCAAGGTCATCGTCCAGGGCATCACCGGCGGCGAAGGCACCAAGCACACCGCCCTGATGCTCAAGGCCGGCACCCAGGTTGTTGGCGGCGTGAACGCACGCAAGGCTGGCACGACTGTTGTCCACGGCGACGTTGAACTGCCCGTTTTCGGCACCGTCACCGAGGCTGTTGCCACCACCGGCGCCGACGTCTCGATCGTCTTCGTTCCCCCGGCATTCACCAAGGACGCCGTTGTTGAAGCCTTCGAAGCCGGCGTTCCGCTGGTTGTTGTCATCACCGAAGGCGTGCCGGTTCAGGACGCTGCCGAGTTCTGGGCCCTGGCCCAGTCCAAGGTTGACGCTGACGGGAAGCAGATCACCCGCATCATCGGCCCGAACTGCCCCGGCATCATCACCCCCGGCGAAGCACTGGTTGGCATCACGCCGAACAACATCACCCAGAAGGGTCCGATCGGCTTGGTTTCCAAGTCCGGTACCTTGACCTACCAGATGATGTTCGAACTGCGCGATCTGGGCTTCTCCACCGCGATCGGCATCGGTGGCGACCCCGTCATCGGCACCACGCACATCGACGCACTTGCTGCGTTCGAGGCTGACCCGGAGACCAAGGCCATCGTCATGATTGGTGAAATTGGTGGCGACGCTGAAGAGCGCGCAGCCGAGTACATCAAGGCTCACGTCACGAAGCCCGTTGTTGGCTACGTTGCAGGCTTCACCGCTCCTGAGGGCAAGACCATGGGCCACGCTGGCGCCATCGTTTCCGGCTCCGCAGGTACGGCTCAGGCCAAGAAGGAAGCCCTCGAGGCTGCCGGTGTAAAGGTTGGCAAGACGCCTTCCGAGACCGCCGCACTGCTGCGCGAAGTTTTCGCAGCTCTGTAAGTCTTCTTACGCGCGAAGGCGCGGCCGCTCCACTTTTATGGTGGGGTGGCCGCGCTTTTTTGTGCCTCCGCGAACAGAGTTAGCTGAGTTCGGCTAGTGCAGCCAGGCCACGCGGGACCTGGATTTTCAGGCGGTCGAGCACTTCCTGCAGGGCCACGGACCTGTCCCGCTCAGGCGGGAGGGCCGCAGGGTTGATCGCCACGCCGTCGGCCCATGCCTTGATGTCAGGCTCGGCACCGAAGGCCATTGCGGCCCGCGTCCCCAGAATGTTCATGGTGGCCCACTCGGCAAGACTGTTCGGATACGGTGTTGCTGGACAGAGCCGGTTCTTGTCCGCGTCGTCATCGCGGGTGGCCTCCACATACCCCGCGAGTGCCGCCCCGAAACAAGGGAATCCTGCCCGGATGGGCTGCAAGGTGATGGCCGTGCGGCCCCAGATGGGTATGGTGGGCGGGTATTTCAGGCCGGATGCCGCACAATGCACCACGACGGCGTCCTTCGCAGTTGAAACTGATCCCTGATCGAAGCTGATGCGCCCGGGCTCGGCCAAGCGGATATGACCCAACCGCACCACGTGCTCAATGGTGCGGAGCAGTTCAAGTTCCCAGATGGCCAGTGTTGGGGTTTTCGCCATGGTTGGGGTGACGGAGCGGTCGATCCTGATCATGATGCCGGCGTCCTCCATCCGCAGGAACAGATCCTCCAGTGATGACGCCGTCGTCGCCGCCTCCATGATGTTGGCGGCCATGCCGAGGAACACTGCCGGATCCGGCTGAACCACTGCCCGGTTGAGCATCCAGGGCTCACGAGGCCTGGCCCAGCAGATGTTCCCGGCGTCCACGCCATGGCTGAGCAGCCAGACGCAGGCATCGCTCGCCGTCTTGCCCGAACCAACAACGACGTACTGGCTTGGCGCCACATCCATCCGAGCCAAATCGCCGACGGGAATGACCCGGGTTCCGGCGGCGACCTCGAACGGCGCGGGGGTCTTCGCCGGAATATCGGGGGAGAGGTAGCGTGCATCCACAATGCGGCAATCCGGGGACACCTCCAGGAGCTGGCCGGAGACGCGCGAGCGAATTTGACGGTTGGGCAGATATTCGCAATTTGGGAGGAATTCCACCCGATCTGACTCCAGCATCCTGTCCGTCAGGATATGGCTGTAATAGGAACAGATCTCTGCGGAGTCGGCGCGCTCGTGCAGCCCGGCCTCCGGACCGCGATGCTGAAGTTGGCCGCGGCCCAGCAGCGTGGACGCGACGCCGTAGAAAGCAGATGCCTGATGCAGGCGGACGAACGGGTAAGCATCCAGCCAGTGACCGCCCACCCCGTGGCGCCGGTCCACAATAGCTACGTGCGCGATGGAGTGGTCAATCAGTGCATCCGTGAAGGCCATGCCCGCGGCCCCGGCCCCGACCACGAGGTAGTCAGCCTGCACCACGCGCGTCATGGACTAATCCAAGCACCACGGTGCCTGCAGAACAAGGGAAATGGAGGGGCTATGACGTGCAATGTTCGACGGCGTACGGCTGCGGTGGGACTGAGCTGCCATGGCAGCTAAAAATGCTGCTCTAGTTGGTTTCTAGGTGGCAGGCACGACGGCGTGTAGCTGGGGCAGTGCCTCGACCAACGGAGCCAATTCGGGCAGTGCTGCGGCCTCGGCCAGAGCGCACTCCAAGGCTTCGTCGTGGACGGGGCGTGCCATGGCCAGCAATTCAGAGCCAGCGGCGGTCAGCTCGGTGTAGATGCCGCGGCGATCGTCAGCACAGAGAATGCGCGTGAGCAGTCCACGGTCCTCAAGACGGTTGACGAGTCGCGTGGTGGCGCTGGGGCTCAGGGCCGTGGCGCGTCCCAGCTGCTGCATGCGCATGTGCCAACCATCCTGCCGCGCGAGGGCGTCCAGAACTGTGTACTCAACCACGGACAACTTGGCGTCACTTTGGAGGGCTTTCTCCATGCTCGTTTCAATCAGGCCGTGGAGGGCTGCCAGGGTCCGCCAACCCTGCGCGCGAATTTCGACGGCGTCGTCCTTGATTCCCATGCGTGGTCCTCTCGAGAAATGTGTGGTGTGGCACAAAGGTATTTAGTTGCTTGCGCCTGCTAATTGCGTGTGCAACAATTTATACAGCGTCTGCAACTACTAGCTTACGCGCCTTATTTCACATCCCCAAGTCTTTGAAGGAGAATCATGCCTCTCGGCCTGATCGCATTGGCACTTGGCGGGTTCGGCATCGGACTCACCGAATTTGTCATTATGGGGTTGCTCCCTGACGTTGCTGCAGATTTCCAAGTCAGCGAGGCCACCGCCGGCTGGCTGATCTCCGGATACGCCTTGAGCGTGGTCATCGGTGCGCTGTTCCTGACGGCGGCCGTGACCCGACTTCCACGCAAGCCCGTACTTGCTGGCCTGATGGTGCTCTTTATTGTGGGGAACCTGATTTCCGCCATGGCGCCGGACTACACCACCATGATGATCGGGCGCATCATCGCTGCCCTTTGTCACGGAGCGTTCTTTGGTATTGGTGCCGTAGTGGCAGCCGACATGGTGGCCCCGAGCAAGAAGGCTGGAGCCATCGCCATCATGTTCACCGGGCTCACGGCAGCCAACGTGCTTGGCGTGCCCTTTGGAACGTTGTTGGGTCAACATGCCGGGTGGCGTTCCACGTTCTGGGCCATCACGGTCATCGGCGTGATCTCGCTGATTGGCATTCTTGCCCTGGTTCCAAACCTGCACCATGAACGCGGAGCCGGACTGCGCGGGGAATTGCGAGCCTTCAAGTCCCGCCAGGTGTGGCTGTCCATCTCGGTCACGGTTCTTGGCTACGGCGGCATGTTTGGTGCGTTTACCTACATTGCATTCACCCTGACAGACGTAACCGGCTTCGCCGCAACTACCGTGCCGTGGCTGCTCATCCTCTTCGGCGTGGGCCTGTTCATCGGCAACACGCTCGGTGGCAAAGCAGCGGACAAGAACGTGGATAAAACGCTCTTGATCGTCCTCTCGGCCCTGGTGGTTATTCTCGCCCTGTTCGCACTCACTGCCACCAATCAGCCCATGACTATCGCCTCCCTGTTCCTCATGGGCGGATTTGGCTTTGCAACCGTTCCGGGTCTGCAGATGCGAGTTATGAAGTACGCTGCAGCGGCGCCAACACTTGCCTCCGGTGCCAACATCGGGGCCTTCAACCTCGGCAACGCGCTGGGCGCCTGGCTCGGCGGCGTCACCATCACTGCAGGACTCGGCTACACCTCACCCATCTGGGCCGGTGCCGGGCTGACCGTGCTGGCAGTCATTGTCATGAGCTACGCGGCAGCGAACGGGAGAAAACTCACCGCGGCCAACGACGCGAAGCTGCCATCCGGCGTCGAACATCTTGCAGCCCATGCAGGCGAGCCTGCACAAGCCCGCTAAAGACCTCTAAATCACCGAATAAAAGGAGAACATCATGAATTCCATCCCCACCATTACGCTCAACAACGGTGTGGCCATGCCGCAAATCGGTTACGGCGTCTTCCAGGTGCCCAACGATGAGACCGAGGTGGCTGTAACGGCAGCCTTGGCGGCCGGGTATCGCAGCATCGACACCGCCGCCATCTACGGCAACGAGGAAGGTGTTGGCCGGGCGCTGGCCGCCTCAAGCCTGGCACGCGAGGAACTGTTTATCACGTCGAAGGTCTGGATCGCCGATCTTGGCTACGAGGCAACCTTGGCTGCCTATGAAGACAGTCTGGCCAAGTTGGGCCTCGACTACCTCGATTTGTACCTGATCCACTGGCCCGCTCCCGCAAAGGAGTTGTACCTGGACTCGTGGAAGGCGTTGGAGGAACTGCTGGCGGCCGGCCGTGTGCGGTCCATCGGAGTTTCCAACTTCCTGCCCGAGCACCTTGAAAACGTCATTGCCCTAGGCGGGACCGTCCCGGCCGTGAACCAGGTCGAGATCCACCCGGCCCTGCAACAGCGCGCCATTGCCACCTTTGATGCCGCGAACGGCATTGCCACCGAGGCGTGGAGCCCAATGGCGCAGGGTGCCGTCCTGAATGATCCCACCGTGCTGGCCATCGCCGAAAAGCATGGCCACACACCCGCTCAGGTGGTCCTGCGCTGGCACCTGCAGCAGGGGCGGGTCATCATTCCCAAGTCGGTCACCCCCGCCCGCATTGCCGAGAACCTGGACATCCTGGGCTTTGACCTCACGGACGCCGAGCTCACCGCGATCGATGCGCTCGAGCGCGACGGTCGCACGGGCCCGAACCCGGCTGACTTTAACGGCTAAATCCGGCAGTTCTGCATCCGGGACGTAGAAAGGGTCTTCTGCTGTTGATTTCAACGGCAGAAGACCCTTTCTGTGCCTCTTGACTTGGGGCAGTTACTGAGCCGGTGAAACCATCGGCAGGCCTTCGGCTTCCCAGCCGCTCATGCCGCCACCCAGGGTATCTGCGTTGAATCCGAGCTCGGTCAACATGGCGGCAACTCGTCCGCTGCGCCCGCCGCCGTGGCAGACGGCGATGACGCGGCGGGACTTGTCGAGGTCCCCCGCGCGGTCCAACACCGACCCTGAAGGCATGTGCACAGCGTTTTCGATCATGCCGGTGGACAGTTCTGCGGACTCACGCACATCAATGATCTGGACGTTTGAATCCGCGGCCAAAACATCGGCGGTGTTGATTTCCTGCATGGGTGTTCCTCCTGGTGGGGCGCCAGCGCGGCGCCTGAAAGTATCACTTCAACCGTAACGGGATTTTGGAGCCCCGGCTGACGTCGCCGCGGCTAGGCTGAAGGCGTGAATGCACCCCTTGCGCCCCGCGACGTTGAAATTGAATCGCTGCCCCGCTTTGATGAGCTGGTGGCCGGTGGCGCCAAGTCCATGCGGGGCTGGCACTTTCAATCGTTGGACCTGCGCGGCAATTCAGCGATCCTAGTGGCATTGCGTGCTTCGGGGGCCGTTTTCATGGGTTGTACCTTTGACCCCGGGGTGGAGGAGTTGCTGCGTTCTCGCGGCGCCTTGATTTTCCCAACCCTGCCCCACCTCCCCTTCAATGCCTACCGCGGGCATCTCTACACCGGCGCCGAACTCTTCGCAGGCATCGCCGGCTCCGAATACGAGGACGTCCCCGATGCCCGTATATTCCAGTGGTGTCTGCAGGCGGGCCGGGCCCCATCGCTGCACGCCACGCTTGCCACCGCCATGCATGACCACGCCATTTCCGACGCGCTCGATGACTTTTTGACCGCAGTGCCAACTCCGGTGGTGGGTGTCATGGGCGGTCACGATGCGCCGCGTGGTAGTGCGCAATACGCCCAGGCCGCGGACCTTGGCCGGTCCCTGACTTTGGCCGGTTTCTTCGTGGCTACCGGCGGTGGCCCGGGAGCGATGGAGGCGGCAAATCTTGGCGCCTACCTTTCCGCGTACGACGGCGGGACCCTCGATCGAGCCCTCCTCACCTTGGCTGCCGTCCCCGGCTTCCGCCCGTCGGTGACCGAGTGGGCGAGGGCAGCTTTGGCCGTGGTTGACGAGCATCCGGACGGTGCCCAAACCCTGGGGATTCCCACCTGGTTCTACGGGCACGAGCCGCCCAATATCTTTGCCACCAAGATCGCGAAGTATTTCACGAACGCGCTGCGCGAAGCCGTCCTGCTGGACCGTTCACGGGGCGGAATCGTGTTCCTGCCTGGTGCGGCGGGAACTGTCCAAGAGATTTTTCAGGACGCCTGCGAGAACTACTACGCGGCCGAAGGTGCCGTGGTTCCCATGGTGTTTGTTGGTCGCCACTACTGGGAAAACGAGGTCCCGGTCCTGCCCCTGCTGAGGAAATTGGCGGTGGGTCGATCCATGGAGAGCCATGTGCATGCGGTGGACACGGTGGCGGAAGCTGTAGCAGTCCTTGCCCAGTGAAGTGCCGGCCGCTGAAACCCTCGCTCACTAGTGGTGCGAAAACAAGGGACCCTCGCTCAGTAGTGGTGTAAGCATTCCTTGGGGGAGCGGCAGGGCTGATATCAGCCGATCACGCCGCCGAAGGCGAGGCCGAGAAGGTAGGTCGCAGCGGCGGCGCCCATGCCGATGGCAAGTTGCCGCAGGCCGCGCCACAGCGGGGAGGCACCGGAAAGCAGGCCCACCATGGCGCCGGTTCCCATCAGGCTCAGACCCACCAGAACGCAGGAAAGTACTAGCGATCCAATTCCCGTCATCCCAAAGAGGAACGGAATGATGGGAATGATGGCGCCTGAGGCGAAGAAACAAAAACTGGAGCTCGCGGCGCCCCAAGCGGTGCCGAGTGACTCATGCTCATTGGCGGACTCGAAGTTCTCCGGCCGCAGCGACAGGCTGGGATCGCAGTCGCAGGTGAACTGTCCTATGCGTTCGGCGGCCCTGTGTTCGGCTGCTTCGTGCGACATGCCGCGTGCCAAATAGACCAGCACCAGCTCGTTGTTCTCCAGGTCCAAAGACTTGGCGGCCGTCAAGGTGACCTGTGTTGGCTGGGAAGCGTCCAGCAGCTCGCGTTGGGAACGGACGGAGACAAATTCGCCGGCTCCCATGGACAGGGCTCCGGCCAAAAGGCCGGCGATCCCGCTGAAAAGGACAACCTGGCTTGAAACACCGGTGGCGGCCATGCCGACGACGAGTGAAAGGTTGCTGACCAGGCCATCATTGGCGCCGAAGACGGCGGCGCGGAACGTTCCTGAGAGACGGATCCGTCCTCGGGTGGCAAGACCCCGGACAACTTCTTCATGGATGGATTCATCCGCGGCCATGGCGGCGGTTGCATCGACATCACTCGCATAGGGGGATCGCGATTCCGAACGTTGGGCCAGGGCCAACACAAACACCGAACCGAAACGGCGGGCCAACAAGCCCAGCAGCTGGTTGCGCATGGAGGCCCGGACGGGTGGGCCGGCATGGCTGCCCAGCAGCTTGAGCCAGTGTTGCTCATGGCGTCCTTCGGCATCGGCCAAGGAAAGCAGGATCTCCTGCTCTTCACCCTCACGGCGTTTGGCCAAATCACGGTATACGGCAGCCTCGGCCCGTTCGTCGGCCAGGTACTGCCGCCACCGCTTGATCTCGGCTGGGGTGGGAATGCGTTCTGCCACGGGTCTTGCTCCTCAAAGTCAGCCTCAACTTTAGCGCGGATTCCCGGGGTTTTTCGGCCGGTTATCCTAGCGAAAAAGTTTCGGGTCACCGGAACATTTGGCCCCTCTTTAGAAAGTACTTGCCCATACGGAATAGTACTTGCGGAGAATCATGACATCGCTTCAATTCATCCACTTTCCATCTCCAAGGAGCCACCCATGAACGTCACCACTGTCAACGCCACGGCCGCGAAGAAGAAGACCGCCGCCAGCGCCTAAACTGCGCCGACTTGGTAGGCCGCGCATTCCCTCTGGGAGGGGACTCGCATATGCTGTCGTTGCAGGGCCGCGCAGCCGGCCCGAAAGGCGGTGGGGCATGGAAGTTCTCTTCCCGATGATGTCGGGTGATCTCGCCGAGCCCGGAGTCCTCCTGGAGTGGCGTGCGGGGGATGGTAGTGCGGTGACTGCCTACCAGGTCATTGCTGAGGTTACGGTTAGCAAGTTCGACGCCGAGATCAACACCCCGGTTGCCGGCAAATTGACGTGGGTGGTTGCCGAAGGTGACGAGGTGGCTCAAGGCGCCGTGATCGCCACCATTGAAGAAGGGCTGCCAGTGACGGTAGTCTGATCGGGTGATTACCGGATCGGCCTCGCGCCAACCACGGAACGGCCAACCGGCTGATTCTTGAGCTCCACCCTGCGCCCCGCGTTGTTTCCCTCGCGCAGCCGGGCTCCTCCTCACCCTCGTTGTATTTCAGCCACGCCCCTCGATGCACAAGGGGCTCATGACAACCAACGAAGGAGAAAAATATGTCAGCAATCTTCAATCACACCATCATCGCCGCCAAGGACCGCCAGGAATCCGCGCGCTTTTATTGCGAGCTGATCGAAGCCGAGGATGCCCAGTCCTGGGGCCCTTTCAGCAACATCATGCTCGACGGCGGCGTGATGCTGCAATTTGCCGAGCCGCCGGTGGAGATCCAGATGCAGCACTACGCTTTTCTGGTGGACGATGCCCACTTTGACCGAGCCGTGGCACGCCTCATCGACCAGCAGGTGACGTACTGGGCCGACCCGCAAATGACGCGCACTGGGGAGACGAACACCGAACACGGCGGTCGAGGAGTGTACTTCAAAGACCCGGCTGGGCACGGCCTCGAGCTCATCACCCAGCCATACTTCTAGGTCACGGCACGAAGTCAGGGCCACGGATTCGACGCGCCTTGGCGAGGGGCTAGTCCGTGCCGGGCACCCGGCGTCGTACGTGGTTGGTGAAGGCCTAGTAGCCGGACAGTCGGAAGCCCAATCCGCGACCGGCCCGCACTCCGGTTTGCGCCACGGTAACAACCAAGGTGCCAATTTCGGGGATCCACAGGGCTGGGCGCACTGCCTTCTCAAGCGCCGCGACAAGTTCCGCCGGCTCGGGCGAGAAGTAGGCGTGGTGGCCGGTGGGGGTGAAGAAAGTGACGGCTCCGAGGTTCACATCCACGGCGGGCAGCACCGGAATACCGGAGGTGCGGGCGGACTGGCGCTTGATGGAGGGGGCAACAGAAGTCAGGGACATGGTTAAGGCCTTTGCGTGCTCTTACCGTGGAGATTTTCCACCGGTCACTTCCTCATCCGAACCACCCGTGAAGCATGGGGTTGGTGTGCGACCAGTCGGAGCTTGGCGCCGCATCTCATGAAGCTGTTTCCTAGGCTACTGCTTTAAAGCAACGGTGGGGGGGGGGGGGGGGGGGGGGGGGGGGGGTT
>JBKKBD010000200.1:0-10725 GCA_046714315.1 Specibacter sp.
GGCAACAGTCCTACTTCGGCATCCAGGGAAGCCGGGACAATCTCCAATTCGATCTCCCGGACCAGCAGGCTGTACTGGGGCTGCAGAGTTACCGGGGCGCTCCAGCCCTGAGCCTTTGCCAGGGCGACAGCCTTGGTCAGCTGCCAGCCAAGGAAATTGGAAAAACCGTAGTAGGCGATCTTCCCCTGGCTGACCGAATCATGCAGGAAGCGCAGCGTCTCCTCAAGGGGCGTGATGGGGTCCCACGCATGCATTTGGTAGAGGTCGATCTGTTCCACCCCCAAGCGACGCAAGGAATCGTCCAGGGCGCGCGTCATGTGGCGGCGGGAGGTGCCGACGTCGTTCGGGGCGGACCCCATCGGGAAGCGGCCCTTGGTAGCGACAACCATCTGGTCCCGCACGTCCGGCCGTTGCGCCAGCCAGCGGCCAACGATCTCCTCTGACACCCCGGAGCTATACACGTCAGCTGTATCGATGAAGTTGCCACCCGCGGCAACGTAACTGTCAAGGATGGCATGGGATGTCTTCTCGGTGGCCTCGGCCCCGAATGTCATGGTGCCCAGCGCGTAGTTGGATACCACTGCTCCGCTGTTGCCTAATGTGCCATATTTCATGATGCTCCTCAGTCTTTGAGATCGATGGTGTGGTTCCGCCAGCTGTGCTCCGGGTTGTACCCCAAGAGTCGTTTTGCCTTGTCAATGGACAGCATGGTCTCGTGCCCGGAAAGCTCCTTGCGAACCGCTACCTTCGGGAATACCTCGGCGGCGAGCTCGGCGCTGGAACGGAGCATGACGGTGTCGGCGTTGGCAATGATGAACGCTTCAAATCCAGGCCGTCCGTTCTCGAGCGCCCGAGCCACCGCTTGCGCACCGTCCCGGCCATCAACGTATCCCCACAGATTCCATTTCCGTGCCATGACGTCGGTATCGAAGGATGGGAAGGCGGCATAGTCTTCTACATCCATGACATTGGAAAAGCGCAGCGCAATTATGCTCAATTCGGGGTCCCAGCGGGTCAACTCAATGGCCATCTGCTCTTCCAGATGCTTGACCAAGGAATAGGTGCTTTCCGGCCGGGCCGGATATTCCTCATCGACGGGAATATAGGGCGGGTCTGTGTCGAACGGCAATCCCAGCACCGTCTCACTGGAGGCGTAGACCAGATTCTTGATTCCCGCCCGCCGAGCCGCCTGGAACACGTTGTAAGTAGAGAGCATGTTGTTCTCGAACGTGGCAGCATCCGGAACAATCCCCGGCGCCGGAATGGCACCTAGGTGCACAACGGCATCGAAGCCGCCGTGTCTGTCATCCAGACCCAACAGCACATCCACGACCTGACCATAGTTGCGCAGATCCACGATCACCAGCTCCGGGCTTCGCTCCCCCGCACGGTCCAGGTTCAACACCTGGTGCCCGTCCTCCACCAGTCTGCGCAGGACATGCCGCCCGAGTTTTCCACTTCCGCCTGTCACTGCAATTCTCATCCGAACTCCTCTTTATTGGACATTGGCTCGTACATGTACGCCGCCCCGCCCTGGCTCCGAACCGCCAAGTGGACTAGGCCACTACGCTATCGACATCCAGCTGCCGTGTCAGCAACTGAGCCACCCCCTGCTTTTCCTAGGAACAGCAGACCTACCCTCAGGGCATTCATGGCGTAATTCGACATAAATGAAGTCAGTGGCAGTTGATACGGATCACATTTCGCCCTGATGGGAATTTGTCGAGAATTTTTTGATTAACCGCTTGACCAGCCTTGAATCGAGCCATTATGGTCTTGAATAACCGCTTAACCACTCACATTGAGGTGACATGAATCATCGAGGCTTTTACAAACCAAACGACGCATGGGTGGGAGATGTCATCCCCTGGGAAGAGGACGGCACGTTCCATCTGTTTTACCTGCACGAGTCCCGCAAATCCCCCAAAGAGGGCATGCCGTGGCATCGAGTTGTGACTGAAAATCTTGTCGATTTTCAAGAAACAGGGGAAGCCCTCGCATCCAATGGCCCGTCGTCCGCCGACTTCAACATCTACACCGGAAGCATTGTCCTCGATGGCCTGGGTACGCACCATGCTTTTTACACAGGACAGAACCCAGCCAGGACCGGCAACGACGGCCAGGCGCTCCAGCTGGTGATGCATGCGACGAGCCATGATGGCATGCAGTCATGGCAACGCCATGATTCAGACACCTTCGGAGCGACCGCGGGTTACGAGACTGCCGACTGGCGCGACCCCTTTGTCTTCTGGGATGAAGACACCCAGCTATGGCGGATGCTCATCACGGCACGCCACGTCGACGGGCCGGCCCGACGACGTGGCGTGAACGCCCAGTGCACCTCACGCGACCTCGTTCGTTGGGAAGCGGCCCCGCCCTTCTGGAATCCGCGGCGTTACATCGCCCACGAATGCCCCGAGGTATTTCAATGGGGTGACTGGTGGTACCTGGTCTACTCCGAGTTCAGCGATGCCTTCACCACGCGCTACCGCATGGCCCGAAGCTTGGCTGGCCCGTGGCTTGTTCCGGAACACGATTCACTTGACGGACGGGCCTTCTACGCAGCCAAGTCGGCCGCCCGGGATGGTCGCCGCTTCTTCTTCGGTTGGATTGCCTCACGTGAAGGAGGGACCGACGACGGCGCCTGGCAATGGGCCGGCACGATGTCGGTGCTTGAAGCAGAACAGCACGACGACGGCACGCTTGCGTTCCATCCGGCCCAAGAACTTCGTGAGACCTTCTCCGGGGAAGCCGACGAAGCATTCGCCGACACGGCCCTGACCGCTCCTGACGGTTACGCCGATCAACTCACGAAGAAGGATACAGCGAACGCATTTAGGATCCTCGCCCGATTCGACATCGCCGAGCCCACGACTGAATGTGGGGTGTTGTTGCGAGCCAGCGCAGACGGTGACGAAGGCTATTGCCTGCGCTTGGAACCGAAACGGGGCCGGCTGGTGTTCGACAGGTGGCCACGACAAGCAACGGGCACAGAACAGTGGCAGATCTCCGGCGACGTGCCTTTCGCAGTCGAGCTTGAGCGGTCAGTCTCCCTTGACCCCGGTGAACACGAGTTGGAAGTCATCGTCGATGGCGACCTCTGCATCGCAACTGTTGATAACCGCGCTGTCTTGAGTACGCGACTTTATGACCATCCGGCGGGCCGCGCAGGCGTGTTTGTCGGCGAAGGCACCACCACCGTCACGGAATTCAAGGTATTCAATCGCCAGGAAACAGTCACGACTCAGTCATGGGAAAACGGCTTACTCGCCACAACTCTCTAGCATCCCTTCAGCAATACGCCCAGCCCCAACGATCAATCAATGGAGATTTCGACAATGTCATTCAACAAACGTTCGACCGCACTCTTGGCCGCTGCCTTCGCTGCCGCCTTGGCACTGAGCAGCTGCGCAGGCTCAGCCGGCACTACCGACCCGAACAACGTCAACCCGGAAGGCGAGATTGTTCCGCGCGAGATTTCCTGGTTGCTGTCCCGGCCTGCCGACGGCGGTGTGATCACTGCGATGCAGCAAATCGCCGCGGATTACGCCAAGGATCACCCAGGGTTCTCCCTCAATCTCATCACGACACCTGACCGCCCCTCGTATATTCAAAAATATGAGACGCTGGCCGCCGCGAAGAAGCTGCCCGAGCTCTTCGACACCGACGCGACGCCATTCGCCCAGAAGCTGGCAGGCCAGGGACGCATGGTCAACGTTGATGCCCTCCTGACGGACCTCGATCTGGCCGACGACTACCGGCCCGCAGCGCTCAACTACCAGCGCTTCGACGATGGCTCGTTGTACATGGTTCCGTTCGAGTTCCAACTCGAGTACTTCTGGTACAACTCGGCTCTGCTCAAGAGTGCCGGTGTTGAAACGCCCAAGACCCTCGACGACTTCCCCCAGATGTGTAAAGACCTTCGGGCCAAGGGCATCACTCCCATCGCCCTCGACGGACAAGACCAATGGCCTCTGGAACGCTACATGGCCTACTACCCGTTCCGGATGTCAGGGCCCCAGTACGTTCAGGATTTGAAAAACGGCGATGCGAGCTTCGCCGATCCTGAAGGCCGGGCAGCTGCCGAGTGGCTCTACAACCTCGGCAAGGCAGGCTGCTTCCAGGAAGGTTTCTCCTCGACCGGTTATGCAGATGCCCAGGCGCTGTTCACCTCCGGACAGGCTGCCGTTTACAACATCGGCACGTGGGAGCTAGGCAACCTCGCTACCGAAAAGCTCGACCCCGCAGTGCGCGATTCAGTTGACTACTTCACTCTCCCGACCATTGACGGTGCCGCCACCGCGGAGAACGAGTACGTCACGCCGTCGGGCATTGGCATGGCCGTCAACACGCAGACCTACGACCCCCTGGTACGCGACTTCCTTGCCTTTGCACTGAAGGCATACCCCGGGGTCTACGCGGCCACAGGCGCCCTGTCGCCGACCACAACGGCCGAAACCACTCTCCCCGCTGATGCGACGGACCTCTACAAGCGTTCCGTCAAGCAGGCAGACGAAGTAGGCAAAGCCATCGCCATGCCGTGGGATACGCAGCTCGATCCGGCAACCAACTCACGCTTGCAGCAGGAACTGACCCTTCTGGTCCAGGGCGACATCACACCCGACGAATTCATCAAGACCATGGATGCAAGCCTCGCGGAGAACAACAATGGCTAGTACCACTCAAGCAAGAGTGGCCAAGATACCTTCCGGGCCACCCCGAACGCGTAAGCCCGTCCGGTCATCGATGTTGCCAGGGCGATCCGGCCTATCAGTTGCAGTGTTCCTCATCCCACCACTGCTGCTCTACGGACTCGCAGTCTTGCTGCCCATTGTTCAGTCTCTCGTCCTGAGCTTCTTCCGCTGGGACGGCATCACCGACATGAGGTTTATCGGACTGGATAACTACGTCAAGATGTTCACCCGCGACGACGTTTTTTGGACGGCATTCGGAAACGCAATCCTCTACTTGGCGATCTGCCTTGTGCTGCAACTCGGCGGGGCGCTCGCCGTCGCGGGACTCCTCACCGGCATCCGCAGGGCCCGAGAACTCGTCAAGACCCTCTACCTTCTACCGGCAGTCATCTCGACAGTCGCCATCGCCATCCTCTTTCAACGCATATATTCACTGGAACCGGTAGGTCTGCTCAACCAAATCCTGGACTGGGTGGGGCTGGGTAGCCTGCAGACGGCCTGGCTCTCAAACATCCAAACGGTCTTAACAGCTGTTTCCATTCCTGAAGGGTGGCGGTTTACCGGACTCTACATGCTCATCATTTACGCAGCCCTCATGGCCGTTCCCCGCGAACTCGAGGAAGCCGCACGCCTGGACGGCGCATCTTGGTGGCAAGTGTTCTGGCAGATCCGTTTCCCGCACATCCGGCCCGTCTGGATTACGACGACGATCATGGCCACGACCTTCGCACTTCGCGGATTCGACATCCCCTATCTGCTCACCAATGGCGGGCCAGGTCAGGCCTCGGAATTGCTGACCACGTACATGTACAAAACCGCGTTCGTGCACACCGACTATGGCTATGCCAGTGCAATCTCGGTGTTCATTGTTATTGAGTGCCTCGTCGCCGTGGGCCTCATCTTCCTCCTCCTTCGTCGAAAGGACGACTCATGACCGCGCCAGTCCTCACCGCGCCCATTAAGACCACCCCTGTGGAACCGCGCGTGCCGACAAAGAAGCCCACCAGGCTGCGCGTGCAGCGGATGCTCCTGTCCGCGACGATTGTGCTCATCGTGATCGTCCAGGTGTACCCGCTGGCATGGCTCTTTTTGACCAGTTTTCGAACGGCTTCAGATTTCGCATCCGGCAACCCATTTGCTCTACCGGCTGCCTACACCCTGGAAAATTACGCCCGTGCGTTCGCCACCGGAAACCTGGGGCTGAACATTCTCAACAGCCTCATCGTCACACTCGGAGCCAGCGTCCTCATTGTCATTTCGGGCATGATGGCTGCCTACGCGCTTCAGGTCCTCGGATTCCGTTTCAGCGGCGTCGTGCGCGGCCTGTTCCTCCTGGGAATCATTGTTCCCGTTCAGATCGCGCTCGTGCCGCTGTTCATCGACTACTCCAAGATCGGACTCCTGGACACGCACCTTTCGATGATCATTCCGCTCGCCGCGTTTGCGATGCCCATGGCCGTCTACCTCTTCACCTCGTTTTACGAGTACATTCCCCGCGAAATGTATGAGGCTGCCTCCCTTGATGGGGCAGGACCGTTCCGAATTTTCTCGCAGATCACCTTCCCGCTCTCCATCAACACCATCATCACGGTAGTGCTGGTCAACAGCATCTTCATTTGGAATGACTTCATCTTTGCCAACACGTTTGTACTCTCCAACGGCCTCAAGACGATCCCACTAGGACTTCAGAACTACATTGGAGCCATGGGCAATACTGACTGGACAGCGACGTTCGCCGCCGTTTGCGTGACGGTGACACCGTTGCTGCTGGTATTCCTCGTGTTGAATAAAGCCATGATAAGCGGACTCGAGAGCGGAGCAACCAAGTGATGATCAGCCCGGATAACGGCAAAGGTGAGCACGCAATTACCATGCGCGATGTGGCCAAGGCGGCCGGAGTCTCGGTCGCCACAGTGTCGGTGGTTCTCAACAACAAGCCAGGTGCCCGGATTGGTGATGACGCCCGACGGCGTGTGCAAGAGGTTGTCGCTGAACTCGGTTACCGACCCAATATGCTGGCAAAAACCCTCGCAAATGGCACGTCCCGCTTCATTGGCCTCGTCGCAGACGCGATCGCCACAACCCCTTTCGCCGGCCAAATCATCCACGGGGCACAAGATGAGGCTTGGAAGAATGGCTATGTCCTGCTCGTGGCAAACACCGACGGCAACAAGGCCGCCGAGGACGAAGCCATTTCCATGATGCTCGAGCATCAGGTGCAAGGGATCCTCTACTCGACCTGGTTTCACCGAGAGATCAGCGTTCCCCCATCGCTCCACAGAACCACAACTGTGCTCGTGGACTGCTTCGCCAGCGGCAGCGGGCTACCCGCCGTCGTCCCGGATGAGACACAAGGCGGGCGCACCGCCACCGAGAGCCTGCTTGCCGCAGGCCACCGCAGGATCGCCTTCATCAACACCACCACACCCTCTCCGGCGCAAAGCGGACGCCTGGCCGGCTACCGCTCGGCACTCGAGGCCGCTGGTATTGCCTACGACGACTCGCTGGTATTCCCGGCCCTTCCCGAGCAAGAGGGCGGATATGCCTCGACAGCCGGCATCATCGAATCAAAAGTGACGGCGGTCTTCTGCCACAACGACCGTGTGGCAATGGGGCTCTACGACGGACTTCGCGAACAGGGGCTGCGGATCCCCGACGACATCGCGGTGATGGGTTTTGACAACCAGGACGTCATCGCCGCGCATTTGCGCCCCCCGCTGTCAACGGTCGCGCTGCCTCACTACGAGCTTGGTGCAGCGGGGGTACGAATGCTTCTTGGCATCGACACCTCGTCAGGTACAGTGCCTACGCTCGTTGCTTGCCCGCCGGTCCAGCGGCACTCAATCTAGGCCGGCCCAGAAGGCCCGTAGCCCTGCCTTATCCCAACGGAAACTAGAGATACTCCGGTTCCGTCGTTGCAACGCAAACCAAATGTGACGGACCGGTACTGGAGGTGTTCGTGAACGACGGCGAATCCACTGTTTCCAACCTCGTGGTGCTCGATGCTCTGTCAGACATGGCGTCGGCCGACACCTCAGAGGCCCTCCTCTAGACCTGCCCTGTTCTGTAACCGCCAGTTCACCCCGGCGGGCGCTCGACTGTGCCCGCTGGAACTAGAAAGGAAACCACCATGATGCATCCCATGACCCGACGAAGTGTTATGCAAGGCGCCGGCGCCCTCGCAGTATTGATGATCGGTGCCACGCCCGCCGCCGCCAAAGCTCAAGGATCACTGCGAGCAAAGTTCCATATGACGCCGCCAACGGGCTGGCTCTGCGACCCGCAAAGACCTGTCACCACCAACGGCGCGTACCAGCTGTACTACCTCCAGTCCGGCCAAAACAACGGACCCGGCGGCTGGGACCACGCCACCACTAACGATGGCGTGGCCTTCACCCATCACGGGACCGTCATGCCACTTCAGCCAGATTTCCCCGTGTGGTCAGGCTCCGCCGTCGTCGACACGGCGGATACGGCCGGCTTCGGTGCGGGCGCGGTCATCGCACTGGCAACGAAACCAACCGGCGGCATCCGCAAGTACCAGGAGCAATATCTTTATTGGTCCATCGACGGGGGCTTCACCTTCACCGCGCTTGCTGATCCGGTGATCGTCAATACCGACGGGCGCACAGCCACGACGCAGGCCGAGATAGAAAATGCGGAGTGGTTCCGTGACCCAAAGATTCATTGGGATGCCGCCCGGAGTGAGTGGGTATGTGTGATTGGCCGTGCACGCTACGCTACGTTTTACACCTCAACGAATCTGCGTGACTGGCAGCTCCAGCGCAATTTTGACTATCCAAACCATGCCCTCGGCGGCATCGAATGCCCCGACCTGTTCGAGATGACGGCGGGAGATGGCACACAGCATTGGGTACTTGCGGCCAGCATGGACGCCTACAGCATTGGTCTGCCCATGAGCTATGCGTATTGGATGGGCGCGTGGAACGGCGAGGAGTTCATCGCCAATGACCTCACTCCGCAGTGGCTGGACTGGGGCTGGGACTGGTATGCGGCCGTGACGTGGCCTTCCGTGGAGGCTCCCGAGTCTCGACGCCTCGCGATTGCCTGGATGAACAACTGGAAGTACGCTGCACGCGATGTACCCACCGACGGAAGCGATGGCTACAACGGCCAGAACTCGATCGTGCGCGAGCTTCGTCTCGAGCACCAGTCGGACGGCCGCTACAGCCTACTCAGCAGTCCTATCGAAGCACTGGGCAACTATGTGGCTGCAACCATCGCTTTTCCCGATCAAGTTGTCACCGATAGCGCGGTCCTGCCATGGAACGGGCGGGCCTATGAGCTTGAGTTCAATGTCTCTTGGGACACGGCGAGCAACATAGGTGTAACCGTTGGCCGCTCAACTGACGGCTCCCGGCACACCAACATCGGCAAATATGGCGCCAAACTGTACGTAGACCGCGCACCCTCGGATCTCCCTGGCTTCGCGCTCTCACCGTACTCGCGGGCGGCAGCGCCGATCGACGCTGGAGCCCGCTCGGTCCATCTGCGGATATTTGTTGACACTCAGAGCGTTGAAGTGTTCGTCAATGGCGGCCACACCGTGCTGTCGCAACAAGTACATTTCACCGAGGGTGACACCGGGATCTCCTTCTATACTGACGGCGGTACGGCGACCTTTACCGGCATCACGGTCCGTGAATTCGGCGACGTCAGCTAGTCTCCCCCGCACCGCACCCAAGAGGAATGGCCGGCATTGCGGTTAAGCCGAACCGTGTTCACTCCCGCCGTAGCGACGATGGGTCACGGATTCACTGAAGGCAAAAGCAAGGGCGGTTTCGAGAGCATTCCCGAAACCGCCCTTGCAACTACCACACCACCAAAGGACGGCCAGCATCCCTGACGGCGCCTTCTTAAGCGAATGTGTAGCGCCATCACCCCGCAACCACGGCTACCAGCGGGCATCCCTTAGGGGATGAGTTGGTCGGCGCGGTAGCGGTCGAAAAGTGAGATGAAAGCATCGAATGTCCGCCGGTATCCGGTAAAGCCCGCGGCCCGGCTTTTGCCCATGTCGGCCACCACCTCAATGTTTCGGCCTAGGTCACCGTCCGTATGCCACCATGAAGCCATCCGGTCTAGGCGCTGCTCTGCTAGCCCGTGCCGCATCGCTAGCTCGCGCCACTGATCTTCTCGCCCCTCCATAGCCTGCTCGAGGGGGCGTGGAGCCTGATCGTATCCCTCCCAGTCGACGCCGAAATGAGCTGCGAGCTTTGGCCACATCCAGCGCCATCTGAACACGTCCCCGTTGACGATGTTGAAGGCCTCGTTGGCGGCACCGGGTGTCGTCGCCGCCCACAGCATGTGCTCGGCGAGGAGACCGGCGTCGGTCATGTCAGTCAGCCCGTTCCATTGAGTCTCGGAGCCCGGAAACACAAACGGTTCTCCCGTTTCCTTACACAGCGTCGCCTGCGCAGCGAGCGTGAGTCCCATGTTCATGGCGTTGCCCACCGCGTGTCCAATGACGGTGTGCGCGCGATGCACCGACCATGTGAACCGCTGCTCTGCGGCAGCCGCGAAGAGCTCGTCTTCCTGTGCGTAGTAGAAGTTCCGAACTGGCAGTCGCGGTTCCTCCTCGTGAAACGGCGTATCCGCCATCTTCCCGGCAGCGTATGCCTCGAATGGACCGAGGTAGTGTTTGAGCCCTGTCATGAGGGCGACGTGGGCTACGGGCTTGTCGCGGAGAGCTGCCAAAAGACCGCGCAGCATGCCAGCGTTAACGGCAATGTTCGCTTCCTCCGAGTCCTGCCGCGACCACGCAGTGAAGAAGACATGTGTTGGACGCTCGGGAGCTAGAACGGCAGTTACAGACTCGGCGGACGTCAAGTCCGCCGATAGCCAACGTACGCCGTCACGATTGGCACCGGGCCTGCGCGAGAGTGCAAGCACCTTCCAGCCCGCGGAGGTGAGAGTATCCACCAGAGCGGACCCCGCAATGCCCGTCGCACCCACCACGAGCGCGGTTCGCTGTCCATCCTGCAATGTTTCGTTCACGATAGTCATACTGGTG
>JBKKBD010000201.1:0-37400 GCA_046714315.1 Specibacter sp.
GCGTACGTGTGCGAGAGCCGGCGATAGGAACGCGTGCATAGCGCGCCCAACCCCAGCCCGATTGTGACGATCCCGGAGACCAAAAAGACGAGTGCAATGCCTCGCGCCTCACCGGTGCCGAGCAGCCATTCCCAGCGCTGGACCCCGGATGGCGAGGCCATGTACGGAATGATCCAAAACTCCGCCAGGGGCGCGATCATGAATGCTGTGACCGGGGCCGCCGCCGCTTCGAAGGTCATGGCGAAACCAAAAACCCGGCCCTGGGTCTTCAGCGGAACCACCCGTTGGATCACAGTTTGTTCGGCAGCCTCGGCTGCCGGCATCAGAATCATGAAGATCCAGATGCCTACAACAAAGAGCCAGCCCCATTCGCGCACCGCAAACGTCGCTCCCACCACACCCGTGATGGCCACGAGAATCAACAAGGTGCGGATCGGGTTGACCCCCAGTCCGAATTTGGCGACCAAACCACCACCAATGAGGAACCCGGTGGCGGTGATACCCAGGACCACTCCCCACATCTCAACTGAGAAGAGCGTTAGACCATAGGGATCCATGAGTGCCATGAAAACACCGCCGGCCAGGTTGTTGAAAGTGGTGAACAGGATCAGGGCAAACAGTCCGGACGTGGCCCGGACGGCCGCAATACCTGCCCGCATTTCAGCAAGGCCAGCCCTCTCCTCGTCGCGAACCACGGAGGGTTCGGCAATGGAAATGGTCATCAAATGCACCAGAACGGCCACACTGGCGCCGAGTGCAATGATGATGGTCCACCCCATGCCCAACATCCCTACGGACAGTCCGCTCAAGACACTCGTAACAAGGAATGCGAGGCCCTGCACGGCCCCCACCAGGCCGTTCGCCTTTGCCCTGTCATCGGGTGCCACCAACAGCGTCACGGTGGTGGACAAGGCAATGTTGCGCAGTTGCTCAATCACGGCACCCACGAGCACCACCAGGGCAAATACCCAGAACCACGGCCCGGTCAAGCTCAACAGTTGCGACTCCGGGATCAGCAGAAACAAGATCCCGGCAATGCCAAAGAACGCCACGGAGCTGAGCGTTGAACCAAGCATGACGGCACGTTTGCGGTACCTGTCCACCAGGACGCCGAAGAAGAGGCCAAAGACGGCAACCAAGAGCATATAGGCGCCACCGATTAGACCTGTGGCCAACACCGATCGTGTTTCCAAGTAGACCCAGAAGGTCAAGGCGAACCAGAGGTAACTGGTGATGATGTTGGCGAGTGCAGTATTGACCAGGACATGCAGGAACGTGCGGTGCCGTTTCTGAGCGCCCACATCCAACCCCGGTCCCAGCGCGGTGGGCTCGGCGATATCAACTGCGGGAATGTCCTCTGAAGGCATGACACCAGCCTAAGACCAGCGCCTGAAGGGCGATAGGCTCCAGGCAACAAAAAACCCGCCCCAAGTTCTTGGAGCGGGCTTTTTCTGTGCTGGGCCCACGCGCCCGAGGGCCCCAAACCACAGACGCGCCAGCGGCTGAGGTTTGGGAGGGCGTGGGGACTATGCCAGTGTTGCGATGACCTTGTTCAGCAGAGCCGACGGGCGCATAATGTCGGCAACCTTCGCTGTGTCGGGACGGTAGTAGCCGCCCAAGTCAACGGGCGAGCCCTGCACAACAGCCAGCTCGTTGATGATGGCATCCTCGTTGCTGGTCAGTTCGGAAGCGACAGTAGCGAAAGCCGCGGCCAGTTCGGCGTCGACCGTTTGAGCGGCCAATTCCTGGGCCCAGAACTTGGCCAGGTGGAAGTGGCTGCCACGGTTGTCGATCTCGCCAACCTTGCGCTTCGGGGATTTGTTTTCCAGCAGGAAGGTTCCCGTTGCGCGGTCCAAGGTGTCGGCCAGGATCTGTGCCCGGGCGTTGCCTTCGGTGACGGCGAGGTGTTCGAAGCTCACGGCCAGGGCCAGGAATTCACCCAGTGAATCCCAACGCAGGTGGTTTTCATTGACCAGCTGCTGGACGTGCTTGGGAGCAGATCCACCAGCACCTGTCTCGAAGAGGCCACCGCCGGCGATCAACGGAACGATCGAGAGCATCTTGGCACTGGTACCCAGCTCCAGGATCGGGAACAGGTCCGTGAGGTAGTCGCGGAGGACGTTACCGGTGACGGAGATGGTGTCTTCGCCGCGACGGATGCGCTCCAGGGTGAAGGCGGTTGCCTTTTCCGGGGACAGGATCTGGATGTCCAGGCCGTCGGTGTCGTGGTCCTTGAGGTACTCATTGACCTTGACGATGAGGTTGGCATCGTGTGCGCGGGTGTCGTCCAGCCAGAACACGGCCGGAGTTGCAGAAGCGCGGGCGCGGGTGACTGCAAGCTTGACCCAGTCGCGGACGGGGATGTCCTTAACCTGGCAGGCGCGCCAGATGTCACCTGCGGCAACGGTGTGTTCGATCAGAACGGTACCGGCAGAGTTGACGATCTGAACCGTGCCGGCTTCTGCCAGCTCGAAGGTCTTGTCGTGGCTGCCGTATTCCTCGGCTGCCTGGGCCATGAGGCCCACGTTGGGAACGGTACCCATCGTGGTCGGGTCAAAGGCGCCGTTCTTACGGCAGTCGTCGATCGTGACCTGGTAAACACCGGCGTAGCTGCTGTCCGGAAGGACTGCCAGGGTGTCGGCCTCGGCACCATCGGCGCCCCACATGTGACCGGAGGTGCGGATCATGGCTGGCATGGAGGCGTCAACGATCACGTCGGAGGGGACGTGGAGGTTGGTGATGCCCTTGTCGGAATCAACCATGGCCAGGGCCGGGCCATCTTCATAGCCCTTCTTGATGGCCGCTTCAACGCCCGCGCGGACGTCTTCGGGCAGTTCGCTCAGGCCGTTGAGGATGGATGCCAGGCCGTTGGCCGGGCTCAGGCCGGCGGCGGCCAGTGCTTCACCGTAATTGGCGAACAGTTCCGGGAAGTAGGCCTTCACAACGTGGCCGAAGATGATGGGGTCGGAGACCTTCATCATGGTGGCCTTGAGGTGAGCTGAAAGCAGGATGCCCTCTTCCTTGGCGCGAGCAATCTGTGCTGCGAGGAACTCATCGAGAGCTGCTGCGCGCATGACGGTGCCGTCAACGATTTCGTCGGCCAGTACCGGGAAGGAATCCTTCAAGACCGTTACGGCGCCGTCTTCGGCGAGGAACTGGATCTTAATCTTGTCATCGGCTTCGATGAACACAGACTTTTCATTGTGGCGGAAGTCGCCGTCGTCCATGGTTGCAACGTTGGTCTTGGAATCTGCACTCCAGGCACCCATGCTGTGCGGGTTGGTCTTGGCGTAGTTCTTGACAGACAAAGGTGCGCGGCGATCCGAGTTACCTTCACGCAGAACCGGGTTGACGGCACTGCCCTTGATCTTGTCGTAGCGTGCGCGAACGTCTTTTTCCTCGTCGGTGGAGGGATCGTCCGGGTAGCTCGGCAGTGCAAAGCCTTGGCCCTGAAGCTCGGCAATGGCTGCCTTTAGCTGTGGGATGGAGGCGCTGATGTTCGGCAGCTTGATGATGTTTGCATCCGGGCTCTTGGCCAGTGCACCCAATTCCGCGAGGGTGTCTGCAACGCGCTGGTCCTCGGTAAGGAAGTCGCCAAAGGCGGCGATGATGCGGGCGGATACGGAGATATCCCGAGTTTCTACGTCCACGCCAGCTGTGGAGGCGAATGCCTCAACAATCGGAAGGAGTGAATACGTGGCCAACATTGGCGCTTCGTCTGTCAGGGTGTAAATAATCTTGGCCATGGGTGAGCGCTCTCCTGCGAAAATTCAATCGATTACTTGAGAATCTAGCGATATTTCTTTCCCTCTTAACTTACCCGAGAGTGCCGCTTTGCCTGCTATCGCCGCATTAGGTGACGCTTCCCTAAGTGAACTTAGCCTCACTTAGCGTGCGGAGAATTCCTTTTCGCAATAGCGTGGTGCCATGGAACTCAAAGGAAAACTCGCAGAAGCCATCAACGACCAAATCACGCTGGAGATTCAAGCCTCCGTGGTCTACCGCCAGCTGGCCATCGAAATGGATGTCCAGGATCTTCCCGGCATCTCAGGTTGGTTCTTGGCCCAATCGGCCGAGGAACTGGTGCATGCGCAGAAGTTCACCGACCACATGACCGATCGCAACGCAGCGCCAAAGATCGGCACCATCACGGCCCCCAATGTCACTATCAACTCGGTTCTCGAGGCCTTCGAAGCCTCCCTGGCTCACGAACAAAAAGTCTCGGAATCCATCCGCAACCTCTACCGTTTGGCCCAGCAGGAAGGCGACATCGATTCGATCCCGCTGCTGAACTGGTTCATCGAGGAGCAGTTGGAAGAGGAAGCCTCGGTTGGTGAAATCATTGGCCGCGTGCGCCTCATCGGTGCCGACGGCAACGGTCTGCTGCGCCTGGACGCCGAGCTAGGCGCCCGCAACAGCTCCGGCGCGTAACTCCTAAAGCGCGTAACTCCTAAAGCAACGCACGACGCCGGGACCTCACTTTTTCGATCAAAGGTGACGTCCCGGCGTCGTCCTCTTTAAGGACAAAAGAATTCGTTTAGGCTCCGGGCGGCGGACCGTTGATCCCGGGCTGATTCAGCGATTGCGTCATCATGGCCTGGTTCAACGCCTGCTGATGCGCGCCATGATGCATCTCCTGCGATGCGGTCATTCCGGTTCTTGTCGCGGGCCGCATGGTGCCGTCGTCGTCGACCTCCATGAGCACATACCGTTTGGCCTTGCCCTTGCTGCGAATCAGCGACAGGATCATCAGCACGAACCCCGCCGCGATCAAGACGATGATGATGGCAATGAAAATGGTGAAGAACGTTCCCGAGAGGAGGAAATCTAGGAATCCGCTGTCGAAGCTGCCCATGGCGGAGTCTTAGCGGGAGCCTGTGGGCGGGATGGCCTGGGCGCCCGGGTGAGGCACGTTCTCCGGCCGCAACGTTTCATGTTTTGCTGGGCGCATCCGCCCTACCAACAGCGCAATTCCTAGGCCCACAACGATCAGTACAAATATCCCAACAGCAATAACCATGGTCCACATTCCCCTTTGATACGTCTCACGTGCCTTGCGTTACCCACGAGTATGTCAGCTGGCTCACAGATTCCCAAGAACGCCCACCGCCACGTGGAAAACACAAAGGACCCAAGGAGCGTCTGCTCCTTGGGTCCTTCATGGATGGAACTTAGTGGAAGAAGTGGCGGGCACCTGTGAAGTACATGGTGATGCCAGCAGCGTTAGCGGCTGCAATAACTTCCTCGTCGCGCACGGATCCGCCCGGCTGGACGACGGCGCGAACACCGGCGTCGAGCAGGATCTGCAGGCCGTCGGCGAACGGGAAGAACGCGTCGGAGGAGGCTACTGCACCGATGGAGCGCTGCGCGGAAGTTCCCACGGCACCCGAGGCACCGCCTGCTGCGTCAACGTCGGATTCAACCACAACGCCAAGGGTGTTGGCGCGTTCAACGGCCAACTTGCAGGAGTCAACGCGGTTGACCTGGCCCATGCCGATGCCAACTGCGGCACCGTTGTTGGCGAGCAGGATGGCGTTGGACTTGGCGGCACGGACGGCCGTCCAGGCGAAGGCCAAATCTGCCAGGGTCTTGGAATCGGCGACTTCGCCTGCCGCGAGGGTCCAGTTGGCGGGGTTGTCGCCGTCGGCGTCCACCTTGTCAGAGATCTGCACCAGCATGCCGCCGGAAACCTGACGAACTTCTGCCGGGTAGCGGCCGTAGCCTTCCGGCAGGGCCAGCAGGCGGATGTTCTTCTTCTTGGAGAGGATCTCCACGGCTTCGGGCTCGAAGTCCGGGGCGATGACAACTTCGGTGAAGATGCCGGCCACGGTGCGGGCCATGCCGGCTGTGACGGTGCGGTTGGCTGCAATGACGCCGCCAAATGCGGAGAGGGGATCGCAGGCGTGGGCCTTGGCGTGGGCGTCGGCGATGGGATCGACGGCGTCCGGCGATGCCACGGCAACACCACAGGGGTTGGCGTGCTTGATGACGGCAACGGCGGGCTCATCGAAATCGAAGGCTGCGCGCAGGGCTGCATCGGCGTCAACAAAGTTGTTGTAGCTCATGGCCTTGCCGTGGAGCTGATCCGCCTGGGCGATGCCCGCGGGTGCACCCTTGTCCACGTAGAGCGCTGCCTGCTGGTGCGGGTTTTCCCCGTAACGCAGAACTTCTGAACGCTCCAGGGAGTAACCGGCGTATGAAGGCCAGTCGATGATGCCGTCACCGTCTTCATCCAGGAACTGGGCGGAGGTCCAGGCAGCAACGGCGTTGTCGTAGGCGGCTGTGTGGGAGAAGGCTGCTGCGGCGAGGCGCTGGCGGGCAACAAGGGTGAAGCCGCCTTCAGCCGCTGCAAGCACAACGTCGCCGTACTTGGCGGGGTCAACCACAACGGCAACCGAGGGGTGGTTCTTCGCTGCGGCGCGGACCATGGAGGGGCCGCCAATGTCGATCTGCTCTACAACAGCATCCTGGCTGGCGCCGGAGTTGACGGTGTCAACGAACGGGTAGAGGTTCACAACCACAAGGTCGAAGGGCTGCACATTCATTTCTTCGAGCTGACGCACGTGGTCTTCCAGGCGGCGATCGGCAAGGATGCCTGCGTGGATGAGCGGGTGCAGGGTCTTCACGCGGCCGTCGAGGCACTCCTGAAAACCGGTTACCTCGGAAACTTCGGTCACGGGAACGCCCGCTGCGGCGATCTTGGAGGCCGTTGAACCGGTGGAGACGATGGCGACACCGGCGGCGTGCAGGCCCTTGGCCAACTCCTCCAAACCGGTCTTGTCGTAAACCGAGATCAATGCTCGGCGAATGGGAACACGGTTAAGCGGAACGCTGGTCACAGAAATACTCCAGGGGTGGATCGAAGGTGGCGACTCCATAAAGTTTATGCCACTTCGGCGCCGGTATGATCTCCCTTATGACATCCCGTGATCTTCGCCACGAACCATCTCCAGCTGTGGCCGTTTCTACCTCCCTTCAAGATGACCTTTCAACGGATCTGCCACGCCTGATCAATTCCGTGATCCTGCCAGGATTTGTCGGCACCACGGCACCACAGTGGTTGGTGGCCGCCCTCGAAAACGGTCTGGCCGGCGTCGTATATTTCAGCCACAACATTGACGCGGACGCACCTGGCCAGGTGGCCGAGCTCTCCGCCGCGATCCGTGCGGCAAACCCGGATGCGGTGATCGGTGTCGACGAAGAAGGCGGCAACGTCACGCGCCTGCAGGCACGCGACGGTTCAAGCATTCCCGGCGCAGCCGTATTGGGCGCACTTAACGAACTCGCGACGACCGAAGCGGCCGGCCGCGCCATCGGACGCCTGTGCCGCGACGCCGGGATCAACCTGACCATCGCACCCGTGGCAGACGTCAACACGAATCCGCGCAATCCCGTGATTGGCGTGCGCGCATTCGGCGCGGACACCGCCTTGGTCAGCGCCCACACGGCCGCCGCTGTCACCGGCATCCAGGCCCTGCGTGTGGCCGCGTGCGCCAAGCACTTCCCTGGGCATGGGGACACCGTTGCGGATTCGCACATGGATGTGGCCCGCGTGGAACTGGGCATGGAGGAGATGCGCCAGCACCACCTCCCGCCGTTCCGTGCCGCCGTGGAAGCCGGAGTTGCCGCCATGATGAGCGCGCACATCATCATTCCCGAGCTCGGCGAGGCCCCTGCCACACTGAACCCGGCTGCGAGCGCGCTGCTGCGTGAGATGGGCTTTGAGGGCGTGTTGATCACCGATGCCTTGGACATGGCGGCCGTGCGCGCCACGGTGGGCCCGGGCGAGGGTGCCGTGTTGGCGCTGCTGGCCGGCAATGATCTGCTCTGCGTTGGCAATCCCCTCAACGCGTACACCACGGGGCGCGATGACGAGTCCTGTTACACCGAGGTCTATGACGCCCTGTTCGCTGCCGTTGTGTCCGGCCGCCTGTCCGTGGAGATCTTGCGCCGCGCGGGCGCCCGGGTCCAGACGCTGGCCCGGTGGTCCGCGGAGGCGATTTCCCAAGACACGGACGACGCCGTCACGTGGGTTTCGGTGGCTGCCCGCGCCTGCCGCACGGACTCGCCGGGCGCAAAGCCCGTACTCGCCGGGGCTGGCTCCGTCTCCTTGGTCGATGCCCGCACAGGACACAACATGGCCGCCGGGCCTACCGAGAACTTTCTGGCCACAGCGTTGGGCGGCTACGCGGTGACCGTGATCGGATCCGATGCACTTGCCGAAACGAACATGGCAGCCGCCCAATCAGCGGATGCAGTTCTAGTGCTGGTCGATTCGCTACCCTCCCCCGAGCAACAGGAATCACTGGCGAAGGTCCTGGCCGCCGCCCCGCAGGCCGTCTGTATCAACGCCGGGCTGGCCCCTGCCACACCTACCAGCTTTGCCGCCATCCATTGCCACGGCTTCAGCCGCGTCACGGCCCAGGCCGTGGTCAGCCTGCTCGAGGCGTAACTCGCCTGCAGGGCTGGTCCCGCAGTAAGGATTAGCCGTGGGTGAGGTTCTTGTTGCCTGGTCCTTGGACTGCTTGATGCGTGGCCTCGAGTGCATCCACCGCACCATCGAAGCGTTGCTGGGCAATACCAACAAAAAGGCAATCCACCACGGCCAGCTGCGAGATGCGGGAGGCCATGGCTCCGGCGCGGAAAGGGGTTTCGCGCACAACGGTCAGCAAATGCATGGCGGCTGCCTTGGCAGCCGACGAATCGGAGACATTGGTGATGACTAGTGAGTCCGCACCGTGGGCTCTGGCTGTACGCAAGAACTCCACCACAGAGCTGGTTTCCCCTCCGTGGGAGAAAGCAATGGCGACGTCTTCGGGTCCCATAAGGGACGCACCCATGAGCGCGTTGTCCTCGTTCGGGAATGCGTTGACGCTCAGCCCGATGCGAAAGAGCTTGTAGCGCAGGTCCTCTGCCACCACGGTTCCTGAACCCACGCCATAGAGGTTGATTCGCCGCGCTGCCGCGATGGTGGTGACAGCCTTTTGCAGTACCACCAAATCCAGGTTTCGGGTGGTCTCTTCGATGGCCATCGTTTCGGTGAATCTGATCCGGGCAACCGTCTCTGCCAGTGTTGAGCCCGGGTTGAGGTCACCGCCAAATTCGGGGGCAGGCGCTTCCTCTGAGGCAGCACCTTCACGGCCGAGCTCGGTGGCTAGCGCAAGTCGCAGCCCGGCATATCCGGTGAACCCGATGGCTTGGCAAAAGCGGACCACGGAAGGATCGGAAGTTTTGCATAGCTGCGCAAGTTCGGAGATGGTGTGGTTGAGCACCCGCGAGGGGTCGGCAATGATTGCCATGGCAACCCTGGCCGACGCTGGCGGCAGTGATGGCAGCCTGGATTGGATCGTGGATTGAATACTCACCGTACGCCTCCTTGCGTTGTGTTCCGTCAATGGATCCGGAGGCTTGGGCTATGGTGCCCTGGGCTCTCGAAGAATATACTCAAAACTACATGTAGTTATTGACTTACGAAACTGATTCATTCATTGTAAGAAAATTACACCTATGACTCAATCATCCCTCCCATATGAAAGGACGCCGTGAATACCTCAGATGCTACGGCTGCACTGCGAACCGAGCTCGCCTCCCTGACCACCGAGGCGTCCAATGATCGCTATCCAGATCTTGCCGCGCTCAGCACGGCGGAACTTGCAGCGGGCATGAACGGCGAGGATGCCCTAGTACCGAAGGCCATAGAGCGCCACTTACCCACCATCGCGGCCATCATTGATGAGGTTTCCCTCCGGATGCTCGACGGCGGCCGCCTCATCTATGTGGGGGCCGGCACCCCAGGGCGTATAGGCATCCTGGACGCCAGCGAATGCCCGCCCACCTTTGGAACGGATCCGTCCCTAGTGGTGGGGGTCATTGCCGGTGGCCGAAAGGCTGTCAAACAAGCCGTGGAAAACGCCGAGGATAGCGAGGCAGCCGCCGTGTCAGACCTGGCCGAGCTGACGTTGACAGCTAAGGACAGCGTCATAGGCCTCGCCGCGTCAGGCCGCACGCCCTACGTCATTGCGGCCATCAAGGCCGCGAGGGACGTCGGAGCCATGACGGTGGGGTTTTCCTGCAACAACAATTCCCCGCTGGGGGCCGCGGCTCAGATCGCCCTAGACATCCAAGTGGGCCCCGAATTTCTCAGCGGCTCCACCCGGCTCAAGTCGGGAACCTGCCAAAAGCTGGTCCTGAACATGATCAGCACCATCACCATGGTCCGTCTGGGAAAGACGTACAAGAACGTCATGGTGGATCTGCGAGCCACCAACGCCAAGCTGCACGCGCGAAGTGAGCGCACCTTGATGACGGCAACGGGCTGCGACGCCACCACGGCAACCTCGGCCTTGGCTGCTGCCGACGGCCATGTCAAGGCGGCCATTTTGGCAATTATGACCGGATTGCCGGCCAGCGAGGCCGCGGCGTTACTGGCCCGTAATGACGGTTACCTCCAGAAGTCCATCACGGCCGCCAACTGATCTCAAGGAGCTGGACCCGCGGCGGCTCGATCGGGGTCATGGTGATGCGAAGCCGCAAGAATCCGTTGCGGGCCGGCAAGTCCCATTCCACGGAGGCGGGAGTCTCCCACCGCTCGGACGGGCGATTGCCTGTGGAATCAAGGAGCGGTCCGACGGCGGCGAGCGCGGCATCGAGCCCTGCCCGCCTTTCATCCCATGGAAGGTCCTGAGCAACATTGGGGCTGAAGATTTCCGGACGGACCACTGACGTTTGTGAGCGAATCAGCTCTTCTACGGCCGCTATGGCACGGACGGTTTCAGTCCACGGCACCACAGGAGCCGCTGGACTTGCCGGGACTCCCTTCTCCTTCTGATCCGGTCCATCCGAAGCCGCAGCCGGAGTCCCATCAAGCAAGTCTTCCAGCAGTGCCCGCACGGCGAGCCCAACTTTGGAGTAGGTGGCATTTTCAAGACCGATGACAGCGGCGCCTTGCCCCGGATGCCAGCGCATATGGGAGCTGAATCCCGGATATCCACCCGAATGCCCCACCACGGTGCCGTGAAGTCCGTGGTGTTGGACGACGAGGCCGTAACCATATCCGTTGACGGTGGTGTCGTCCTCCACCGGCTCTGTCATTTGATGCATGGTCTGCATCTCCAGCCGGGATTCCCTGCTGAGCGGCCCGCAGCCGTCGCCAGTATCGCTAGTCCCAATGTGGCCAGCCCCAATCTCAAACGCATCCATCATCCATGACGCCCAGCGGCCAAGATCATCCAAGGTACTGAAGAGCCCTCCGATAGCTGAGAAAACGCCAGGGCCGGTCATGGGCAACGCCGTCCACCCATACGCCCGTGCATCCGGCGCCCCAGACAAGCTGCCACTAGATTTCTTGCGGTAGCCGATGGCTATCCCCGTGGCCGATGAAGTGCCAGCTGCAATGCCCGTCAGCACCGCTTCCATGCTGAAGGCGGTTCCGTCCAACCCCAACGGTTCGAGGAGTTCGCGTTCAACGAACGTTGTGTAGGGAACTCCGGACACCCTCTCCACCACTTGGCCGAGCATCGCATATCCCAGATTGGAGTACTCATACGCTGAGCCTGGCTGGCGAACCAGCCGCACGCCGTCGGACATCAGAAGCTCAAAGTCCTCGTGACTCATGCTCTCTTGACGATCCGCCCAGGGGTCATCAGTCGGCAGGCCGGCAGACATACTCAGGAGCATGTGTAGGGTCATCGCTGTGCTGTCAGAACCCACCGCGCTGTCAGCACCCCCTGCCCACCCCATGACTGTCAGCTCGGGCAGATAGCGCCTGACGTCATCATCAAGATGTAGGAGTCCCCTGTCCCGCAGCACCAAGACCGCTGCGGCCGTAAAGGACTTGGTGCAGGATGCGATCCTGAAAGCCGTAGTGATTTCCGGGGCGGATCCTTGCGAGTCCACTCGCCCGGCCAAACCCTGCCCTATCCGGACGTTTTTCGAATAGGCGGCCAAGGCGGTCGCCGGAGCCCAACCCGCACTCAGACGGGCCTGCGCACGTTCTCCGAATTCCATCATCGCTGCCGACTTATCCCAGACAAGCCCCGTCCGCGATGCCACCTAGACGGCACCCAGAAAATCTTCCAAGATCAGTTGGCCGGCGACAAGGCTGGCCATGGGAACCCGTTCATCAATTCCATGCACGCCCACCGAGGATCGCCCCTGCGGATCTGCACCCATGGGTGAGAACCCGTAACAGGAGATACCCAACGGCGCGAAGGCCTTGGCATCCGTGCCGCCGCCCATGCAGTAGGGAACTACGACGGCGGCGGGATCGTGGCGCGTCAAGGCGGCGGTCATGGACGCAAACCAGTGCGAATCGGATGACGATGACGTTGGCGGCTGGAAGGACAGGAATTCCCTGCTGATTCCGGCGCCAAGCAAGCTGTCAATAGTAGCCAGGGTTTCCTCCACCGTGCCCGGAAGTGCCCTGATATCAATGTCGGCCTCGGCAACTCCGGGGATGACGTTGACCTTGTAGCCCGCGCGAAGGACTGTTGGAGTAGATGAGCTGCGCACCGTCACGGCGGCCACCGCACCGGCGCTCCCCATGGCCTCGATGGCCGCCTGCACACCCTCCTCGCCGGTGAGATCCGCCGCGAAGCCGAGTGCCGCCGTCGTACGTTCCATGTAGTCCCGAACAATGGGAGTCAGGGTGAGCGGCCAACGGTAATTGCCCACCCGCTCCAGTGCGGAGATGAGGACCTTGACGGCGTTCGGTTCCACAGGCCGCGAGCCATGCCCGGAAGTTCCATTGGCTCGCACACGGATATGCAGTGTGCCGCGTTCACCCACGGCCACCGGGTACAGGTGCACAGGGGAACCATCGGCGCCGGTCAGGATTGTTGCGGCACCGCCCGATTCCCCAATGGCGGCCTCGACGCCGACAAACAGTTCCGGATGTTCCGCAACCAACCACAGGGCACCATAATCACCCTTGTCCTCTTCATCGGCCACGAACGCCACCACAATGTCGCGGCGCGGTTTGGTACCGGCGCTGGCCCAGTCCAGCAACGTAGCCAGGGTCATGGCCACCATGTCCTTCATATCCGAGGCTCCGCGCCCATAGACGTAGCCGTCCTTGATGATCCCGGCGAACGGGTCAAAGCTCCACTGTTCGGGCTCGGCCGGCACCACGTCCAGATGTGCGTGCACCAGCAAACCGGGCAGGGAACGGTCCAGCCCCGGCACCCTGACGACGACCGATGACCGCTGCGCGTCCGGCCCCAGCAAGACCGGCTCATAGCCCGCTCGATGCAACAGTTCCCAGATGAAATCCGCGGCGTCCCGCTCCCCTCGACTGTTTCCTTCACCAAAGTTCGTGGTGTCAAAACGGATGAGTTGGGCACACAACTCGGCTACGTCCTGCTTCATGGGTTCTCCTCATGATGGTTTTTCGTAAGAATTGAACTTTTCCTAGCAATCGTAAGTGATTTGCATTACGTTTGGGGAGTTCGTAACTCATTTACGCAATTTGTTTCAAGTGTTCCGGGTCGTGACCGAACAGCGCCGACCCGCGTGTTGCACAGCCGAGGGGAAAATAATGGTCTACAACATAACCGCCGACTCACCGATCCGCAGTTCTCGACGGAAATCCGACTCCCGCAGGCCACGCTTGGCCGCCTGCGTTCTGGCACTTTCCTTGGCATTGGCACCGCTTGCGGCAGCCCCTTCGGCCATGGCTGCCACGGACGATGCGAGCACCGGCACCATCTTGAAACTTGCCCTCACAGGTGACATCGATTCCCTGAACCCGTTCAAGGCCATCCTCGCCTCCAGCACGAGCATCCTTGGATTGGAATACCAGAGCCTGGTTTCCTACGGCCCCAAGGACAACGAGGAAATTCCGGGCATGGCCGATAAGTGGGAGACCTCCCCGGACGGTTTGGTGTGGACCTTCCACATGCCCAAGGACCGCAAGTGGAGCGACGGCGAGCCCATCACTGCCAAGGACGCCGAATGGACGTTCAAGGCCATTGCAAGTAACGATGCCCTGAAACAGGCCAACGGCTCGCTCCTGGAGAGCGTCGCCTCCGCCGAGGCTAAAGATGACGAAACTCTGGTGGTCACACTCAAGGCACCCCAGGCCCCGAATCCCGGAACTCAGCTACCCATCATGCCGGCCCATATTTGGTCCGAGGTTGATCCTGCCAGCTTCACCAATGACAAGGACAGTGTGGGCTCTGGCCCGTTTGTCGTGACCAAGTACGACAAGACTTCCGGCGTGACGCTCAAGGCCAACCCCAACTACTGGGAGGGTGAGGCAAAGATTGCTGGCATCACCTATATCCCGTACAAAAACACCGATGCGGCCGTTCAGGCCTTGAAAACCGGTGAACTGGACATTGTCAACGGTTTGACTCCGGCTCAGTACAACGCACTGAAGGACGTTGATGGGATCACCACCAACGCCGGAACGGGCCGCCGCTATCAGGCAATTGGGATCAATCCCGGGACCCAGACCGCCGATGGAACTCCCATGGGCGACGGCAACGTTGCCCTTCATGACCTGAAGGTGCGCCAGGCAATCGTCATGGCCATTGACAACAAGACCCTGCTGGAAAAGGTACTGCAGGGCTTGGGCCAGCCCGCCACCGGCGAGATTCCCGCCGCTTACCCGTTGTACAACTGGAAAACGGACTCAGTACCGCTGCAATACAACGTCGAGGCGGCCAACAAGCTCCTGGATGAGGCCGGGTACACCAAGGGTGCCGATGGAATCCGTGTAGACAAGGACGGCAAAGCGCTCAAACTGCGCCTCACGGGCCGCAACTCCGATGCCACCCATCAGCAGATGGCCGACTACATCAAGCCGTGGCTGAAGGAGATTGGTATTGACATCACCACGGCCATGAAGGCACCCGCACAGCTCAACGATGATTCGACCGTTGGCAACTATGACCTGTACTTCACGGGCTGGGGCATGGGACCGGAGCCGGACTTCCAGCTCTCCATCAACACCTGCGCATCACGGCCCAATGCAGACGGAACTGGCGCCACGAGCGAAAACAATTACTGCGACCCCGCCTACGATGCCATCTACAAGGCACAACACGTGGAATTGGATCAGACCAAGCGCAGCGCCCTGGTGGCCCAGGCACAGGAAATGATCCACAACGCTGCCGTCAACAACGTCATGTACTACGCCAACACGCTCGAGGCCTACCGGTCCGACAAGTTTGAACCGTTCACGACCCAGCCCGAGGTGGGCGGTGTCATCACCGGACAGAACGGCCCCTGGAGCTACTACTACGCCACACCGGTCGCCAGCACTTCCTCGGAGAACTCCGACGGTGGTTTCAATGCGGCGGCCGTTGTTGTCCCCTTGGTTATCGTGGTTCTGGCCGCCGGAGGATTTGTTCTATACCGCCGCCGTCGTACCTCCTCTGACGAGCGAGAGTAGCCTATGTCCGCGTCGCAATTAGTAGGGGCGGAGCCAAGCAAGGAAATCGACGAACCAGGCCGGGGAACCTCGTGGCTGCGCTATGTGGGCATGAAGGCCGGCGGCGCCCTGTTCTCCATGATCATGGTTGTCCTGCTTGGCTTCTTCGCCTTCCGGATTCTCCCTGGGGACCCCGTTCGTTCCCTGGCGGACGGCCGCCAGGTCACAGCAGCGCAGATGGATATTCTCCGGAAGCAGTATGGCTTGGATCAACCGGTCATCGCTCAATTCTGGCGGTACCTGACCGATCTCATGCAGGGCAAGCTAGGCGATTCATATACCTACAACCGGCCGGTCATGGAGCTGATCCTTGACCGGCTGGGGCCAACCCTTTTGCTCACCGGAACCGCCGCCGCACTGTCCGTTGTGCTTGGCCTGTGGCTTGGTCAACGGGCAGCGTGGCGCCGCGGCAGCATGTTCGACAAGGCGCACACCGGAATTGCCCTGACGCTCTGGTCGGTCCCCACCTTCTGGTTGGGTCTGCTGATGCTTCTGGTCTTTGGCGGGATTCTGCACTGGTTCCCGACAGGAGGCATGGTAACGGCTGGAAGTTCAGCAACAGGATTGGCGCACATCTGGGATATCGCCAGGCACCTGGTGCTACCCATGCTCACCATGGTGGCCGTGGTCTATGCCCAGTACCTCATGGTGATGAGGGCGTCCCTGCTTGAGGAAATGAGCGCCGATTATCTCGTCACAGCTCGGGCCAAGGGATTGCGTGAGGATGATGTGCGGCGTAAGCACGCCGTCCCCAACGCGCTGCTCCCCACCGTCACACTGATCTTCCTAACGTTGGGCGGCCTGATTGGCGGCGCCGTGACGGTTGAGACTGTGTTCTCGTGGCCGGGGCTCGGCTACCTCACCTTTCAAGCGCTGTCAGCCCCTGACTTCCCTCTTCTGCAGGGAACCTTCGTAGTCTTTTCGTCGATTGTGATCATTATGAACTTCTTCGCAGACATCTTGTACCGTGTCCTTGACCCCCGGTTGCGTACAGCATGAGCGTGCCGACCGGGCAAGAAACCCGGATTCCCGCACGCAAGGTCAACGTGGCCGCCGCACGCCGCCGCCAACGGGCCGGGGAGGTGTGGCGTGAATTTTGCGGCAACCGCTCCGGCCTGATCGGCTTGATCATCTTGTTGGCGGTTTTTGCGCTGGCACTATTGGCCCCCGTCCTCGCCCCTGTACATACGCTCGACGTCACTAAGATAACGGCCGGGCAGAATGAACCACCGTCCTGGGCCAACCCTTTGGGCACCGATCCAGCAGGCAGGTCCGTGCTGGCCATGCTGGTTTGGGGCGCCAGAGTTTCATTGTTGGTGGGCTTTTGTGCCACCGCGGTCTCCATGGTCATCGGCACCGTGGTGGGCATGGCAGCGGGTCACTTCACCGGCTGGACCCAGGCGGCGCTGATGCGCCTTATCGACTTCTTCCTCGTGGTTCCGGGCCTGGTGCTGGCCATTGTGCTCTCCTCCATCATTGGGCCCGGTGTGGCAACCATCATCATCGCCATCGGGATCACCTCGTGGGCCGGTACTGCACGCGTTGTCAGGTCACAGACCTTGACGGTGGAGTCCAGGGCTTACATTGAACGCAGCTGGGCCTTGGGCGCCTCCAACACCCACATCATCAAAAAGCATGTGCTTCCAGCGGTCATGCCGTTGGTGTTGGCCAATACAACGCTGACAGTCGGTTCCGCGGTGATTGCAGAATCGACCCTATCCTTCCTGGGCTTGGGCGATCCCAGCAGCATCTCGTGGGGTTCCATGCTGAAGATGGCGCTGGACACCGGCGCTGCTACAGGAGGTTTCTGGTGGTACGTGCTCTCCCCCGGACTTGCGATCGTCGGTGTTGTCCTGTGTTTCACCCTTGTGGGCCGCGCCCTTGAATCAGTCATCAATCCAACGTTGAGAGGACGCTAATGCCACGCTTGGAATTTGTGGATATGTCAGTCATCTACCGAACACAAACCCCGGTGGGCCCGGGCGAATTGCGTGCTGTTGATGGTGTGAACCTCGTGGTGGAGCCGGGCTCAACGCTTGGATTGGCTGGCGAATCCGGCTGCGGAAAATCGACCCTTGCCATGTCTGTCCTGAGGCTGTTGCCAGCCAATACAACCACTACCGGGAAGATCCTGCTCGGGGATGAAAACGTGCCCGATCTGGGCTGGGGCCGCCTTCGCGCCGTCCGGTGGACGGAAGCAGCCATCGTTTTTCAAGGTGCTATGCACTCACTGAACCCGGTGCGCAAGGTGCGGGATCAGATCGGCGAGGCACTGCTGGTCCACGCGACCGGTGAGCGGGCAAAATATAGGGAAGAAAAAATCCGCAACGCCAGGGTGGCGGAGCTGCTGGCGCTCGTTGACCTGTCCGCTGCCAAGGGCGCCAGTTACCCGCACGAACTTTCTGGGGGCCAAAAGCAGCGCATCATGATCGCCATGGCACTGGCGTGCGAACCGGAACTGATCATTGCCGACGAACCCACCACTGCACTGGATGTTGTGGTTCAGGCTCAGGTACTGGACGTGCTCAGTGAGCTTGTGGCCTCGCGCGGATTGTCCTTGATCATGATCAGCCACGACCTTTCGGTCTTGGCTGCAACCTGCGAGCGGATTGTGGTGATGCAGCGCGGAAAGATCGTCGAGGACGGCCCGTCCGAACAGGTGATTCGGCATCCCCAACACCCGCACACGCAGGCCTTGGCGTCGGCTTTTCCACTCATCGGGGACGCCACCTCGCGCCTGCGCCTGCCTACTTACGCGGCGCCCGAGCCAGCCACCGCCGCCGGCGAAGCAGCTGGCGATGGAAGCAACGACGTCGTCCTTGAGGCTCGCAATGTCACCGTCACCTTTGGTTCCAGGGGCAGCGGAACTACCGCGGTCGACGGCGTCAACCTCACCTGCCGGCGCGGCGAAATAACGGCACTTGTGGGTCAGTCCGGTTCCGGCAAGACCACCCTGGCCCGCACGCTGCTGGGCCTGCAACAGCCCACGTCCGGGGCGGTCCATTATGAAGGAAAGCCGCTCAAGCACGGGCGAAGAGAGCTCAAGGCTTACCGCAAGTCGGTGCAGTTTGTACTGCAGGATCCTGCTGCGGCACTTAATCCCAAGCACACCGTGTACGAGGCCGTTGCGGAAGGTCCACGGCTGCACAAAATGCCCGGGGATGAACGTGAGATCGTCTCCAACGCCTTGCGTCGTGCTGAGCTCAACCCGCCGGAACGGTACCTCGCCTCGATTCCGCAAGAGCTCTCCGGTGGGCAGCGGCAACGAGTTGTCATTGCCGGAGCGCTGGCGCTTGACCCGGAGTTCCTGGTTGCCGATGAGCCGGTTGCGAGCCTTGACGCGTCCGTGCGGGCCGATATCTTGGCACTATTGCTGAAACTGCGTTGCGAGTCAGGGCTCGGCGCCCTCGTCATCACCCATGATCTTGGCCTGGCATGGAACATTGCTGACAGAGTTGTGGTCATGTATGAAGGAAAAATTGTTGAGGAAGGTCCGGTGGAACAGGTCTTGTTGAATCCACAGCACGAATACACGAAGAAACTGCTCAGTGTTGTGCCCACGGCGGTTGTGCCCACGGCGGTTGTGCCCACGGCGGATCCGCCCTCCGCATTAGCGTCCGGTGTCGGGCTCTCCGATCTCAGCGGCGCCAAGTGAGTGCCGCACAGCTGCCCGGACCCCTGAAATCCGGGGACCGGGTGGGGCTCATCTCCACCTCGGGGGCACCTACACCTGAAAACGTAGACAGGGCCGTGGCTCTGCTGCAATCGTGGGGTTTGGTGCCGGTCCTCGGCGAGCATATTCTGGGCACCCACCCCCGAGCGAAGTATTTGGCTGGCACGGATCAGCAGCGCGCCGCGGATTTACAGTCCGCCTGGTGTGACGAAACCCTGGCTGGAGTTTTTGTGGTGCGCGGCGGCTATGGGACTGTCCGGCTCTTGGATCACCTTGAGGCTGATGCTTTGCGGTCGGCCCGCCCCAAACCCTTGTACGGATCCTCGGATGTGACGAGTGTGCACGAATTTTGGGCTGACGAGCTTCACATCCCCACATGGTTCACCCCCATGATCGCCACCGGATCGCTGCTCGATGATCCTGGGGCCACCGAGAGCCTGCGGCGGGCAGTTTTTGAACCGGTGTCGGGGCGGACATTCACTGCAGAGACGGCTGAGACCTTAGTCCCGGGGACCGCAACCGGGGTGACCGTTGGCGGTAACTTGAGCCTTCTGGCCATGACCATGGGGGCCAAAGGGCGCAACAAGTCCTCCAATACAGGGAAAATTGGCCTGTTGGAGGATGTCACCGAGGACATCTACAAGCTCGACGGTTTGTTGCACACGCTGCTGCGGTCCGGTTGGTTTGCCGGCATGACAGGGTTGGCTTTGGGGTCCTGGAAGGACTGCGGCGAGCCGGCCGACGTTCGCGCATTGTGTGAGGAGCTTCTGGTCCCACTGGGAATCCCGTTGGTTTGGGAGCTGGGGTTCGGCCATGACGCGAATGCCCACAGCATCCCGCTGGGAGTTCTCGCAACGCTGCTTGCTGACGAGTCGCCACGGCTCGTGCTGCAATGACGAGCGCACGGCCGAGTGCCCTCGCGGACGTCCTGACCGGGCTACTGGAAGACGCCGTGGCCGGGGGCGTCACGCCGTCGGCCGTGTGCGCCGTCGTGACTGGCGGGCGCCCACAACCTGTTGTTGCATCAGGTGCGGCAACCGCCGCCACGTATTTCGATTTGGCGTCGATCACGAAGGTCTTCACAGCGGTGACGGCCTTGTCTTTGGTGGACAGCGGCGATCTGGCGCTCGATGAATCCGTAGGCGCGTGGCTGCCTGATTATGGGAACGGCACCAAGTCCACCGTGACCCTGCGCCACCTGCTCACGCACACCTCCGGGCTGCCTGCGGTCTGGCCAGGTTGGCGATCGGCATTGGCTACGGGTGATCCATTCAGTCGCCGTGACCTCCTGGCCGATCTGCTCGCCATGGATTTGTCCGCCGCACCCGGGACCCGCTTTGAATATTCTTGTGTTGGTTTCAACACCGTCATGGCGTTGGCCGAACAGGCTACCGGCCATCCCTGGGCTGAGCTGGTGGGCGATCGCGTGCTCGGCAAACTGGTCGGTGGGGATTCAGCACTTGGATCCTTAGAGCTGACCGGCAGCCCCGATCCCGGACGTTGCGCCCCCACCGAGTATCAGCCGGAATACGGCAGGGGACTGGTGCAGGGCGTTGTCCACGACGAGTCAGCATGGTCACTGGGTGGCCTCAGTGGAAATGCAGGAATGTTCGGAACGGCCGCGGGGCTGGCAGCCTTCGCGGATTCCCTGCGCGAAGGGTTGCCCGGAATTCTCGGTCCAGCTCTGGCCGATGAGATGTGGCGCGATCAGCTACCGGAGGTGCTGGGCCACCACTTGGCTGCAGGCGGTCCAGGCTACGGTCACGGTTTGGGCCTACGGATCGGTCAGGAGTCCTGGATGGGCGCCCATCTAGGCGCCCGCGGGCACAACGGGTTCACAGGAACCTCTCTGCTGATGGACCGCGAGGCCGGCATCACTGCCGTTCTGCTGACCAACCGGGTCCACCCCAAGCGCACTCTCTCGGACGTCACCGAACTTCGTCATGCCGTGGCTGATGCCGTGTACGCCGCAGCCTATGCGCCAACCGAACAGCCCACCCAGTAGTAGAAAGGTCCTCCATGTCCCTTACCTCTGATTACAGCGACGGCGTTCCTACGGTCTCCTTCCACCTGACGGACATGTCAGGGACGGTCTTGGCCGAACGCAACCCCGACGTGAGGTTTTACTCCGCAAGCACCATCAAGCTCGGAGTTCTGGTCGCTGCCATGCAAGCCGTGGAGCGCGGAGAGCTGTCCCTGGACCAGCCGGTTGTCTCCACACACACCTTCACGAGTGGGGTTGGGGCCAACACCGCGTTTAGTTTTGACCCCGAGGACTACGACGAGGGGCTGCCTCCCGAGGGCAGCCTGACCACTCTGCGCACGGTACTCGAGCGCATGATCATTGTTTCCTCCAACGAAGCAACCAACCTGGCCATCGAGCTGGTCGGATTCCCTGCGATCAATGCCTCGCTAGCTACCTGCGGCGCCACGAACTCGTTCATGGACCGGCTTTACGGTGACATGGACGCGTTGGCTGCCGGACTGACTCACCAGGTCACAGCCCGGGATCTGGCCAAGATCATGCACACCGTCTTGAGCGGGCGCGCTGCCGGCCCTGAATTGACGGCAATGATGATGGGTTGGCTGCGAGCGCAGGAGTATCCCGTGATCGGCCTCGAGGCCCAAGCCTTGGTGCCGGAGTGTGATTGGGGAAGTAAGTCCGGGTGGGTGACGGGGATCCGGCACGATGTTGCGTTTGTGGCTCCAGCCAGTGACGCTTCGGCGACAGGCAAAGCTCCGTCTGAGGGTTACGTCCTTGCCGTCTGCACGCGGGCTTACACCGAAGATGACGCTACCGAGGTGGTTCGCTCCATCACGGCCATGGCTCACGCGATCGTCAACTCGAGGTTGACGAAAACCCCATGATCCCAAGACCTGGCGCCTGAGAAAGCAGGATTTCCGGGCCGTTGTACGCGGCTCCGCCGGAGACCGGCGACGAAGCCAGCCACAGGCCGCCGTCCAGGTCTTGGGCCATGGCGGGAAGTGTCGAAGCGAATGATGCGGCCGCGGCAATGCCAACGCTGCTCTCGAGCATGCACCCAACAACCACCCCGAGCCCGGCCTCGACTGCCCGGTTGGCCAGTTCCCTTGCGTGCCGGAGCCCACCGGTCTTGGCCAACTTGATATTGACCAACGATGCAGCCTGATGCTTCACAAGTACTTCCAGATCGGCGCAGTTCCAGACGCTTTCATCCGCCATGATGGGAAGGTCGACGGCGGCGCTCACCTTCGCGAGTCCCGCCCAGTCGCCTGCCGCCACGGGTTGCTCAACAAACTCCACACCGAGATCCGCCCTCTCCAGGTCCCGGATGAAGGCGATGGCCTGTTCAGGGGTAAACGCTTGGTTGGCGTCGACCCGCAGGATCGGATCCGCCCCCACGGCGGCACGCACGGCCGTCATGGCCGCCAACGGGTCACCGGCGGCATTGAGCTTCACCTTGAGGCAGTTGAACCCCTCACTGACGTGGTGGAGTGCCGTTGCCGCCAAGTCTTCAGGCGAGGCAATGGAAAGCGTCATGTCCGTCAATACCGCTATCGGGGCTGAGCGGCTCCCCTGAAGCCGGTCACCGAGATACTCCGCCAGGGAAATCCCTGTCTGCTGGGCGGCAAGATCCTGGAGAGCGCAATCCACGGCAGCTCTGGCCACGGTTGGCTCGCGGCTATGTTCCACGAGCGCCAGAGCGTGATCGACGTCGTCGGCCGCCACTATCAATGACCAGAGTGGCCCATGAACCGAGGCAACCACCGCATCCGTCGTTGTCTTCGTGACAACGCTAATGGGAGCTTCCCCCCAACCGCTTCGGCCGGCGTCGTCCCGCAGTTCCACAATGACCGTCTCCAGTTCCACGGCACTACGCACAGCAGTGGTAAATGCCCGGCGCAAGGGCACCTTGATTCGGTGGGCGGTCACTGACACGAACTTCACGGGAACCGCCTTCTTGTTAGTGAAATACACAACCACGATCAGTTTAGTAATTGATCTTCGTCACGGGGGTGCGACGCCGGTCACTTTGCCGGATAATCTTGAGGCAGGTGAAACGCCAGACGTGAACAAAGGACCCCATGAGCATCCCTACAGCCATCTTGACCGGCGATCGTGTAGTGCAGGAACTGCCCTGGCGTTGGAAGGTGCAGGGCAGCATCTTCCTCATTGGCGGGCTCGGCTTCATGTTCGACGCCTGGGACGTGACGCTCAACGGCTTCCTGATTCCGTTGCTGTCCAAGGAATGGGGACTCAGCCCAGGGCAGGCTGCGTGGATCGGCACGGCGAACCTGATTGGCATGGCGGTAGGTGCGTTTGCGTGGGGCTCCATTGCCGACATCATCGGGCGCAAGAAGGCTTTCACGCTGACGCTGCTGATCTTCTCGATTTTCACGGTTCTTGGCGCCTTCTCCAATGAGATTGTGCTCTTTTGTGTGTTCCGTTTTCTGGCGGGTTTTGGTTTGGGCGGGTGTATTCCAGTGGATTATGCGCTGGTTGGCGAGTTCACGCCGCGCAAACTTCGCGGCCGCGTACTCACGGCGATGGATGCCTGGTGGCCCATTGGCGCATCCCTCTGTGGCGTGGTTTCCGCCGTTCTCATGGCATCTTTTGGCAACTGGCGGTACCTAATGCTGGTGATGGTGCTCCCGGCGCTCTTGGTATTTTGGGTCCGCGTTGGGGTGCCGGAATCTCCCCTGTACCTGGTGCGGGCCGGCCGGCAGGCAGAGGCCAAGGCCGTGATTGAGAAACTTATTGAGCGCACCGGCGCCGTCGTTGGGCCGTGGAAACTACCGGATCCTGCTGATGCCCCGAAGCTGTCGCTGGGCAAGGTATCGGATCAGCTCGCGGGTTTGTGGCGGTTCAATTGGCGAATCACAGGTGTCGCGTGGTCGCTGTTCCTGACAATTCTGCTGGTCTACTACGGCGCATTGACGTGGATGCCTTCCATTTTGGTGGCCACCGGCTATGCCGAAAACAAGGCGTTTATGGCCACCGCTTCGATGACGGGGATCGGCCTGCTGGGCGTTGTTGCCGCGGCCTTGCTCGTTGAGCGCGTTGGAAGGAAGTGGATCCTTGCCATCACCGGCCCGCTGGCTGCGTTGTCGCTGGTGATTTTCGCACTGGTGCTGGATGCCCCGGTCGCGGCACAAGTCTGGCTGCTGGTGTTTGGCTTTGTCATTCAGGTGGCCATCCCGGTGCTGTACACCTACGTCTCGGAGCTCTACCCCACACATCTGCGGGCCACCGGTTTCGGCTGGGCCTCGACCATGTCCCGCGTAGGCGCCGGTCTGGTGCCGCTGATTTTCGGCTCGCTGCTGTGGCCTGTGCTGGGCCTGCCACTGACCTTTGCGCTGACCGGCGGACTGGTGCTGTTGGCTGTCATTTGGATGGCGTTCTCCGCACCCGAGACGAAGGGCGCCGCGCTGGACTAGCAAGAGGCGTGCCCGCACGGAGGGGACTTCTCCCCATTGAACGGTTCAGTGATACGGCCATAGGCTGGGGATCTAGTAAGAAGGAGTGCCATGACCGATTTCCTCGGTGCCGACACTGCACAACTGCGCGATCTGGCCAAGACGTTTTCCACGTCGTCACAACGAATCGACACCCAAGCAAAAATGCTCAGGTCGTTGGTTACACCGTTGACAAGCTGGCGGGGGCCGGACGCGGCTCAGTTCACACAAACCGTCAACGCCAAGCACGTCCCCATGTTGCGGCGCACGGCCGCCACGTTGGCCGAGGTCGCTGCGCAGCTGAAGGTGCAGGCGGATGAACAGGACAAGGCCAGCTCTTCCGCCAGCCTCGGTGCGCCAACCGGAGGAGCCAGCCAGCCGGCGTCGACCGCTGCCACGGCCGAACTCCAGCAACGCCTGGACGGCATGACGCCCGCTGAGCGGGAGGAGTACCTGAACTCCCAAGAATTCAAGGACTGGGCAGCCCAACACCCGGAGGAGGCCAAGTCCGTCCTTGACGCCATGGCCGACGCCGGGGAGATCCAGTTCGCCGATGGCGGGTACGCCGCGTTCCTGAAGGACTACTGGCTTTTGTCGGCCATGCAGGCGGCGGGGATCGATCCGGACAAGTGGGATCCTTCGCGCGGCTACGCGTACAACCGCGACACCATCGCGGCCGTGTACAAGTACTACGGCGAACTGTACCTGCAGGATCCACGCATGCAATGGGCCGGATTCGCCCACATGGTGGGCCCGGGGTTGGACGCCGGATTTGCCGACGTGCGGATGATGCGCGACGTTGCCCGCGCACTGCTTGATTCCGCCACAGTGGGTGACATCCTCATGCCCGGAACGACTCCGCTGACACCGGCCCAGTTGCAGGCACTGGCGGACATGACTGACGATGAGGTGGCGTATTTCGAGACCAGCCTGTTGGAGATGCAGCAGGAGATCTTCAACGACATCGGATACCAGCACCAGGCCTTTGCCGAAGGCGGCATCGATGAAATCAACAGGCTGGTCAGGGCCGGTGTCATTGATGACCCGCGCTTGACCGAGGCCTGGCAGAACTTCAACTCCGGCACTCCCGAGGATCTGGCTCACGGAACCCTGAACATGGCCGATTACGAACAAAACGTGGTCATCGCCGACAATTACGACCAGATGAACGGGCACGGGCTCACCGGCCCGGCCTTCACGCTGGCCATGTCGATTGTGGGCACTCCCTCGATCCCCGAAGCCCAGTCCTACTCCCAGGCCAATCCACTGATCCTCCACCCAACGCCCGAGTCCGTGCCCGTGGGCCCATTCGGACCGTTTGGGCCACACATTGACGTGCCGAACCCGTTGCATGACAACATTGTGGTGGAAACACCGTTCCCCGACGGCAACATTGCCAACATGGAGCAGCGGTGGGATTTCATCACCGAGGACACGTACCCGGCTTATATGGAACTGGCCAATGATCCGAACCGCTTGCAGTCCATCATTGAGCAGCAGGTGAGCGATAAGGGATACCAGGACGCCGTGGATTCGCACCGCATCACCAGCCGTTGGGATGAGATCTTGGAGCAGATCGTTATTGGAGATGGGAATCCACTTGATGGAAAATAGCCGCCGCCACTGGCCACGCATTGTGCTCGCGTTGATCGCCGCGCTGACCTTGGCCTCATGTTCATTTCCGATGCAACCCAAAAACCCAGAGGAGACTTCCATGGGCACCAGCACTTCAATGATGGACAAGGCCGGGATCGAGAAGATCAAGGACGACGGCGTGGGGCGCTTCGATCTGTCCGCCACCTCCGTCCCGAAAGAGTCGGTGGGGCTGCCGCTGGATGTGAACGAGGTCGCGTACTTTTCCACGGACACGGACAAGCCAGTGGAAATCACTTTGGAGCTGCCCCAGGATACGCTCACGGTCTCGACGAGCGATTTCAAGATGCCCACCGCCGCGTCCAATAGTTACGTTGACACTGTTACCTGGTTCGAACAGGTGGACGGATTGGACGCCCTTGACGCCGCCGTTGCCGCGGCGCATGACCGTTTTGGTTTCGCCGAGACGAAAATGGCCGCATGGGAGGCCAAGAACTTCATGTCCGACGGCTCCGAGGGCCAACAGAGCCTTGGCATGGGCGTCAAGAACGGTACCGCCATGTATCTGAAGGTTTATTGGAAAAAAGATTCCCCCGTTCAGGTCCTGCAGTTTTCCGCGTTGGTGGCTCCGGGCTATTACGAGCCCGAGGTTCAGGCCGAAATTGCCGAGTTCGGCCGCGCCCCTATCGGCTTCAAACTGGATGCGCAGTAACGCTGCCCTTTGGGGTTTGAGTTGTAGGTGTTTGACCACGGACGGCCCGCAGGGTTCATCCAAGTTGAAGCGATACTCTGTTGCTGACATTGTGTTGCCAACTTTAAGGATCATCATGAGCGCGCTGCTTCCCACTGCCCTTGCCACCACCGGCCTGTTGGGTGGCTACCAGACCGCCCGTGCCACGAAGAATCGCCAATTGGGTGGCGCGGTTCTGGCGGCAGCGGGAGCAGCAGCATTCATGGCGTGGAAGAAGAACGCAGGCGCCGGTGCGGCCACGGCACTGACGGCCACCTACGTTGTAGCGTTTGGCGCCTCGCACCCCTTGGCTAAGAAGCTGGGTGCTTGGCCGGCCGTCTACACCGTGACGGCCGCAACCGCAGTGGCCTCGCTGGTGTTTGGCCGCCCCAAGAAGTAGCCGCCCGCCACCCCTCCTCCCCCGCGTCTATGTAGCAGTTATTGGACCGATTTGCCCGATTTTCCTCATAATCGGTCCAATAACTGCCACACAGATTCGAGGGAGGGGCGTCCGCACTGTCCCTTACTCACGTAAACTGGTTGGATCGGCACCTCGCCGGAATACCAGCACTGACAAGGACACCATGGAACTCGCAGGCTACGATCCAGGCTTGATGCAAAGCCTCTGGGTGTACGTGGCCGGCGGCGGATTCGTCATGGTTTCGGCCTTCGTCCCGCCCGTACCGAGCACCACCGTGTTCGTTGCCTTGGGCGCTTTGGCAGGGCTCGACGGCGGACCCCAAGCGTTGCCGCTGGTGCTCGCCATGATGGCAGGAGCCTTGGCTGGGGACCTGTTGACCTACTGGTTCACCAAGATGTTCGGCCACACGCGGTGGGGATCCAAGCGCGGTCCCAGACGTCAACGGGCCGTGGAAGCTGCCACCCGCCGGTTGCGTCAGCGCCCATACATGTTCATGTTGACCTCGCGGTTCATCCCGCTTGGCAGGCTTTCCTCTAACATCGCCGCGACTGTGGCTGGCTACCCACTGCGGGCCTTCACCGTATTTTCGCTGGTCTCCGCCGGCGTGTGGTCGCTGTACTCGGTGGGCATTGGCATGCTCACCCAGCACTGGCCCGACGTTTCGACGCAGCTGGCCGTGGTGGTAGCCATCGTCTTCTCGATCGTCCTTGGCTGGCTCGTTGGCAAAGTCTCCACGTGGATCATGGACCGGAAGAACGCAAAGCCCTCCCCCGCCGTCGCACCTTAGGCGCTGGCCAGGTCTCCAAGGACCTTGATGAGAAGTTCACGCTCGGCAACTTTGATGCGCTCGTGGAGCGTTTCCTCGGTGTCGTCCGGGAGGATTGCCACAGGGGTCTGTGCGATGATGGGGCCCGTGTCCACACCGGCATCCGCGTAATGGACCGTGCAGCCGGTGACTTTGACGCCGTACGCCATGGCATCGCGGACACCGTGGGCGCCGGGGAATGCCGGCAACAGGGCCGGGTGGGTGTTGACATAGCGGCCTGCGAAAGCGTCAATGAAGCTCGGTGCCACAATCCGCATGAAGCCGCTGGAAATCACATAATCGGGCTCATAGGCGGCCACGGCATCCAACATGGCTGCGTCCCAATCCGGGCGGGTAGTGAAGTCCTTGAAGTTCACAACAAACGTCTCCACGCCGGCAGCAGCAGCGCGCTCAATGCCAAACGTGTCCGGCCGGTCCGCGCCTACGGCGGCGATCTCGACGGGCAGGCTTCCTGCTGCGACGGCGTCGAGGACTGCCTGAAGATTTGAACCGGAACCAGAGACTAAGACAACTATGCGCATGAGACCAATTTTAGGGGCAAGGGGCACCATGCCCTATTCGGCGACGTCTTCACGACGGCGCAGCATGGGCAAGCCCCCGCGCTCACCTTCGAGCCAGGGGCCCAGCAAAGAGCCAAGCATGACGCCAACGCCGATTTCGGCGCCGACCCACAGGGCAGCCGAGAACGGTTCCGGACCAACTTCGGTCAGCCGCCCCACGCCAGCGGAGCCCTGAGAGAGCCAGAACAAGACCCAGGCAAAGCCGGCAGCTACAACGCCAGTCACGGCGCCGAGAAAGATCGTTGAGCAGGGCAGTGAGAGCCAGCGGAAGCGGACCTTCAGCGAGAGCCATTCATCGAAGTGATTCTCGCCGGCCCGGACAAACCACCAACCGGCCAGTGTTCCGGCAATGACGGGGATCAGCAGTGCGGCGAATCCCCATGTCAAGGTTCCGGTGGGCAGTGCGGCAAGGATCGGGATAGGCGGCACCGGTGCCACCGATGTGCCCAAAGGGGACACCGTGGATCCAATTCCCAGCTGGAAGCCGTCGCCACCGGCCCACGCGAGTGTCCAAATGGCAAGGTTCGGCATGAAGGCCAATTGTGAAACGGTCAGGGCTGATCCGCCGATGGCGCCCGGGCGCAAGGCCTGATAGACGGCGACAACATCGGCCCACCGCGCCATAAGGTTGATGGCCAGCATGAATGCCGAAAGGGCCAATGCCGACATGGCGGCAATAAAGCCGGACACGATTACGGTCCAGGCATAAGAACCGGCCCAGCGCTGGTCCTGACTCGTCTTTTCAATCCAGTCCGAGGCGCTCATACCAATCAGGCGGCTCCATGAACCAGCCTCGAGCCGCGCGCCCACAATGAGCCCGGCACCTGCAGGAATGACTGGGATGAACGTGGCCGCCAGCAGTGGCGCACTGATCCCGGGGTCGCTACACACGAACGCGGTGGCCATCCCCGCTGCCCCGTAAACAATCGCGGCACTAAGGAGTGGTTGCCACAGCTGATCCGTATAGGACGCCCTGGCCAGACGCCGACCGGCACGCCAGGAAAGGAAGAACGGCACCAGGAAAAGGCCAAGAGGAAGCAGGCTGAAGGTGCCAGTCTCAATAGAGGCTGAACTGGGACCGCTGCCCAAAGTGAGGTTGAGTGGAACGCCATGGCCCAGAAGCCAGATCTGCCCAGCCAAACGGGCAACGACAGCGCCATCTTTTTGTTCGAAACCTCCGGCAAACCAGGTGGCCGCCAAGGGAATGGCAACGATCAGGGCAGAGATAACGAACATTTGGGCAGATTCGAAGGCCCCTTGCAGCCACAGCGGCATGGGAATCCCGTCGCGTTGGCGCTTGACCGCTTTGGTGTTCATCGTCTCCAATGGTGCCACATGGTGGGCATTTGTCTCGCGAACGGCACCCGTGGACTTCCCCACAAAACTCAATTTAAAGACAAATAAGGCCCGGGCGTACCCGGACCTTATTTGTTCAAGCCCTAAGGACTAAAGAATTTGCACGGTTACCCGCACGATTTCTTCAGAATTAGATAGCCTGGATGTTGACTGCCTGAGGACCCTTGGGACCCTGCTCAACATCAAAGGAAACCTTCTGGTTTTCTTCGAGGGAGCGGTAGCCCGAGGAGTTGATCGCTGAGTAGTGAGCGAAAACATCCTGTGACTGGTCATCGGGAGAGATGAAGCCGAAGCCCTTTTCAGCGTTGAACCACTTGACGGTACCTGTTGCCATTATTTCTATTTCCTTCTGAAGTTGGAGATTCCGCCCGACCTTCGGGCCTCCGTGTACGGTGTAAGTCCGCTTCTCCAGAAAAGCGACGTCTTCCCCGAAAGGATGGCGTCGCTTCAACTACAAAAAACGCAACACTACAACTACGAACAAGTATACATGTCTGAGGGGGCTGTGCCAGTTAAAACTGAGAGGTGCGTCACTAATTTTCAATGAGGGTCCTAGGGAATCGAAAAATTCCCCTAGATTCAGGGGAATTTTCGATGGCATTTGCGACGTGTCACTCATTGTTTGCTGATTGTTCACCGGGCATGTCGGATAAATGTTGCGTCTTATACGAAGGTTCGACGCCGGAAGCTACTTCCAGCGCAACTCCCCTTACTCTTCCCCAACAGCCGAGCTCCAAACCCGGGCCGGTGAGCGGCCAGAACCCTGACGTATAGTTGGGGCGACTATGCAGGGAACGGTCAAGACCGAAACGGACACGAAAGGATAGCGGATGCGCAACATGGCACTCTCCCTTCGCTTCCTCACTCGTTCCTTACTGCTGACGTTCACCGCATTCGCATTGATTGTCACTGGCGGCATCTCCGCACAGGCTGCTCCCCTCGATCCAGTCACGCATCATCAAGCCACGGTTCAGCTAGCCCCGCTGCCGCAATCAACAGCCCCAGCATCCAACGCTTTGAAGTCGGTCAACACTGTATTGACCGCGTGCGTGCCCGGCCGGGACAAAACTCGAGTTGAGAGCAATGCCGTCACTCCCTCCCCGGCTCATCTGCGGCACACGCCCGCGAATGCCAACTCGGGATTTGCTGACAGGGCCCAGACTGACATTGCCGGGGCACAACTGCCCGGCAGGATCCCGTCAGCATTGACCCATCTGGACCTAGGGATCGTCCGGACGTAGACCGTTGTGCGCCTGCACCCAACCCAGCGAAGAGAACCAATCGTGGGTGACCGGCGTCGAACGTGTCCTTATATATGCATGGTGCACTGCCACCGGTCCGTGATTTTCCGCGCCCGTGGACGTGCTGCGCCTGCGCGATCCTGAAAGTTTCCCCATGACTGTGAAGAAAACCCGAAATGTCATCCTTGCCCTTGTGCTTGCTGCGGTCCTTGTCCTGACCATTGTTTTGGTTGGCGCTGCAGCCCAGGAGAACCGTTTGAAATCAGCCGCCCCGCCCCCTATGGCCGGATCGAACACTGACGCCCAACCACAGGAATTGAATCTTGAACGGCGTATTCCCGCCGATCCCCTGGCTGTGGGGGCCGTGGATGCCCCGGTAGTCATGATCGAGTATTCGGACTACCGCTGCCCCTACTGCGGCGTTTATGCGCGCAAGACGCAGCCGGAGATCATCAAGAAGTACGTTGACTCCGGCCAGCTGCGTATTGAGTGGCGCGATCTGCCGGTCCTGGGTGAGGCCTCGGTCAATGCTGCGGTAGCGGCCAGGGCCGCCGGCGAGCAGGGGTTGTTCTGGCAGTTCAACGAAGCTGTCTACGCGGCCGCGCCTGAAAAAGGCAAGGCCGAGTTGTCTGATCCGGAACTGGTGGCGCTGGCGGAGAAGGCTGGTGTACCGGACATGGCGAAATTCGCGTCTGATCTAAAGAATCCGGAGCTGCTGGCGTTGGTCAGGGCCGATCTTGCCGAGGGCACGCAGCTGGGATTAAACAGCACGCCAACCTTTGTCATTAATAACCAGTCCATTCCTGGAGCCCAGCCAATGGATGTCTTCACCCAGGTCATTGACGCAGCTCTGGCTAAGGCAAAGTAGCCCATGGACATTGGATACACAGGTGCATTGCTGGGCGGAATCCTGACGCTTTTGAGTCCATGCTCGGTCATGCTGCTTCCGGCGTTCTTTGCCTACGCCTTCGCCAGCCCCACCAAACTCATGGGCCGTACGGCACTGTTTTACGCCGGCTTGCTGACCACGCTGGTGCCATTGGGTCTGCTGGCCGGGCTGCTTGGGTCCCTGGTGTTGCAAAACCGGACGGTGCTGATCACGGTGGCTGCAACCGTGGTGATGATCATCGGAGTCGTCCAGGTCATCGGAGTGGAGATTCCCGGCTTGAGCCGGCGGGCTGGCACGGACGGAACATCAGCCGTTTCTGTTTATGTGCTCGGGACTGTCTATGGGGTGGCCGGGGTATGCGCCGGCCCCATCCTGGGTTCGGTGTTGGCCGTGGCCGCGGTCGGCGGGAACCCGCTCTATGGCGGAATCATGCTCGCAATCTTTGCGCTCGGAATGACGCTCCCATTGGGCATTCTGTCCTTGCTCTGGAGCCGTTTCCAACTGAGCGGGCGCCGTTGGATGAAGCCTCGCCGGTTCAGACTCGGTCCATGGGAAAACTCCATCTGGATGGTAGTTTCCGGCATACTATCGATCGGCATCGGAGTGTTGCTGCTGGCCACGCAGGGCACCTCGTCACTTGGCGGGGTGTTGAGCATCGATACCCAATACGCGGCGGAATCATGGGTTGCCACCACCGCTTCGCAGATCTCCAACGTTGGATTTGGCGCTGCCGCCTTGGTTTTGCTGCTCCTGGCGGGTGCCCTGTACGTATGGCGATCGCGTCGGGCCACCCGGCTGGTTGAGAGTGAACGGGCTGACCGTGAGCGCTCCGTGAATAGCTGAGCTGCTGCCGATTCTGGCCTGCCGATCAACCGCCCCGCCGCCATCCTCCCTGTGACGCCGCAATTCTTGCGGGGTCGCAGGGAGGATGGAACGCCGACGTCCGGCAAATTCCGGGACGTCTACTCAGCCGTCGGATTGCCGCTCCCGCAGCCAGGCAACCACCTCGGGCCAGAGCCCCTCGCGCAGTCCGCGGCGGAAGAATCCCATGTGTCCAATCTCGGCCACACCAAAGTCCGCTGGCGAATATGTGCGGCGTTCAACGTCAGCGGCGGTCAAATGATTGGTGATCGCCCCGATCTGCTGCGGCGTTGCCCAGGGATCGTCGCTGAAGCCGATGGACAGGACCGAGCCCGTCACCTGCGATGCCCTATGAGCGGCGTCCATAGACGGATCGTCAAAGAAGTATCCGGGATTTCGGGACCAGCGGCTCCATTCGAGCATGGCACCTGCCGGAATGTCTTCACCCAGGCCCAGCTTGCGGCCTGGCGCAAATCCCAGCAACTTGCTGGTCAATGGTCCCGCGAGACGCAAGATCAGCCATACCTTGGCCCGCTCCGGCAGCGAAGGGATGGTTGCCGTTACGCCCGCATGCGATGCAACGCAGATCATGCCACTGAGACCATCCACGCCGAATCCCAAGGACAACGCGTGCCCGCCTACGCTGTGCCCCATGGCGAACCGTGGCAGTTCCGGAAACTCAGCAGCAGCCCACTCGGCCACATCCGGGACGTCCTGGTCCATCCAGTCCCGCATGCGGAGAGAGCGATTGGCCTTCGGTGATCCAGATTTTCCCGTGCCGCGATAGTCGTAGGTTATGACGGCGAAGCCATGTTCAGCCATGTACGTTGCGAATGCGGAATAGAGCCTCTCCGGAACGGCGGTTGCAGGATGGACCACCAGAAGGGCATTCGGCTCGGCGTCCGACGGCGTCCACAACGTGCCGCGAATCTGGCCACCACCCCGGGATGCGATGGACAGGTCCACGGAGTCAATCACGCAATTCTCATTGTTACTCATGAGTAACATCGTAGGGCCCGGTCGTTCAATTGTCTGCAGCTGACGGCGCCTAGACCCGTTCCAGGATTCCCGCCAGATCGGAGTGCGCGGGGAGGTTTCCGTAGTTGAAGCAGCGTTCGGTTCCCAACCGGGAAACCACGAACGCCTCGGCCACCGAGACTGGGGCAAAACGAAGCAACAGCGACGCCTGCAACGCCAGAGCCATTTTCTCCACTACGTTGCGTGCTTCTCCGGCAAAGTCCAGAGGAGCCGAGCGCATGGGCGCCAGCTGCTCCTTGAGCCGGGCCACGAAATCATCGAAGACCGGGTGTTCCCCCGAGGCCACCCGCAGCTCCGCAAAAAACGCATCGACGGATTCAGGCTCAGTTCCCATGGCCCGCAAAACATCCAGCGCGATGACATTCCCGGCGCCCTCCCAGATTGCCATGACCGGCTGCTCGCGGTACCGCATCGCCAGCGGAAAGTCCTCGGTATAACCGTTTCCGCCCAAACATTCCATGGCTTCATAAGCATGATTCGGACCGCGCTTGCACACCCAGTATTTGGTGACTGCGGTGGCAAGGCGACGGAAAGCGAGTTCGGAGGGTCCGGCGTCGTTATCAAAGGCACGGGCTAGGCGCATGCTGACGGCGGTGGCGGCCTCAGATTCCAGCGCCAGATCTGCCAGTACGTTCGTCATGGCGGCGTGGTCGATCAGCCGCGCACCAAAGGCCTGCCGATGCCGGGCATGCCATACCGCCTCGACCACAGCTTGGCGCATGCCGGCCGCCGTGCCCAGCACGCAATCAAGGCGGGTCCGGCCCACCATGCCCATGATGGCGCGCACGCCGCGGCCGGGTTCGCCCACGCGCAGGCCCAGCGTATTGGCGAACTCAACCTCGGAGGAGGCATTGGAACGGTTGCCGAGTTTGTCCTTGAGCCGCTGGAGTAGGAATGGGTTCCGATCCCCATCCGGCAAGACGCGCGGCACGAGGAAGCAGCCGAGCCCGGCATCCTCTTGCGCCAAGATCAGGAAGGCATCGGACATGGGGGCCGAGCAAAACCATTTGTGGCCTGTGAGTAGGAAATGGTCGCCATCGGGCACGGCACGTGTGGTGTTGGCCCTGACATCGGAGCCACCCTGCTTCTCGGTCATGGCCATGCCAAACAACGCCCCCTCCTTGCCCGCGCCCAGCTCCGGCGAGTAGCTCCGCGAGTACAGCCGCGGCAGCCACTCCCCGGCAAGCGCCGGAGTCTGCGTCAGAGATTCGACGGCGGCGTGGCTCATGGAAATCGGGCAGGCATGGCCGGGCTCAACCTGCGCAAACAGCATGAACTGCGCGGCCCGCAAGGCATTGGCTCCCGGCCCCGGCAGCTCCCACGCGGACGTATGCGCACCGGCCGCCACCGCCTGCGAAATGATCCGATGATACGCGGGATGGTATTCCACCTCATCAATTCGCTGCCCGTATTTACTGTGCGTGTGGAGAATGGGTGTGTTCTTATTGGCCAGCCGGGCATCGTCCTGAAACTGCGCTGAACCTACGACGGCGCCCGTCGCCTCGAGCGCTCCACCCGCCTGAGCCTCCCCGATGGCAGGCAAATACTCCCGCAACGGAACGTTCGCGGTGAACTCGTTGATGTCCACACGAGGTGGGGGCTGGTTGGGTACGCCGCGAGTGGGGTGGGTGAGAGGTCCGGCATCGTTGGCGGTCATGGCAACAGGCTACTCCGTCGGTCAAGTGGCTACCTCGGCGATTTGCCTTGGAAGAACTCGGTGCAGTGGAGCAGCTGACCGGCACGGGCATGCGCGTCCGCGCCTTTGGCCACGGTTTCGAACAGGAAGTCGTTGCCTCGCCGAGGGATTGCATGGCCCGTGATGGTCACGGCATGATTGCCAAGCTCATCGATTTCAATGGCTATCAGGGCCTCAACGGACAGCTCCCAGCGCTGTATTTTTTTAGGAAGCAAGAAGGAGAGGAAAAACTCGCTGTCCGCCACGAGGTCCTTCCAGAAATTGCCGTACTTCATCTTGATGGGGCTTTGGCCCGGAGCCGACGTGACCCGGAATTTCTCCTTCTCCAATGCCTGCACAAACGGTAGGACTGGATGCGCCACCGAGCCGTCAATGACAAAGGTGCGCGCCGGAATGCCGAAGGGAATTTTCGAACCGTAAATCTTCATGAATCCACGCTACCTGCCAGCAATGTAGCTGCGGGCTCAGGGCTGCGAGCGCCAGCCGGCCAAGATCTTTTGCGTGGCTGGATCGGCAATGCCTTCGTTGAACCGTTCGAGCACTTCGCCGAACAGTTCCTCCTCTGGAACAGCCACGGCGAAAAGCGTCATGGATGACTGCAGCTTCCTGGCATCAACCTTCCCGAAGATCTCCTCTGCGCTTCGGCCACCGGTGGCCATGACAAGCGAAGCGCATTCGCGAAGTCGGGCTCCAAGAACTGGGTGGGCTGCGTAGTCGATGGCCTCCGCCAGGGAAGCGACGGCATATAACTGGGCCCAGGGGCTGGAACCAAGTCCACTGACCTGCGGGAAAACAAACCACATCCAGTGGCTGGTTTTCAGACCGGCGGCCAGTTCGGCGGTGACGTCACTGTATATAGGGTCTTGTGCTTCAAGAAAACGATCCAGATTGTGGTTCATTGGGCTCCTTCAAATGTGTTGGCTGACTGCATCTCCGCGCAGGCACCGTCCAGGAATTCAGCTACCTCGCGAGGATGAGACAGCATCGGGGCATGGCTTGAATCAATCTCCGTGATCACGGCATTCATGCGCTCAGCCATCTCCTGCTGCAGCACCGGCGGTACTGCCTGATCTTGGGTTGCCACCATGTAATGACTCGGTAGGGACAGCCACGCGGGCGGGCCCACCTTCACCCGGTCCAGGCCAATCCGCACCATCCGCTGGGTGGCTGCTGCGATGGCGATGGTTTCTGCCAGCGCATCACCGGCGATGACATCACCAAAATGACCCCTGTCTATATAGCTGTAATCACCATCCACCACAACGTGAGCCGGGATCAAACTTCCGGGGTACTTGCGCGACAGTCCGCTCACCGATTCACCTTCGGCCGGGGCGAAGGCGGCAACGTAGGCCAATGCCTTGACGGACTCGACGCCGAGTGCGGCCTCGCCAATGACTGCCCCTCCGTACGACCAACCCGCTAGCAACACGGGGCCCGTCACGGTGGCGAGGGTACGGCGGACGGAGGCAACGTCGTCGTCCATGGTTTGAAGGGCGAGCTGGGCAGCCACGGGCTCATGTCCCATGGCACGCAGCTCGGTGATGACCTGAGCCCAAGCCGAGCCGTCTGACCACAGGCCGTGAACTAAAACTATTGTTGCCACCGTGCCACCCCTTGTCATCTTGGCCCAATGTATCAGCCCAAAAA
>JBKKBD010000202.1:0-27436 GCA_046714315.1 Specibacter sp.
GGGTGGCCGTGTCATCCCTCGCCCGCCAAAGGTAGCGATGACACGGCTGCCGCTGCACGCTAGGAAAGGAAACAGTGCGTGCAGCGCACCCGGCCCGGTCTAGTGGCCAGCCTTAGCTGGCTTGGTAGGTGCCTTGGTGTTAGGTGTGGCCCAGCCAGCTTGGATCCACAGCGAGGCGGCGTCCTGGTCCTCGACCTTGAACGTGGCACCGGCCGGGTAGGTGGTGCCGGCGTGGTTGACCTGCGTCCCAACGGCCACGGTGAGGGTGCCGTCCCAGTCCTCGGGGAGTGCTGGCTTGGGCGGCGTGTTGTGGCCCTCTCCTGTCGCCATTTCTTGGCCGTCGTTGACCCAGTTGTCAACCAACTGCTCTGACCCTATGCGTGTGAGTTCGGGCGTATCACTGTTCTCTGTACGTGCGAGCACGGGATCACAGCCCGGTCAGCTTGAGCAGTGCGGCCGGGTGGTCGATACCCATGTTCAAGCGCTGCTCCACAATGGTGGACGTCTTGTTCCGCTGGAAGTCGTCGCCGTTGCTGTTGCTGGTCCGGATGCTGAAGGCCTCGCGCTGGTAGATGGTGACCGTGCTGAAATCGGCCAGCAAGCCAGTGCCGACGGCAATGGTGGTGGTCGTCATTACCGGGAGTCCCCAGAGCGTCTTAGCCTCGCCGCTTGTGGGGTCAGGGGCGACCAAGTAACGGTCTTGAAGATCCTTGGTTCGGCGCAGCTTCGACCATGTGGTCGGATGAAGGACCAGCCCGTTCGGTTCGCACTTCGCCGCGCCATTGCGCAGATCGGTGATGCCCATCTCGACGGTGTCGAAGCCCTGGGTTTCAGAGTCCGCAGCAAAGACGCGGGTGAGAATTCCGGACCGCTGTAACAGACCCAGCAGGTTTTCCCCGGTGCCGTCCCCATTGAGGATTTGGCCGTTCTCAAGGTCAGCAACCAGTTGTGCGAGTTCGTTCGTCATGTAACCGGCGAAAGCTGGGTAATCGGCAACGGTCTCATCGTCCAGAGTCGTCATCACCGCCATCTTCTTGGGTGCGATGACTTCGCGACCCAAGACAAAAGTGACAGCTGGCTTCAACTGACCACGGCCGACCATTCCAGCCGTGCCGGTCGTTGACAGGTGGGTCGTAACCTCTAGAGGACCAGAGACCGGGGTGTGCGGCAGGAACGCGGCAATGCGTGTTGGTTCGTGGCGGACCGGGGTGATTCCGGGGAGCCGGGTCTGTGGTGCGAAAGTGAACGGGTCGGTCGTGGTGTCCTTGACCTGGATCCGTGTCGACCGGCCATCCTTGATGGCATTGAACAGTTCCATCGCCTGCACGTTCGTAGGCAGGATGTTCGGCGCGCCCGTGGTGGGCCGCTTCATGGTCTTCTGCATGTGATCTTCGGAGAAGTCACCGGACATGTCACCATTGCTGAATCCGTACGCTTTGGCCTGCTGTTCGCGCATGGCTTCAACATGCTGCAAGGCCACGACTTCAGATTCCCAGTGCTTGAGATCGAGGTCAATGGGCTTGAGTACTTCCTTCATCTGCGCAAAGCTGAGTGATTTTGTTTCTGTAATTGCTATGGCTTTTTCCGAGAGTTCCCGGACCTTTGCTTGAGCTTCTTTGAGCGTTGCCATTTTGATCTGTTTCCCTGATTCCTGCGGGTTTCTGGGGATGTTTTGATTGTGCACCATTGCGGTGCAGGGCTGGGCCTTCGCTGCCGGATCGGGGCTGCTTGGCATTGCCTGGGCTGATCAGTGCCCTAGTAGTTAATAACCTGCGGACTACCAACGGGGGCCGCCCTTTCGGGTCCCATCCGCCGGGTTCAACACTCGGTTTCATCAGAATAAATCTGAAACAAACTACTAAGACAATGATAGATCCAGATTATGGATTAGCGGTAAGACATAGACACAATCCGATAACCAACCGATTACCGGCACTATTAATAACCTCGGGAACCATGCCGCAGACCGGGCACGGCTGTTGAGGGTTCACAGACCGCGCCAGGTCCGCCTCGGCGGTGATCCTGTCCAGCATCCACGCCGGAGGTTCGATGGGCTGCTGGGTGTCATCCTGGGCCGGGTCGGGGGTCGTCATGACTGATCACCCTCGGCTTGGTTCGCGGCGAAACTCACCACGTGCTGAACCATGCCCCGCGCCTGGCTAACGTGCCGAGGCGTTGATGTGAACAAGATGTGCGGGCTGGGGTCGGTCAAGCGTGGGCTGACCACGAGGGGCATATGCCCGGGCTGGTCGGTCTGGGTTTGAAGGATCAGGCAGGCAATGATCGCCAACCGAGACAGCGCCCAGCTTTTCTCGTCGTCGTTGTAGATCGTCGACGGGATCATTTCCAACCGGAATTGGCCGCCTTTCGGCGTGGTGACTCTCAGCGGGGATTTCATGAGTATTGCTCCTTCGGGTTCTGGGCTTCCCAGTCGGAATGCAGGCGTTCGCACTCGGCAACTAAGATTCGGCAGTGGCGCACGCGGGTTTGGAACGCGGCGGGATTCTGGTTGATGGCCTCGACCGGCAGCTGTTCGAGTTCCCGCATTTCGGCCATGACGTAGTCCAAGGCGTCGGGCACTGACGCAAAATAGAACGGAGTGCGCCCGTGGTCGTCACGCCACACCATGACGTCGATGGGTTCGCCGCGGGTTTCAGGTGTCATCATCACAGTGCCGCCTGTTCAGCAGCGGCAGCGGCCGGGACGGCCCGGTGCAGCGAACCAATGAGCGGGGGCTGATAGAACACGATTTCCTGGATTGATTCCTCAAGGTGGAACAGGGCGAAACCGCGCACCATGTCCATATTCGCGGACGTTGGCTTGAACGTGATCGATGGCGGCTGTTTCGGTGTGCGGAAGTTCGTTTCTACGCCGGGGATCCGGATGCCGTCGTTTTGGCAATCTTCGACGACGCCGGCCAGGATGCGCCCCATGACGGCCCGGGTGGAGTCGTCGTTGCCGGAGGCTTTCACCTTGAATGTCATCTTGGCGGGCGCTGTTATCTCAATGTCGGGGATGATCATTTTTGGGCTCCGTCTGCTTGTTTCATGTATGCGGCGATATCAAAGCCGTAACCTTGGCGGGGTGGCTCGCTGGCTGTAGGCGCGTTAGCGCCGGAAGCCGGGCGAGTCTGGCCCGCTTGTCCCTTTTCCCTTTTAAGAGGGACGGGACGGGACGCGGTTCGTAACCGGTTCTGAATCGGTTCGGAACCGGTTACGAACGGACACGATTTGGTGCACGTGCTGTGGTCTCCCTTGTTGTGAAGTGCGCCGCGAGCGTCATAGTCGGCTTTGTTTTTGGCTTTCCGAAGACGTTCGGCTTTGACTTCTGCTGCGGTCTGCTGGTCAGCCCAATCAACGTCCCAACCATCGGCGGTTTTGGTCCAAAAGCCGGCATTGACGAGTTCGGTGGCATCGGCATTGGGGTCGTCGGCGTCTGTGATGCGACGCAGCATGTGGGCTGGGAGCGCTCCGTCGGTCAGATGCTTGTTGCACCAGCAAAGTGCCTCCGTGTTGAGGTGTCGAGCCGATCGGGAGACGCTGTTGAGTTGGGCATCGTCGGCGTAGTCATCACTTAGACGCGTCCAGGTCATGAGCCACCGCCGAAGATGATTGTCAGCCGATCCAGCTGAGATTCTGTCAGCCGAGGCATGTTGGCGGCGCGGCTGACCCCAGCGGCGAAGATTGGGTCTTCAGCTTCGGGCCTAGGTGACCATTGCGTTGGGCGGTCGTCAGCGGCCGGCCCGGTCATTGGATAGCCTTCTCGGCAACTGTGAGGGCGTCCAGCTCGTTGAGGTCGACCCGGACGAATTTTGGGCCAATGCGATAACGAGTGATTAGTCCGTTATGAAGCCAGCGCCAAATTGTACTAGGTGTAACTTCGGCATAGTGAGCGGCGTCGGTAACGTTGACGAGGCGTTTGGTGGCCATTCCTGACTCCTGGGCGTTGCAGTTTTACCCTGCAATATGCCGGTGCCAGAAATTGGGTCTGCCTGCACCTAGAGCCATAGTCTTTGTTTAAAGCGTAAGACCGAATGCGCCTTAGTGCTAACGAAATGCCGCGAATCCGACAATTCGTTTACTCATCGCGCAGCACTACAACAATGGAGTCTTCGTCAAAATAGGGATCACCACTAGTCCACCCTTTGGTTCGCCCCTTAGCTGACGGCTGGATGGTGATTGTCGCCAGCGTGGCAAGGGTAGCGCGTTGCCTCCCAAGAGAGAAGCCCAAGAAGGCCTTGCCCGGGTCAGGAGCTGCGGCCAGCCCAGCCATTGACGCGGCCATACCGATCGATCCTAGATTCGCCTCCACAGCACGAATCTTCTCGTCTAGGTTGGCAGTTGCTATGCGAACTTGGGAACCAGTCAAGTTCCCGGTGGCGTAATCAACTGCTAATAGGTCGCGACGTGCGCGCAACGCGGCGGCTTCGGCCCTAAGGGGTTTTACGTTGTCCGGAGCAGTCGACGCAAATCTAGCCAAGGTTTCCGCATGTTGAAGGAATCCGTAAATGACACCAAGGACAAATTGGTCCAATTGTTTCTGATCCCGGGTGACATGCGCACCCGTCTTGCAACGATAGATCCTGCGCCCTGAGCCGCTAGAGCTGGCTCTCACTGTGCCTCCACAGACCCCGCAAAGGTAAAGTCCGGAACCGAGCCACCGCCCAGTGTTGCCGGTCGTTGTTGTGCGGGACGGATCCCGAAGCTTGGCGACAACCGCCCGCCATGTTTCTTCGGGCAGGATCGCTGGCCATGTGGCTGTCCCGAGAATTTCGCCTCGAGTTTCAACGTAGCCGGCGTTTCTCGGCCGTAGGAGGATGCGGCGCAAGGCGACTTCGTCCAACGGGTGCGCGTGCTTCGACGTGGTCGTTATGCCGTTGGCGGCCAGACCTCGGGCAATACTGCGCAGGCTCTGCCCGGCTATGAACCGATTGGCAGCCTCTACCAGGGCGGCGACTTCGGTAGCCCGTGGCGTGACCCCGTCGGATTCATAGCCGAAAGGGCGGGGGCCACCGCGCCACTTGCCGGTGTCGGCCGCCTGCTGCTTGGCTCGTACCATTCGGGCGCGTCCGTGTTCGACTTCTCGTTGGGCTACAGCACCGAGTAGTCGGGCTGTCATTCGGCCGTCCGGTGTGGAAAGGTCAATCTCTCCGCCGTTGACCGTGGCCACGGCGACCTCTCGTGTTTGGATCGTGTCGATAAAGCTCTCTAGCTCTGCTGCCCTGCGGTGCAGTCGGTCTGGGTGCCATGCAATGACGGCGTCAATCTGGCCAGCCTCAATATCTGCCATCATGCTCTTGTAGCCCTTGCGGACTTTGCGGCGTTGGTATGCGCTAATGTCGTTGTCTTGGTAGACCTTGGCAACGGTCCATCCGAGCCGCGAGGCTAGCGCGCGGCAGTCTTCTTCTTGGCGTTGGACGCCCAGTTCTGCGCCTTCCCGGTCCTCGCTGATGCGGGTGTAAATTCCGGCGGATTTCCTATTGCTTTTCATAGTGTGTCTATCTTAGACTTTCGCTAGGTCAAAGCCTGACCCCTTCTTGGGCAGAGATGCGGGAACCAGGTTGACAGTGATTTTTCGCCGGCTAAGTGGAATACCCGAATTTTGCGCTGCCGAACGGATCCTCTCCCGGGCTTCACTCAAGGAAGCGTCCGGCAATCCAAGCAAGATAAAGTTTGGCAGCGTCTGGCCGATATCCGCTTCAACCTCGATGACATGGCCGTTCAGTCCCACGAGCGCCACTGCCAGTGATCGACCCATTCCCATCAGGCCACGCCCTTGACATGGTCAATACTCGGCTCATGCGCCCTGTCCATGATGATGCCCACGGCATCAATCCGCAGCGAACCGATAACCCGGTTGTGCTCACGGGCCCATAGGACGGCCAGGGTTCGCAGTCGCAGCAACTTGGCCCGGGTAATGGCCTCAAGGGGGTCGCCATAACGCCGGGATCTGCGTGTTTTGACCTCGACGATGACCAGTTCCTGGCCATCCAAGGCCACAATGTCGATTTCACCACTGGAGCATCGCCAGTTGTTGTCAATCACCCGGATTCCGCAGTCTTCCAGATAGTCCGCTGCTACCTGTTCACCGCTCTGACCCAATGCATCTTTTGCTCTCATAACCGCCTCCACTGCAAGCTTGGCTGGCTTCATGAAGGCCCGAAAGGCCATGCAACCCAATTGTGGACAGTCATCCGGTCGGCGTCGCCTGTGGAGGAACAGACAACAGCGCCCGGCCGACTGAACCAGCGGCAACGGCTGGTCAACAACGCCTTCAATCACAACTTCAACGCCTGTCACCGTCTGCGTAAGGAAGCCTGCATTGAGCACTGAACGGGTCACGTACTTTGCACCCTTAACGGGTCTTGCGAGGAGGTCCTGCTAGAGGAGGTAACGTCGTGTCCACACTCAACCACTTCAAGAACAATGGTGCTTCACGCGCATCCGGTTCAACCAATAGTAAGAATTTACTAGAGTCATGGGGACAAGCAGTGTGGAGAGAAGAGAACTATGAACCAGCCAGTGTGGGACCCCTACGACCGGAACTGCCCTTCGCGGCAGGTGTTGGACAGGATTGGTGACCGCTGGAGCGTTTTGGTGGTCGGGGCTTTGGCGCACGGGCCCCTGCGATTTTCCGCCCTCGCCAAAACGGTGGACGGCGTATCTCAGAAGATGCTGACGCAGACACTGCGCGGCCTTGAGCGCGACGGCCTAGTAAGCCGGACCATGTACGCCCAGATTCCGCCACGCGTTGATTACGAGTTGACCGAGTCCGGCATCAGTCTTGTCGGGCCATTGCTGGCCTTGGAGAACTGGGCCAAGGGAAACATGCCGTCCATCATCAGTTCTCGCGAGGCTTACGACGCAGAGCACGCTCCAAAGGACTAAACCCAAACCAAAAGGAAAGGGCGACGGCGGAACTTTCGTTCCGGCGTCGCCCTTTCCTTACGTTTTTACAAAGTAGGCGGCAAGCACCTTAACTCAGCGGGCCCAGCTGGCCATCCTTGGGGATCTGCAGGTCATCGGACTTGATGAGTTCCTCAACGTTGACATCCTTGAACGTGATGACCCGGACGTTTTTCACAAAGCGGGCCGTCCGGTACACGTCCCAGACCCATGCGTCCTGCAGTGTCAGGTCAAAGTAAACCTCGCCGTCGGCGGATCGTGCCTGCAAATCCACATGGTTGGCCAGGTAGAAACGACGTTCAGTTTCCACCACATAGCTAAACAGGTTCACCACGTCACGGTATTCGCGGTAAAGCTGCAGCTCCATGTCAGTTTCGTAGTTTTCCAGATCCTCAGCACTCATGGTTCCATCATCCATCACATGCCCTTCACTTACCCAACGGGCGCGGCGGAGAGGCACAAAGCGTGTACGAATTAGACCAGTCGCCAGGTCTTTCGATGGAAGTCTGTGGGGCCAAGCTCTACGATGGCGGCACGGTGTGAGGCGGTTCCGTACCCCATGTTGGCATCCCATCCGAAGGCGGGAAATTCCTGGCCAAGAGCGGTCATCATTGCATCGCGCTCAACCTTCGCCAAAACACTGGCGGCTGCAACGGACAGGCAGGTCATGTCGGCCTTGATGCGCGTCTGGAGACGCCATGGGGCCGGCGGAGCCACGGACAACGCTGCCCCGAAAAGGTCTCCCTGCTCAGGCTCGGATAGCCAATCTTGATTGCCGTCCAAAATAACAAAGTCGGGCATCAAGGTCTGGGCGGCCTGCGTCAAGGCTCGTGTTCCTGCCAGACGCAGGGCACCAACAAGACCCACGGCATCAATTTCATGAGCCGCCGCGTGGCCGACGGCGCTGGCCTCGGCCCACTCTTCAATGGCCGGGACCAGGGCCTCGCGCACGGCCGGACGCAGTAACTTGCTGTCCTTCACACCGGGCAATTCCACGGCCGTTGCGGCGCGGAGAATGACCACACCAACACTGACGGGCCCGGCGAGGGACCCGCGGCCCACCTCGTCGCAGCCCGCCACGATGGCGTAGCCCTGGGCTGCCAGTTCACGTTCCCAGTCAAGGGTCGGTGCCGCTGCGGCCACTACTGACCCACCGCCACGTGCTGCGGGGAGCCCACACTGGTGCTCGTTGCGTCCGGAACCTTATCAAAGACCTCGGGGTGGTTGCTCAAGTAGCCCCAATGGGTGACCGGCCAGGCAATGACCACGGCCCGCCCTTCAACATTCTCGATGGGGACAAAGCCGGTGCCATTGAAAGCGTCGTGATAGCGCGAATCCTGGGAGTTATTTCGGTGATCTCCCATGACCCACAGGTGGCCTTCGGGAACGGTCACGTCAAAGGTAGTCTCAGACGGCACGGCTCCCGGGAACAGGTACGGCTCAGTAATGGCTTCGCCGTTGACCGTCAGCTTTCCTTCGGCGTTGCAGCAAATCACATGGTCCCCCGGCAAACCAATCACGCGCTTGACGAGGTGCTGCTCCGAGGCATCTGGTGCCAGTCCAATGAATGTGGCCGCCTCGCCGAGCCAGCTCACGGGATCCGCGGCGGTGTCAGGGGCCTGTAGCCAGCCTTGTGTGTCCTTAAAAACGACGACGTCTCCGCGCTTGAGCGAGAAGGGTTCCGGCACCAGCAGGTTGACGAAGATCCGATCGTGGATCTCCAAGGTATTCTCCATGGATCCGGAGGGGATGTAGAAAGCCCGGAACAAGAAGGTCTTGATCAAGAAGGAAAGCACCACGGCAATGACCACGATGGTGAGCAGTTCCTTGCTCCACGCCCAGGCCTGGCGACCGAAGCGTTCGGTGGCCGTACCGCCGTCGTCGTGGCCGCCGTCGTGCGCTGCGTTACCCTGCCCATCGGCAGGCTCCGCCGCATGCTTGCGTGCCTTGAAACGACGTGCGCGCCAGTCTTGCCGGACCTGGTCCTCCGCCGGACCCTGCCCGTCTCCATGGTGGCTTTGTGCGCCACCGTTGTCCTCTGGCACGTTCTCTTGCATCAACGTCTATTTCCTTAGCAAAGTCAGGTCAAAGAATTCTTTATGGAACACCGCGGGCGGTGCCGGGCGTCGGCTCAACGGCTAGGGCAGCACCGAACCATCGCTGTAGATCGCGTGGATCCGGCCCAGTGGCCACACAGTGGCTATCGGTGATCCGATAACCCTGTCGGTGGAGATCAAGCCGCCGCCGGGCGCGCCAAGGAGTGACCGCGAATCGAGTGAAACGCTGCGATGATCGCCCATAAGCCACAACTTACCCTGCGGAACGCTCACCTCGAAGTTCAACGCGCTAGGGTCATCCCCGGGATACAGGTAACTCTCAGTTACCGGGACGCCGTTGATTTCCAGCGAACCCCCTGCGGAGCAGCACTTGACGGTATCGCCGGCGACTCCAAGCACGCGCTTGACGTAAACATTGCTGTTGGGCACCAGACCGAACCATTGACCGGCACCAACGAGGCCGTCGACCAAGTCTCCGGCACCGGATTTCAAGGGCGTGAAGGAACCGCGGCCGTCAAAGACAACCACATCCCCACGCTCAATGGGGCTGTTGGCAAAGGCCGTCCGGGAGACCAAGACACGGTCGCCGGTCAGCAACAGCGGCTCCATCGATTCGGAGGGGATGTAATAAACATCCACCCAGACATTGCGCACCAACGCCAGGAACACGAAGATCAGGGCCACCGCCAAAAAAACAAAACGCCAGCCCAGTTTCCTGGACTGGCGTTTCGCTTGAGTCAAAGTGCGACTCCCCTTTGTTACTTGGTGGGGAGGTTGTCGCGCTTTTCCTTGATCTTTGCAGCCTTGCCGCGCAGGTTACGCATGTAGTACAGCTTGGCGCGGCGAACGTCACCCTTGGTGACAACTTCGATCTTGTCCAGAACCGGGGAGTGTACCGGGAAGGTACGCTCTACACCGACGCCGAAGGAGACCTTACGAACCGTGAAGGTTTCGCGGAGGCCATCGCCGTGGCGACCAAGGACGAAGCCCTTGAATACCTGAACACGGGCGCGGGAACCTTCAATGATGTTCACGTGAACGTTGAGGGTATCTCCGGCGCGGAACTCGGGGATGTCGTTGCGCAGGCTGGCTGCGTCAACGGAATCGAGAAGATGCATTTTTCTCACTCCAGGTAAACGCCACAGGTCATTTACTTTGTGTCACGATTCCCATGGACGGCACGCGGCCAGTCACGGAAATCGAAAGAATTGGACCGGATTCCTAGGATGGAATACCGGTGTGCCGCTCTGTTGACGAACGCTCCCCCTGTGGCAGGAACGCGCCCAGTAGGCACATCTACTTATTTTGCCATACTCAAAGCCGCCAGACTAATTCATTCGGCAACTTAAGCCATGACGACTCCTGTATAGCGGTGTGGCGGGCTCTACTCGCCTTCGCGGCGAACCGCCCTGCCATCGACGACGGCGTACCCCAGTTCCCAGAGAACGTTGCGGTCCGCTTTGCTGAAGTTGGTGACATCCAATGCCGCGATCAGATCGGGGCGGCGGTCGGCGGTCCGGCGCAGCTGCAGCTCCTTGCGGAACTTGGCGATCTTGCCGTGGTTACCACTGAGCAAAACATCGGGAACGTCACGCTCACGCCAGCTGGAAGGCTTGGTGTAAACCGGGTATTCGAGCAGGCCGTCCGAATGGGATTCCTCAATGAGGGATTCGGGGTTGCCCACCACACCGGGGATCAGTCGGCCAATTGCCTCAACCATGGCCAAGACGGCAACCTCACCACCGTTGAGCACGTAGTCACCCAGGCTGACGGGGCGAACGATGTAGTCCTCGGCAGCCCATTCAAGGACGCGCTCATCAATGCCTTCGTAGCGGCCACAGGCGAAGACCAAGTGTTCGGTCTCGGCCAACTCGTAGGCCAGCGCTTGATTGAAGACCTCACCGGCAGGCGAGGGGACGATCAAGGTGGGCTTCACGCCGTCGGACGCGGGAGAGGCTACGGCGATGTCCGTCAGCGCCTGGGCCCAGGGCTCCGGCTTCATGACCATGCCGGCACCGCCACCATACGGTGTGTCATCGACAGTGCGGTGGCGATCCTGCGTGTAACTGCGCAGGTCATGAACCTTCAGTTCCAGCAGGCCCTCGGTGCGGGCCTTGCCGATCAAGCTCAGATCCAACGGGGCAAGGTACTCCGGAAAGATGCTGACTACATCAAAACGCATTATTTAGCTGATCCTTCCGAGCCATCTAGATCTGCCGCTTCACCGGTTTCATCGCTGGCAGAGATTTCCTTATTCACGGTGAACAGGCCGGCCGGAGGGGTCAACAGCACGTAACCAGCCTCAATGTTCACCTCGGGAACGATCTCATCAACGAAGGGGACCAAAATTTCGTCGCCCTCGTTGTCTTCAACGATGAGGAGGTCCTGCACGGCCAAGGTACGCAAGCCTGTCACCTTGCCAACCTTCTCTGTGCCGACCCGAACCTCAAGGCCCAGCAATTCGTGTTCGTACCAGGCGTCGTCCTCGTCATCCTCTGACTCGAAGAACATGGTTGCACCACGGAGCAGCTCCGCGTCATTGCGGGTATTGGTGCCCTCGAAGCCCAACAGGAGGATGTCCTTGTTCCAGCGCGAGCTCTTCACGGTCAAGGTGCCAAGCGATGCCGGCTCCACCACGAACTCGGCACCGACGGCGAACCGGGAATCGGGGGCGTCGGTGAGGACCAGAACGGTCACTTCACCCTTGATGCCGTGGGGCTTGCCAATTCGGGCAACCTGAACCTGCATGAGTACTCCTAAGTACTGCTGGAATGATGTCTTGCTTGAAAAATTTGGGGAAAAAGTTTGGCCCCGTCACCATTATGGTGCCGGGGCCAAACATTTGGCTTTACTGCTGAAAACTTCCCTGGCGTCCCTGTTGGGGGTGCCAGGTTCTTTGACGCAGGTTAGCGGCGGCGGTCGGTGTCGACAACGTCAACACGTACCGGTTCGCCATTGGCCAAGGCTGCAACCACTGTGCGCAAGGCACGGGCTGTGCGGCCCTGACGGCCAATAACCCGGCCCAGATCGTCTTGATGAACTCGCACCTCGAGGGATTCCCCGCGGCGGTTGCTCTTGACGCTCACCTGTACGTCCTCGGGAGAGTCAACAATCCCGCGAACTAGGTGCTCCAGCGCTTCAGCCAACAAACTACTCGGCCTCGGTGCTCTCAGCAGCCTCTTCCGAGTCAGCCTTCTTGGCCTTCTTGGTGATGGCTTCCTTGACAACAACGTTCTTGGCCTCAGGAGCAACGAATGCAACCTTCGGGGCCTTGGTCTTCAAGGTGCCTTCGGCGCCCTTGATTCCCTTGAACTTCTGCCAGTCACCGGTGATCTTCAGGATCTTGGCAACGGGCTCAGACGGCTGAGCGCCGACGGATAGCCAGTACTGAGCGCGGTCGGTGTCGACCTCGATGAAGGACGGGTTTTCGGTCGGGTGGTACTTACCGATCTCTTCGATGGCACGGCCGTCACGCTTTGAGTGTGAGTCCATAACAACGATGCGGTAGTACGGGGCGCGCATTTTACCAAAGCGCTTAAGGCGAATCTTTACAGCCACTTTTGTGGTTACTCCTGTTTCGAAAAAGGGGCGAATTCCATTTCACGCTCCCGTGGGGCGGGCCGTTCTTCAGAATCCTAAGGACAGGATCATCACACGGAGAGAGGGGCCATGTGGATCGAGTACCTGTTCATTATGCCAGAAAATACCGGATCCGCGCGACGTGTTGCTGACCACGTGTGGCACTCCTTATAAAAATGACACCGACCCCCTTTTCTGACACCGGGATTTCGGCGTCAGAAAAGGGGATCGGCGTCATTTTCAGGAGGGCGCGGCTGGGCCTTTACTCGGCCGAGTAGTAGAACAGGCCCATCTTGGCGTTGCCTTCAGCGGCGGCGAGGGCCGCGGCCGCCATTGCGGTGAGGGCGCGTAACAGAGGTTCGGTCACCTCGGGAGTTGATTCCATCTCCTCGGCGGCGGCCCATTCGGCAGCCAACTCCACGATGTCTTCGGGATCCTCGGGTGCGTTGAGCTCGGCGAAAACCTCAAGGAGGGCATCCGGCACGGCGAACAGGGTGTCCAGTTCAATGTCAACGAGGCTGAGTTCTGCCGCGACACCTGTTGCGTGAACCTTCTTGACGGCAAATTCGCCAAGCACTTCAATCTCAAAATCGCTCAGGCCCGGGGTCGGCAGCACGGGTACATCAATCGATGGCGACTTTCCGGACTGCCGCGCCTTGGCTCGCGCTACTGCCTGGTGGTGGTCGGCGATGAAGAACTCAGAGTAATTGGCCACGCACAAGCCTTTCGTGTTGGTGATCCGGCCCCATCCAGCGCCGGAGCGTCCGCCGACTAGCTGGCGGACTGTACAGAATCAACACTAACGCGAATTCGGTTGTTCCACGGATCATTAAATGTGATCTCGGCGCCGGTGTTGGCGACGGCAATGCCATGGTGGGTCAAACGCTCATGGAGGGCCCCGACGTCGTCCTTGCCTGGCAGCTGGATGAGCACCTCACCCAGACCCAGCGTGTCCTTGCGGGGACCGGCACCGCGGCTGTTCCAAACATTCATAGCCATGTGGTGGTGGTAACCGCCGGCGGCAACGAACAGTGCCTGACCATGGAAACTGGAGGTCTTTTCGAAGCCGAGCGTGTCAACGTAAAACGTCTCTGCCGTTTTCACATCACCAACTTGCAGGTGGACGTGGCCGATGTCGGCACCGGACTGGCGCTGACCAACCACAGCCTCCTCGGTGAGGTGTTGCTGGAGATAGTGCTGGGGAGAAAGAGCCAGGGAGTCCATCTCAACCTCACCGTTCTTCCAAGCCCAGGCGTCCCGCGGGCGGTCCCAGTAAAGCTCGATGCCGTTACCTTCAGGATCGGTGAAGTAGAAGGCCTCGGAGACCAGGTGGTCGGCGCTGCCGGCAAATGCTTGGGGACTGTACTGGGCCGCGGTCGCCACGGTGGCGGCTAGGGACGCCTGATCATTGAAAAGCAGCGCGGTGTGGAACAGTCCAGCTTCGCCGCGTCCGGGAATGTGCAGGCCACCGGCGGGCTGCAGGTGCACCAAGGGGGTGCTGCCGCGGCCCAGGTACTGGCCACCATCGGCTTCGGCGACGATGTCCAGCCCCAGCGCCTTCTGGTAGTAGTTGCTCATCATGGTCATGTCACCAACCTTGAGCATCACGGTGCCCATCGTGAGGTCGGCGGAAAGTAGATCGTTCTGTGCAGTCATGATGTCTCCAAGGTTTGTTGTACTCATATAGTAGCAAACTACTTGAAGCTTCAAGTTATTCCGAAGAGGTTAGTTTTATTTTCATGACGATACGCCGGCCTACGGTATCCAGGGCGGCCTCCTGTTCCCGCAGCTTGGCCAACCCAGGAGTCCACTCCCCGTGTGGAAGCTCACTAAATCCACAACTGGCATAAAAGGGTGCATTGAAGGGGACCTCGGCAAAGGTGCACAACGTCATGGAATGAAAACCCGCCTCGAGCGCCCATGCCTTGGCCGCGCCGACCAGGGACCGGCCGATACCCTGCCGCGCATACTCCGGACTGACCGCCAACTGCTCCACATGCGCCTGACCGTCCACGATTTCCAGCCGGATAAAGCCCGCGGGAGGCCGTCCGGCCACCATGATGTGAAACGCAGCCGCGTACTCGGCAGGCAGTGCTGGCGGCGGAAAATCGGAGGTGTTCAGGGGAGGATTCAGCGTTTCAAAGGCAGCGTCTGCCTCGGCCTCGATGGAGGGCAGCAGCGCGAACTCACTCAGTGCGGCAGGACGAATTTCAAGCATGATCCGATCCTACGGCTTGACAGCTGCCCCTGTGGATCGTGTAGCTTCGACTCTGACCACACGGGAGCCCCGAAGCAAGGGCTGAGACATGGGCTGACGCTGCCATGGACCGTTGAACCTGTCCGGGTAATGCCGGCGAAGGAAGTGAGTTTCACCCATGAGTTTCACCGAACAAAGCCCTGCCCACACGCTTTCCTACCTCAAGGACGAACAGCACGGGCTAAGCGTTCCCGTAACATCCATTTCACTGGATGATTCGGCACCCGGCCGCCCCAATCCACCCATTCAGGTGTACCGTACCGCGGGGCCGGGCAGCGATCCGGTCCGCGGACTGCCGCCCTTGCGGGATCCCTGGATCATGGATCGCCAGGACACCGAAAATTACCAAGGGCGCGGGCGTGAACTGCTCGACGACGGCCGCTCGGCCCAGCGGCGCGGCGCAGCATCCGCGGAATGGCAAGGCACGCAACGCACTCCCCAGCGATCCCTGGCCGGGCGCACGGTGACCCAAATGCACTACGCAAGGGCCGGCGTCGTAACTGCCGAAATGAGGTTCGTGGCGCTGCGCGAAGACTGCTCCGTGGAGCTTGTGCGCAGCGAGCTGGCGGCGGGCCGAGCCATCATTCCCAGCAACATAAACCACCCCGAATCCGAACCGATGATCATCGGCAAGGCGTTTCTTGTGAAGATCAATGCGAACATCGGAAATTCGGCCGTCACGAGCTCCATCGCCGAGGAAGTGGACAAACTGCAGTGGGCCACGCTGTGGGGTGCGGACACCGTCATGGACCTGTCAACCGGCGATGACATTCACACCACGCGTGAATGGATCATCCGAAATTCGCCGGTTCCCATTGGCACCGTGCCCATCTATCAGGCGCTGGAAAAGGTCAACGGTGAAGCCCATAACCTCACGTGGGAAATTTTCCGCGACACCGTGATCGAACAGTGTGAACAAGGCGTGGACTACATGACCATCCACGCTGGGGTGCTCCTGCGCTATGTCCCGCTCACGGCCAACCGCGTCACGGGAATCGTCTCGCGCGGTGGATCGATCATGGCCGGCTGGTGTCTTGCCCACCACCAAGAGAATTTCCTCTACACGCACTTTGATGAACTGTGCGAGATCTTTGCCCGCTACGATGTCGCATTCTCCCTCGGCGATGGCCTGCGTCCAGGTTCCACAGCCGATGCCAATGACGCTGCCCAATTTGCCGAGCTGGATACCTTGGCCGAGCTGACCAAGCGGGCCTGGACCTACGACGTCCAGGTCATGGTGGAAGGGCCGGGCCACGTCCCGTTCCATCTTGTCCGCGAGAACGTTGAACGCCAACAGGAACTGTGCGACGGAGCGCCGTTCTACACTTTGGGGCCGCTGGTCACGGACATTGCGCCCGGGTATGACCACATCACCTCCGCAATTGGCGCCACCGAAATTGCCCGGTACGGCACCGCCATGCTGTGTTACGTGACGCCCAAGGAACACCTGGGATTGCCCAACAAGGACGACGTAAAAACCGGTGTCATCACCTACAAGATCGCCGCCCACGCGGCCGACATGGCCAAGGGGCATCCCGGCGCCCGGGACCGTGATGACGCATTGTCCAAGGCACGGTTCGAATTCCGGTGGCGGGACCAATTCTCATTGTCCCTGGATCCGGCCACGGCCGAGGCTTTCCACGACGAGACACTCCCGGCAGAACCAGCAAAGACCGCACATTTTTGTTCCATGTGTGGCCCGAAGTTTTGCTCCATGAAGATCAGCCAAGACATCAGAGATACCTATGGAACGGCCGCGCAACAAGAGGACATAGCTGGCGGCATGGCGGCCAAGAGCGCAGAATTCCTGGAGTCCGGCGCAAAGGTGTACCTGCCCGAATTGGTGGTCCCCCGCGGTTAAGTGCGCTCCGCGTCAGGCGTCGGGAGCGCCCTCTTGGGCTGCGATGAATTCAGTGATCATCGCAGCCCCGGCAGGAGTGTCGTGCGGGCGGTGGCCGCCGGTGGCCACCCGGTGAACGGCCCCTGTTGTAGTGAGATATTCGGCGATCTCCTCATACAGGGGCTCCCAGCCACCGGTCAGCACCAGCGTCGGAACTCCGGGAACAATATGCAATGGGGCTTCCCACTGAGGCGCCTGCAGGTGGATGCGTGCCGCGATCCTGGCCGAAGACTCGGCCGGGACCGGCCGCACCACGCCTGCGGCACCCGGGCTGTATCCGGCCCGACCGGGCCCAGCCATGGAAGCTGTCACTCGCCGAAACTCGGCTGAAAAGGCCGCATCTGTCAGTTCCGCGCTGCGGGCAAACAGTGGCTCAACGTATTCGCGGTACGCGGTGGTGGCCGGAAGTTCGGCCGTGAGGGACAGCAGCGCCGGTTCAACCAGAACCAGCGACTTCACCAAGTCGGGACGCTCCACGGCTGCCATCACCGCCGCTATGGCGCCTTGCGCGTGGGCGACAAGGTGTCCGCCCTCGCCCAGGGCGTCAATGACAATGCGGGCATCGGTCTCAAAATCGGTAGCCACGGGAGGCTCGACGGCGTCAAAACCGGTCCGCTTGAGAAAGAGACAATCGTAGTTCCCGGCCAAGAGATGTTGGGCCGGCCAGGCTGCAACACCATAGCCGTCCATGCCGTGCACAAACACAATCCGGGTTTTACTCATTGGTGCAGGTTACCGGATGGCCCTGACAAATCGTCAGATTTCGCCGCCAGGCCACGGCGCCCCAACAGCGAAAGGCCCCGTCCGGCGTCGTCATTAACAACGCGGACAGGGCCTTGAAGCATGAACTACTTGCCCAGGAACTTCTCAAAACCCTTGGGCAGGTTCAAGGTTGCGGGATCGAAGTCCTCGGCACCGGCACCAAAGGCTGCACCCGTGGGCAGTGACTTCGGCGCGTTGGCCTTCTCCTGCGCGGCCTTCAGCTCGGCGGCAGCCTTGGCCGGGTTACCTGACTTGGCCTTCTTCTTGGGGCTTTGCTTTCCCTTGCGGGCACTGTTGAAGCCGCCGGGGCCTGCCATGCCAGGCATACCGGGAATGCCGCCACCCTGTGCCATTTTCTTCATCATCTTCTGGGCCTGGCCAAAACGCTCCAGCAGGCCGTTGACCTCAGAAACGTGAACGCCTGAACCCTTGGCGATGCGGGCGCGGCGTGAACCGTTGACGATCTTCGGGGCTACACGCTCGTGCGGGGTCATGGAGCGGACAATGGCCTCGACGCGGTCGATCTCGCGCTCGTCGAAGTTCTCCAGCTGCTGACGCATGCCAGCGGCACCGGGCATCATCATGAGCATCTTCTTCATGGAGCCCATTTTGCGAATCTGCTGCATCTGGGCCAGGAAGTCATCCAGGGTGAAGTCTTCCTGGTCGGCGAACTTCTTCGCCATCCGCTCGGCTTCACCCTTGTCCCAGTTCTTCTCAGCCTGCTCAATGAGCGTGAGTACGTCACCCATGTCAAGGATGCGGCTGGCCATGCGGTCGGGGTGGAACAGCTCAAAGTCGTCCAGGCCCTCGCCCGTGGAGGCGAACATGACGGGTTTGCCGGTGATGGAGGCCACCGAGAGGGCGGCACCACCGCGGGCGTCGCCGTCGAGTTTGGTCAGGACAACGCCGGTGAAGTTGACGCCTTCGTTGAACGCCTGCGCCGTGTTGACGGCGTCTTGGCCGATCATGGCGTCGATGACGAAGAGGACCTCGTCGGGGTTGATGGCGGCGCGGATGTCCGCGGCCTGCTTCATCAGTTCGGCGTCGATACCCAAGCGGCCGGCGGTGTCAACGATGACGACGTCGTACAGCTTGGATTTGGCCTCGGCCAGACCGGCCATGGCAACGGATACGGGATCGCCCGTGGCACTTTCGAACTCGCTGCTGACACCTGGGTGCGGGGCGAAGACCGGGACGCCGGCGCGCTCACCGTTGACCTGCAGCTGCTTGACGGCGTTGGGACGCTGGAGGTCTGCGGCGACCAGCAGCGGGCTGTGACCCTGGCCCTTGAGCCACTTGGAGAGTTTTCCGGCGAGTGTGGTCTTACCGGCACCCTGCAAACCGGCCAACATGATGACGGTGGGCGGGTTCTTGGCCAGGTTGATGCGGCGGGTTTCCCCACCAAGAATGGCAACGAGTTCCTCGTTGACGATCTTGACGATCTGTTGCGCCGGGTTCAAGGCGTCATTGACCTCGGACCCGAGCGCGCGTTCGCGCACCTTGGCGGTGAATTCGCGAACTACCGGAACGGCGACGTCGGCGTCCAACAGGGCGCGACGGATCTCGCGCACTGTGGCATCGACATCGGCCTCGCTGAGCCGGCCCTTGCCGCGAAGGTTTTTGAAGGTTGCTGTCAACCGGTCAGATAGGGAGTTGAACACGCGCCGCGTACTTCTTTCGTCAGGGATTAACCGACGCCCGCGCGGACCGGCCACAAGGCCTGCCCGCGCGTGGGGCGCGGCAATTTTCGATTTCCAGGATGAGACCGGCGGGACGGCGTTGTGCGCCACCCACTCCCTTTCCTGAGGGACTCAACTATCAAGGGTACCAACTTGAGAGCCCCTTCGCTGCACGCGCCGCCAACGGATTCCGATTGGCTTCCCGTGATCTTTCCGTCAGCAAATATTCGATCGTTCTCGGTGCAAGTGTGCTGAATTTCCAGTTCCTTAGTGGCATGCTGATTGCGTGATGAAAACCTCTTCTGAATCAGGCCCCCAGTCCACTGCCACGCACGACGCCGGGTCCCCGGCCAACGCGCCCGGCATCGGCGGGCGCATCAAGACTTTGGTAATTTTGGGCGCCTCGGGCGACCTCACAGGCCGGCTTCTGCTGCCCGGTGTGGCACGCCTGATCGCCTCGGGCCGCGCGCCAGGGCTCAGATTGGTGGGCGCCGGCAATGATGCGTGGCCTGCCGGACAGTGGCAGGACCGGCTCAGTGAAAGCTTTGCCGATGCGCTCGCCCCGGGTGGTGCTTCCACGGAAGCAGGAATTTCCGAGCTCAAGACGGTTCAGAAGGACAGTACGTATCACCAGCTCGATGTCACGGCCAAGGGCGCATTGGGTGCGTTCCTGAAGGACGTTGAGGGTCCGGTGGCACTGTACTTTGCCCTGCCGCCGGCCGTCAGCCAAAAGGCCTGCGAGATTCTCGCCAAGAAGGATCTGCCTGCCGGCACCCGGTTGGTCATGGAGAAGCCGTTTGGCTCGAGTACCGAATCCGCGCAAGAACTTAACGCCACCTTGGCCGGCTTGGTGCCCGAGGACCACATCCACCGGGTGGACCACTTCCTGGGCAAGTCCACGGTCCTGAATATCATGGGGCTGCGCTTCGCGAACAGGTTGCTGGAGCATTCCTGGAATGGCGACCACATTGAGAAGGTCGAGATTGTTTTTGACGAACCACTGACGCTGGAAAACCGGGCCCGCTATTACGATCATGCCGGAGCGGGCCGCGACATGATTCAGAGCCATCTGCTGCAGATTATGGCCATCATGGCCATGGAACCGCCGGCCACGCTTGACGAGCACGATGTCCGCTCCAGCATTGCCGCGGTGCTTCGGGCCAGCAGCGTTGGCCGTGGCGACGATCTAGCCAAGCACACCCGCCGAGCCCGCTACACCGCCGGGACCATTGCCGAGCGCGCCGTGCCCAATTATCTGGACGAGGAGGGCGTGGATTCGGCCAACGGCACCGAGACATTGGCGGAGGTTGAAGTCTTCGTCAACAATTGGCGTTGGGCCGGGGTTCCCTTCATCCTGCGATCCGGCAAAGCCTTGGGCCGCGCCCGCAAGGAAGCTGTTGTGACCTTCAAGCCGGTCCCGCATCTCCCCATCGGGTTCAAGGGCACGGACTCCCCCACCCGCCTGCACATTGGATTTGGTCCGGAAACTTTAACTTTGGATCTGGACGTCAACGGCCCCGGTGACCTCTTCACGCTGGATCGGGTTCAGCTGGAAGCCAAGCTGTCCAGCGATCCTCTGCTGCCCTACGGTGAAGTACTCGACGGCGTACTCAGCGCGGATCCGCTCCTCTCCGTCCGCGGCGACACGGCCGAGGAATGCTGGCGCATCGTTGAACCCACCTTTGCCGCGTGGAAGGCAAACGAGGTCCCCATGGAGGAATACGCTGCCGGGTCCATGGGCCCGGCGCACTGGAGTACCAGTAACGATTAGTTGCAGACGAACGACGGCGGCACTTAGGTCAGAAGTTTTCTCACCTAAGTGCCGCCGTCGTTCCCCGCACCCTCCCTAACCTCGCAAGCTCAGCCAGGGAACCCTCGGGCGCGTGGGCCCACTGAAATTATTTAGATGGCGGCTACGCCGCGTTCGCCGGTCCGTACACGGACAGCTTCGTACACTTCGATCATCCAGACCTTGCCATCACCGGCGGTGCCGGTGTTGGAGCTGGCAACGATGATGTCCATGAGATCGTAGGCCTGCTCATCGCTGGCGAGGACCTCGATCCTGATCTTCGGGTGAAGGTCAACCGTGTATTCGGCACCGCGATAAACCTCGGTGTGGCCGCGCTGGCGTCCGTAGCCGTGAGCTCCGCTGACCGTCAGGCCCTGGACGCCGTAGCTTTCCAGCGCGTTACGGACATCGTCTAGTTGTTCCGGGCGGATGATCGCCGTAATGAGTTTCATGCGTCTACCTTCGCTTCCACGGTGCTCGATTCCTTGGACCCTGAAGCCTTGGGGAGTTTTTCAAGGAGGGGTGAGAAGCTGCCGGAGTTGCGGCCACCCAGGTCATAGGCTGATTCTGCATGTACGGTGACGTCAATCCCGTCGACTTCATGTTCGCTGGAGATACGGAAGCCCATGGTCTTGTTGATGATCCAACCGATGATGAACGCGATCACGAAGGAGTAGATCATAACAGCGAATGCGCCGATGGCCTGCTTGCCGAGGAGTTCCAAGCCGCCGCCGTAGAAGAGTCCTTGGCCGCCTGCCGGTGAGTTTTCGTCTGCCGCGAGGCCGATGAACAAGGTGCCGACGATACCGCCGACGAGGTGAACACCTACAACATCAAGCGAATCGTCAATGCCAAAGCGGTACTTCAGGCCTACAGCCAAGGCGCAGATAATGCCGGCGATCAAGCCGAGAACCAATGACCATACGGGGGTCAGGGCGGAGCATGCGGGGGTGATGGCGACCAAACCGGCTACGGCACCAGAGGCGGCACCAAGTGAGGTGGCGTGACCGTCGCGAAGCTTCTCAACCAAGAGCCAACCCAAGATTGCAGCAGCAGGTGCGGCAAGCGTGTTGATCCAGGCGTAGCCGGCAACCGCATTGGCGCCCAGTGCGGAGCCAGCATTGAAACCGAACCAGCCGAACCACAGCAGGCCAGCACCGAGCATAACGAAGGGAAGGTTGTGCGGGCGGTGGCTCGGATCCTTACCGAAGCCCTTGCGCTTGCCCAAGATCAGGGCAAGTGCCAGGGCAGCCGCGCCGGCATTGATGTGAACGGCGGTGCCGCCGGCAAAGTCAATAACGCCCAGGCCCTGGCCGATCCAACCGCCTGTGGGGTTTCCGTCAGCGTCTTCGGTAAAGGAGAAGACCCAGTGAGCTACAGGGAAGTAAACAACGGTGACCCAGATGGCTGCGAATAGCATCCAGGCGCCGAACTTGGCACGGTCTGCGATTGCACCCGTAATAAGGGCGACGGTGATGATGGCAAACACTGCCTGGAAGCCTACGAAGGCGATCTCAGGGATGGTGCCCACCAATGGCATCGTGTCACCGGTGTCAAGGACACCTTGGAGACCGAACTTTTCGAACGGGTTGCCCAGCAGGCCGCCACCGACATCGGTGCCGAATGTTGCCGAGTAGCCAAAGAGTACCCAGATGACACCGACCACGGCGATAGCGCCGAAACTCATCATCATCATGTTCAGCACGCCCTTGGCCCGGGTCATGCCACCGTAAAAAAATGCTAGTCCGGGAGTCATCAACAGCACCAAGGATGCGGAGACTAGGACCCAAGCTGTATCGCCAGTATTCATCAGCTGCTGGCCTTTCTTTGCGAGAGTTACTGCCGGCCGCCTCTTTGGGCCCGTGCAATGTGGACTCTTACAATGTTGGGTCCTGCATGTTTCGTGGTGGAGCTCACCAGATTTCCAGCACGTTACATTTCTGGCCTCTTTATTAAGGTCAAACGACACCCATGTTTCGGGTATGTTTCGCGAGGCCGGAGAGCCGCCTAAACGAGCCCGGCTTTAGTGGCAATAACGGCAATTTGCACCCGGTTGGAAGCGCCGAGCTTGTTCATGACCGTCGATACAAGCAGTTTCACCGTGGCTTCACTGACGTGCATGGCGGTAGCTAGCTGGCCGTTAGACATTCCCTCGGCCACGCCTTGAGCGACCGCTCGCTCCCGAATATTGAGAGTGTCAAGTCTGAGGCGGTTATTGATGTCAAAGCTGCTGCTGCGCTCAAGGAGTGCTTCACGGGCGCAATCGCTGACCATCAAGGCTCCGCCCCGATGGATCATGCGCAAAACCACTGGCAGGTCTTCGGCGATCAAGCCGTGGTGCAGGATTGCGCTGACACCCACAAAAATAAGGGACTCAGCAACCTCGAAGGGGAGATCCCCCATGACCACGACAGTTGGAGTGCCGTTCGCATTCCTCAAAGCCCTGCACATTTGCTGCAAATCGCCAGAAGTAATGCCGGCATCCATGAGTATCAGGTCAACTGGCGCAGTTTCAACCAGATCCGTCAGTGCATTGGCATCAGGAACCGTACCAAGGACATCGATAAAGTCCACATGATTTAAAAGCTGAGCCAGACCCAGATTCCTGATGTAATCACACCCAACAACGGCCATCCGCAGCGTAGTGGTCTCTTCCACGACGTAAAGGCTCATTTTTTTGATTCCAAGAACTTCCCCACAAAAATTCTCCCCCATTGCTATCAAATTAGATCCGAGACACATCATGTACGGAAACAACTATTTCCAAGCCGAATGCGCAACAACGGCGGTTAGGCCTGCCATCTAGCTTGGAACATTGAGACCATACTATCCCAAAACAAATAAGCCTCAATGGGCACCATTCCTGTCCTGCAAGCTCAACCAACCATCTCGCAAATGCTACTGATTGGTAGGACAAAAAGACCAGCGATGTAGCTTCAAAATAAACCTTGAAGTCACATCGCTGGTCCAGAAAACGGACGTGATTACGGTGTCTTAATCAATTCCTGTTCGTCGTCCTTGACCGAGGCTTTGGCACCCAGCGTGGATTCAACAATCTTGGGCGAGTCGTCCGACGTCGTACGCTTCCATTTGCCAACGAAGGGCAACCGGCCCAGCACCGACCTTCCACTACGGCCAAGCCATCCAACGATGACTATCCAGGTGGCGCCGGAGACCAGGACGGCATCGGCTGAGGCCATTACACCAGAGAAGAACGGCAGGCCCATAAGCAAGGCGATTCCCAGGTGCATGGCCAGGATCCCCACCAGGGCGATTCTGCGGGTGATCTTGTTGAAAAGCATGAAGGTAAACGCGATCTGAATCAAAACACTAAAGTACGTCACCAAAACGACTGCCCAGGTGAAGTGCGTAGCCAGATCTGAGACCCAAGGAAAGACTCCGTACGCTTGGGACTGGAGGGGGTAGTACATGGCCGTACCGTTTTGCCAGAGAGTGCCCTGAACCTTGTACAAGCCAGCTTCCAGATAGACCATGCACAACTGTCCTACAACCAGACAGAGTGCCAGGTTGTGAAGGACGGTCCCGGTTTCACTTTCCTTCAGGTTCTTTCGTGAACGACGCCGGGCATCCAGGGACCAGCGCCTGGAGACGTCAGCGAACACGAGGTAGATCAGCATGATGCGAAGGAAGTAGTTTCCACCGTCAGCAATTGTGACGTTTTGGGCAACGATACCCGCGTAGAAAACGAAGAGGATTGGCGTAACAATGCGGGTACGCCAGCCGAGTATAAACGCGACGGCCAAGAGGATAGTGGCAACGTACCAAAGCCAGAACGGGCCTGTCCCCGCCTCACGGAGCAGGTTGAGTGGCCACTGGTATCCGAGAATCGCGCGGAATCCATCCCAGTACGCTGAACCGGGCCCCCAGATGCGGGCAGCTACCGGGATATTGATAACCAGCCATCCGAACATAAAGACGCCGGAGGCAATACGCATGACTGCCAGTCCATAGTCTGCATGTCGGTTACCGACGAACCAGCCCAGCACACGGTTGATGAGCTTCACCGGTGCCGAGCGATTCTTGGAAACCCAGCCTCGAATGGTGGAGTTCTGAGCTGGGGCCGATACCTTCGCTTCGTTCATCTGCTCTTTCACTTCCAGGCCGCCATGGTGTCTTCATCGAATGTCGTGACATCTCGCCAGCCAACCTTGACAAAGGATGAGCTGGTTTCGACGTTTTCATTGTTACGTTGTTCAAATGGAACCACCGGGTCCCGACGGAGGCGTACCTCGACCATAGTGGCCTTCTCACCCCATATTTCAAACGCGTTCAAGGAAGCAAATCCAACGGCTACATCCTCCAACCGCTGATAATTCTTGAGAGCATTCAGTTCGTTGGCTGAATACTTCTTGGCGGCCTCTGCAGACTCCAGATCAACACCAAAAACCGGCTCTCCAGCGACGTGATTGGCCTGCGCCATTGCAGACTGTTTGCTGGAAAGTTTTTCCGCCACGGGCCAGAATCGACCCGCGAGAGAGCGGGACTGCTTGGATTCACGGTTGGAGAAAATGTTGAACTTTGCGCCCTCCATTTCCTGTTCCGTGATGTTTTGCCAATCGGAGAATTCAGCGCCAGCCTCAGCACCTTTTGCACAGACGTCCGCCGAGCTCAAGCAGGCGCGCATCAGAAAGTTTTCATCCTGAGAATAGGGACCCGGAGCAAAAAGGCTCCACCCTTGGTCCAGGGGTCCTAAGAAATACCGGTTCAGGGCCGGCTGAAGGGATTGTTTAAGTGGAGTCTGTGGCCCCGTAAAGGCCAGAGTCGCAGCCAAATGGCCACCAACCAACAGTCCACCGATGAGCAGGACGATTGTGGAAAGCCGTCCCATGCGTCGTATTTTCACGAAATGCCTTCTTTGAAATGATGTTGCCAGACGGAGCCACAGCAACCAAAAGTGTGATGCGTGGCTAGAGCCCACCCCTGTTGGAGTGAGCTCTAGCCACGCGATATTCAGCCGGCTATGCCGGAATTTAGCAGATTATGCAGTCCTGCGCTTGCGCACAACCAGCATAGTCGCCAGACCCAAAAGCAACAGCGAACCGCCACCAATGAGAAGTCCAAGGGACTCCGCACCGGTCGAGGCGAGGTGCTTTACGCCGGTCTTGGTAACGTTGCCGTTGGTGGCATTCGTAGCCGTGTTGGCGTTGGTGTTATTGGCAACGTTGGCCGCAGTGTTCACGTTCGTGTTTTCAGCAGAGTTCACGTTCGTGTTCACAGCCGTGTTCACGTTCGTGTTCTCGGCGCCGTTCACGTTCGTGTTTTCAGCCGTGTTCACAGCCGTGTTCACGTTCGTGTTTTCAGCAGTGTTCACATTCGTGTTTTCAGCCGTGTTCACGTTCGTGTTCACGTTCGTGTTTTCAGCGGTGTTCACATTCGTGTTGTCAGCGGTGTTGTCATCGGCAAGTGTGACAGTGAAAGTCACGGTGTCAGCAGCACCGGTCTTGTTGTCGGTGACCAGGAGCTGGTAGTCGCCTACTTCAAGGTTCGTGCTGTCAACGCGCAATGCGAATGTTCCATCAGCCTCGATCGCCTGATCGGCGGTCAAGAGCGCCAGCTCAGCAGCAGCGAGCTTTGCAGCTGCGACAGTCTCTGCGCCTTCTCCAATGGGCGCAATTTCAACAGTTGCCGTCTCATTAGCGGAGAACTTGCTGCCGGTCAGCAACGTGGAGTTACCCTGCACAACAGTCTTCGGCGTAACATCCACCTTGACCTGCGGCAGCTCCGGAGCGTTGACAACCAGGTACTTCGAGGTTTCCTTGCCAGTGGTGTTGTCAACAACAGTCACCTTGTGGATACCCGGAGCGAGATCGCCGGTCTCGATGGCGTATTCAATGCTGCCATCTTCTCCGATGATGAGGTCCGTGGTCAGCTCGGTCACAACACCGGTTTCGCGGTCAGTGACCGTGATGGTTGCGGTGCCACTCGGAGTGTAGTTCTCACCGATAACCAGTGAATCTTCGCCGACAGTAACCGTACCGGGAACCAGATCAAAGTCCTGGTGGATGGTGTTGTCAGCCGTGTTATCAGCGGTGTTGGTTGCCGTGTTCACGTCAGTGTTAACAGCCGTGTTGTCAGCAGAGTTAACCGCAGTGTTCACAGCCGTGTTTACAGCCGTGTTTACATCGGTGTTATCAGCAGCGTTATCAGCGGTGTTCGTTGCCGTGTTCACGTCAGTGTTTACAGCCGTGTTGTCAGCAGAGTTAACCGCAGTGTTCACAGCCGTGTTTACATCGGTGTTCTCAGCAGCGTTATCAGCGGTATTCGTTGACGTGTTAAAGTCAGTGTTCACAGCCGTGTTATCAGCAGAGTTAACCGCAGTGTTCTCGTTCGTGTTGTCAGAAGAGTTAACCGCAGTATTCACGTTCGTGTTGTCAGCAGAGTTAACCGCAGAATTCAGAGCCGTCATTAAATCGGTGTTCTCAGCACCGTTATAACCGGTGTTGGTTTCCGTGTTCACGTCAGTGTTCACAGCCGTGTTGTCAGCTGA
>JBKKBD010000203.1:0-11886 GCA_046714315.1 Specibacter sp.
TTCGAGCAGCGGAGCGGGAGGTGTTGCGGGCTATGGCGGGGAGTTGTTATTTTCCGAATTGTACGAATCCGATTATGGATACCGAGTTCGATCACCTTGTGCCCTTTGAGCGCGGTGGGAAGACCACTCGGGAGAATACGCGTCCGGCCTGTAGGAAGCATCATGGGCTCAAGCACTTCAAGGATGATAAGGATAAGCACGGTGTGTATCGCCGGTTCAAGGAGCCACGTCGTCAGGGAATCCGGATTCGTGGCTGGAGACCGACACTGACCCAGGACGGGCGGGTCGGTTGGATCACTCCGACCGGAGCGTACGAACCACCCACGGCAGAACAAACCCAGCCAACAAAATACCCTCGATGGCTAAAGAAACACATCACCTGGCAACGCATCACCAGGATCCGAAAAGACCAAGAGCCTAAAGAGGGCTAGTGCGCTGCAATGGCAGGATCTCCCTCAGCGCTTTGCCGCGAGGGAATGGGCTAGCCTCGAAGCTCCTGCTCCATGGCCAACAGTTCCCGTGCAGAAGCATCCCAGGTGAAGGTCGCCGCTTGGGCAACGGACGCGATGGAACTAGCTGCCCATTTCTCCTTGTCGGCCAACTCCCGGACCGCAGCAGCAAATTCCAAGGGTGAATCGGCCGGAACATAGTGGGCGGCTGTTCCGCCAACTTCCCGGAAAATATCGGTATCGGCAACCACCACGGGCGTGCCCAATGCCATAGCCTCCACCAGCGGCAAACCGTAACCCTCGGCCTTGCTGAGCGTGACCAGAGCCGTTGTTCGTAAGAGCAGATCGTCGTACTCAGCGTCTGTGACACCGTTGTGGAATACCACCGTGGCGCCCGAGGGTACGAGAGCTTCCAGCTCGGCGCGGCGTTCCGGGGTAATCCGGCTGAGCAGATTAAGGCTGAAATCAGGGAGCCCGGCCATGCCGCGGATCAACGTTTCGACATTCTTATAGGGCATGAACGAACCCATATATGTCAGTGACTTCTCCGGCTCACCAGCAGGATCGCGAGGCGTCCGTTCACCTTGGGGCGCGTTTCCAATAATCCTGATAGGTCGCTTGGTCAACGTGTGCTTGCGCATGAGACCCAGTGTTGTTTGGCTGATAGTTGCCACCGCATTGGCGCGGTTGAGCAGCAAGCGCTGAGGCCAGAATGCCTTGTGATACAAGCGCCAGAGGACTCGAACCGGGGCGGGCAGGAATCCGGGCGGTGCCGGGTGCTCGTAATAGATGAGGTCGTGCAGAGTCAGTACCAGCGGGTATTTCCGCCCCCAACTGCCCATGGTTTGCATGGGGCAAAAAACGAGGTCGGCACCGAGCTTGTTTACCTCTCGGGCAACGAACAATTCCAACGGGGACAAGGGTGAGTTGATTTTCACCCACGGAAGATCCGGCAACAGGGCCAATTGACGCTCGTCGTGAATCAACATGGTGACATCGGCATAAGGGGCAACGGCAGCTATGAGGCTTGCGCCGTAACGACTAATGCCGTCATGGTGGTCCACGCGAGTAAAACGGGCGTCCATGACAATCTTGGGCTTGCCAACTGTACTTGCCTGGCTCATGGAATCTGAAGTGCTCAAAGTGCGGGATGCCTTTCAAGGAAAGCGGTGATGGCGGCTGCAGCAGGTTCCGGGGTTTCGTAGTGGATCAGGTGTCCCACATTGTCGATGACCACGAGTTCCGCATCGGGCAGCAGCTCCAGCAACTTGTGTTGGTTGGGCAGCGTGGCGATTTCATCCTCAGCACCGGCGATGAGAAGTGTCGGCAGAGTAAGGCAGGCGGCAACTTCCCGCACCGTGCCACTGACAGAGGCCTGGAACGACTCCAACAGCATGTCGCGATTGGCGAATCCGCTGAAGTAGGCATGGTGCTGTCCATGGATGAATTCCAGTAGATCCTTGTCACGAGTCTTGGCCATCGTCACGCTCATGATCCGGACAATGAGTTTGCTGCGCAGCAGCGCATTGCCCAGCAAGGCCGGCAGTTTCGCCGAAGCCCAGTAGTAAAACACGGCCAGCTTTGTCATGATCCCCTTGGGACCTTCCAAGGCGGGTGAAGCGATGGGATTCACAAGGATCAGCGGATAAACCCGGCCAGGGTTGGTGGCGACGAAGTGGCTTGTGACGATCGAGCCGAAGGAGTGGCCCAGCAGCACCGTCTCAGGACCGAGTCCAAGGGCGTCAAGAAATGAACCGAGGAAGGTGCCGTATCCGGGAACGTCGTGGTGACCGGCTGCAAATGCTGGCGATGCACCAAATCCCGGCAGGTCCGCCATGATGATGCGGTAGTCCGGTAGTAGTTCGACAACACGTTCAAGGCCATGGTGGTCCCCGCGGAAGCCATGCACCATGACAAGTGTCCTGATGGGCCGGTCCGGCCCATCTAATAGGGCTGCGTACTCCCAGTAGTGCACAGGGGTGCCGGCCACTGTCAGAATGTGTTCGCTTTCCCGGTTCGTCAGCTTGACCGCCAGCGGTGAGGAGGGCGCCGCCGGCGGCCCCGAGGGTGAGTCGGCAGATGGCTTGCGGGAAGCAAGAAATTTCAGGGCCATGGCTAGTTGATCTTGTTGGGATCGGAACCGGACCGCTGGCCCCTGTCTAGGGCATCTATCCGGGCCATTTCGGCATCGGTAAGCGCAAAGTCAAACACGGCCAGATTTTCCGCGATTCGCACTGCGGAGCTCGCCTTCGGGATAACCAAATGACCGGACTGGACGTGCCAGCGAAGCGTTATCTGGGCCACAGGGCGGTTATGTAGTGCGGCAAGTTCAAGCAGAACTGGATCCGTCAGGATGCCGCCGCGGGCCAACGGGCTCCAGGCTTGTGTGGCAATTCCCAACTCGGCATGCAGGGCGCGCAGGCCGGTCTGTGCCAGCCAGGGGTGGAGCTCAATCTGATTGACGGCGGGCACAACATCGCAGGCGTCCAGGAGCTGGCCCAAATGTGACTCCTCAAAATTGCTGACGCCAATGGCCCGGACCCGGCCGGCGTGGTACAGGCTTTCGAGGGCCTTATAGGTAGGGATGAAAAGGTCCTGTTCGGGGCACGGCCAGTGGATGAGGTACATGTCAAGGTAGTCGAGCCCCAGCTTGTCCATGCTGGTGTCAAAGGCGGCAAGTGTGGCGTCGTAGCCCTGATCCGTGTTCCACACCTTTGAAGTGACAAAGATATCTTCACGCGAGGTTCCGGCAGCGACCGCACGGGAAACCGCAGCGCCCACGCCTTCCTCGTTGCCATACAACGCGGCCGTATCCACGGTGCGGTAGCCGGTGTCCAGCGCGGTGGAGACCAAATCGGCGCAGTCATCGGCCGGAATCTTGTAGACACCGAAGCCCAGCACGTCGATGCTGGCGCCGTTGTTCAAAGTGTGTTTGGGGGAGCGTTGCATACCTACGACTTTACCCATCCCAAAGGCCTCCAGAACATTGCCGCGCGGCCGCGTTGTACTTTAGATACCGTCGAGGCTGCTGAGGAAACCGAAGATCGGGTCCGAGGCCAGGCTGTCCTGCTCAACCAATTCCCGGGCCGTCGTCTCATCCAGAATCAGATCAGTGACAAGACCGGCTGCGAGCGCGCCGCGCAGCCCCGTGATCTTCTTCCGCCCCGATACAACACAAATACGACGCCGGACCTTGCGCAGGCTGTCAAGGCTTGGCCCGCTGGAGCGGGAGTTGAGCACAATGCCGTCGTAGCTTCCATCTGATCGGAAGAAGACGGTGGCAACATCCCCGGCCACACCGCTGGCTTCAAGTGCATCGAGGTCAGTCGAGTCAAGATAGCCGCCGGAGTAGACATGGCTGGGAATTTCGGCATCCATTGAACCCACACCGAAGATGGCGATGGTCATGCGCTCCTGCAAGTCCAGGATGCGCCGCACGCTGCGTTCCTGCCACATCATCGCTTTTGTCTCCGCGTGGTCAAAGAATGCCGGTACCGGAAATTGTTCGACCTTTGCCCCATAAGCAGTTCCAAAGCGGCGGATGATCTCTGAAGCGTAGGTAATGCCGGATGTTTGCGTGTTGCCTGCCCCGTTGAGTTGGACAATCGTGGTGCCGTGGGTGATCTTGCGCGTCAGGTGCCGGCTGACCGTGCTGACAGTGGAGCCCCAGGCCACGCCGATGACCGCATTGGAGTCAACCAAGGGGCCGATCGTGCGGGCCGCCTGCATGCTGACTCTTTCAAGCACCTCGATCTCCGTGAGTATGTCGGAGATGGGGACAACGTGGACTTCTACTTTGTAGCGGTTTTTAATGACGCGTTCCAGCTCGGGCGCTCTGTCGGAGGGAGTCTTGATCTGAATCTGCACCAGACCGGTTTCCCGTGCAGTGGAGAGCAGCCTTGAAACGGTTGATCGGGAGGTTCTCAGCTCACGGGCAATGGCGTCCATGGTCTGATCCTGTAAGTAGTACATTTGTGCAGCCCTGAGCGCATCTTGTTGTTTTGTCCGCTTGGACGGCATGTGATCCAGACCCTTTCTGCACGTTCGTGCAGTCATGTTGACTATATTTTCCAATTATTCAAACAATATATGGAACAGGCGCGCAATGCGCACATCAACGGGACTCGAATGAGGTCGAAGTGAGAATCCTAGGTAACACTGGCACGAATCAAGATTCCAAGGACGCACAGCTGGTTGTGCGTGCGCAGGTGGAGGCATTGAAGGCGCGCCCCAACGCCAAGGTCTTGATCGTCGGTGGCGGAATCAACGGTGTGGGCACCTTCCGTGACCTTGCACTGCAGGGCATTGATGTGGCGCTCGTTGAGCGTGGCGACTACTGCCAGGGTGCCTCGGGTGCCTCCTCACACATGATCCACGGTGGCATTCGCTACCTGGAAAATGGCGAGTTCCGTCTCGTGAAGGAATCTGTGGTTGAGCGCAATGGGCTGCTGAAGATCGCACCCCACTACGTCAAGCCGCTGCAGACCACGATCCCCATCTTCAGTACCTTCTCGGGTATCCTCAGCGCCCCAATGCGTTTCCTCACCCACAAGCAGGGCAAGCCCCAGGAGCGCGGCGCGTTCTTGATCAAGGTCGGCCTGTCCCTCTACGATGCGTTCTCTCGCGACGGTGGCACCGTACCCCGCCACGAATTCAAGGGCCGCAAGAAGGCACTGGCCGAGCTTCCCCAGTTGCCCGCGAACATCAAGTACGCGGCCACCTACTATGACGCTTCCGTGCACAATCCCGAGCGACTCACCCTTGATGTACTGCAGGACGGTGAAAAGGCCGGTCTAACGGGCGCTTCCAATGCCGCTGACGCTAAGGCTCGAGCCACCAACTACCTCGCGATGACAGCAGTGAAGGACGACGGCGTTGAGCTCACCGACCAGCTGACGGGTGAGACTTTCTCGTTCACGGCCGATGTCATCATCAACACCACGGGCGCCTGGGTCGATATGACTAACACTGCCATCGGCGCAGGCACCAGCTTCATGGGTGGCACCAAGGGTTCGCACATTGTCCTTGATCACCCCGAGCTGCTGGCAGCCTGCAAGGGTCGTGAAATTTTCTTCGAGCACACCGATGGTCGCATCGTCCTGATCTACCCCATGGGTGACCGCGTCCTGGTGGGCACCACCGACGTCAACGCCGACATGACCAAGGACGCCGTCTGCACCGACGAGGAAATCGATTACTTCTTCGATCTCGTTGGGCACGTCTTCCCAAATATCCTGGTCACCCGCGAGGAAATCGTCTACAGCTTTGCAGGCGTACGCCCGCTCCCGCGCCACGATGCAACCGCTCCCGGGTTCGTCTCTCGCGACTACCGGATTGAACGCGCAGACCGCACCATTGCTGGTGCCTCGGTTCCCGTTCTGAGTCTTGTTGGTGGAAAGTGGACCACGTTCCGTGCACTGTCCGAGCACATGACTAACGACGTCCTTGCCATCCTGGGCGCATCGAGGAAAACCTCGACGGCGAAGCTTCCCATCGGTGGCGGCGCCAATTTCCCGGCCACGGACGCCGGCGTCGAAGCCTGGATCGCCTCCCACACAGCCGAGTCCGTTGACGTGGCCCGCGCCGGAGTCCTGCTGACCCGTTACGGCACCCGTGCCGAGAAGGTGCTGGACTACCTCAACGAAGGCAAGGACACCGTCTTCGACTCCACCCGTGAACTGAGCGACCGCGAAGTCGCCTTCATGGTGGAGAACGAACAAATTGGCCACCTCATCGACGTCATGATTCGCCGTACCTCGCTGGCCTTCCGTGGCTTGGTCACGAGTGAATTGCTGGCCGAAACCGCCACCGCCTTGGCAGGCCCGCTGGGTTGGAGCGATGCAAGGGTGGCTGAAGAAATCAGCCATGCCATCGATATTCTGGACCGTTTCCACGGCGTTCAGGTACAAAGCTTGATTGCCTAATCAGCCCCTGGGGCAAACGGGGCTCAAGAGGTCACGCCCATAGGTGTGCCCTAAATAAATAGATAAACAACAAGGAGTCAAAGATGTCTCTTGGAATAGTGTTCCTGTCCGAAGTGATGGGAACCATGATGCTGACCCTGCTGGGTTGCGGCGTCGTAGCAAACGTTGCCTTGAAGGGAACCAAAGGCAATGCCGGCGGATTCCTCCTCGTCAACTGGGGCTGGGGCTTGGCCGTTATGGCCGGTGTCTTCGTAGCTGCCAAGTCAGGTGCTCACCTGAACCCGGCTGTGACCGTTGGAATACTTTCCAGCGGAGCCGACGAATATGCACCCAACGTTGCAGTGTCATTCGCCTCGACCATGACGTACTTTGGTGCGGAATTGCTCGGTGCCTTCATCGGTGCTGTGGCATGTTGGTTGGCCTACAAGCAGCACTTCGATGCTGAGCCGGTTGCCGCCAACAAGTTGGGCGTGTTCTCCACAGGTCCGGCCATCCGCAGCTACGGCTGGAACACGGTCACCGAAATCATCGGCACCTTCGTTCTGGTCTTCGTCATCCTCCACTTCGGTGGCGGAGTTGCCGGACTTGGCCCGTTGCCTGTTGCGCTGCTCGTTGTAGGTATTGGTGCGTCCCTGGGTGGACCCACCGGTTACGCCATCAACCCGGCACGTGACCTCGGCCCACGCATCGCACACGCACTGCTGCCCATCAAGGGCAAGGGTTCCAGCGACTGGAGCTACGCCTGGGTGCCGGTAGTTGGACCCCTTCTTGGTGGTGCATTGGCTGGCTTGATGAGCCAGTGGATGCCTGACCTGCTAGCCGCCGTAGCCTAACCTCAGACAGCTTCTGCAGTATCTAAGATAAGGAAACAATGATGTCTCAATATGTAATCGCCATTGATCAAGGCACCACCAGCAGCAGGGCCATTGTCTTTGACCACGATGGAAACATCGTTTCCACGGGTCAGCTGGAGCACGAGCAGATTTTCCCGAAGGCCGGCTGGGTTGAGCATGACGCCAGTGAGATTTGGAACAACACCCGCGAGGTAATCGGTACGGCGCTGGCCCAGGCAAATCTGACTCGACATGACATTGTCGGTGTTGGTATCACCAACCAGCGCGAGACTGCTGTTGTTTGGGACAAGAACACCGGTGTGCCCGTTTACAACGCCATCGTATGGCAGGACACCCGTACCCAGGACATCGTTGACGAGCTGGCCGCCGATGGTGGCGTGGAGCGTTTCAAGCACACGGTTGGTTTGCCGCTGGCAACGTACTTCTCGGGAACCAAGATCAAGTGGATCCTGGACAACGTTGAGGGTGCCCGTGAAAAGGCAGAAGCCGGTGACTTGCTCTTCGGCAACACCGACAGCTGGGTCACCTGGAACCTAACGGGCGGAACGGACGGCGGCGTTCATATCACCGACGTCACTAACGCTTCCCGAACCTTGTTCATGGACCTGGAAACGCTGCAGTGGGATGAAGAAATCCTTGCCGTCTTCGGTGTTCCCAAGTCCATGATGCCGGAAATCAAGTCCTCCTCCGAGGTCTACGGCCACGTGCACGGCAGCCAGCTGCTGCGCGAGGTCCCCGTGGCCGGCATCTTGGGAGATCAGCAGGCCGCAACGTTCGGTCAGGCTGCGTTCAACCAGGGCGAAGCCAAGAACACGTACGGAACGGGCTGCTTCCTGATCTTCAATACGGGCGAAGAGATCGTCCACTCGAAGAACGGGCTGCTCACCACGCTTGGCTACAAGCTTGGCGACGCCGCACCGCACTACGCGCTGGAAGGCTCCATCGCCGTGACCGGATCATTGATCCAGTGGTTGCGCGACAACATCGGCATGATCAAGTCTGCCCCTGAGGTGGAGGAGCTTGCCGCTGCGGTGGAAGACAACGGCGGCGTTTACATTGTCCCCGCATTCTCCGGACTCTTCGCACCGTACTGGCGTGCAGACGCCCGTGGCGCGATTGTCGGTCTGACCCGCTTCGTCAACAAGAACCACATCGCTCGCGCGGCCTTGGAAGCCACGGCTTTCCAGACCCGCGAAGTTCTTGACGCCGTCAACGCTGATTCCGGCGTGGACTTGACTGAGTTGAAGGTCGACGGCGGCATGGTCGCCAACGATGCCCTCATGCAGTTCCAGGCCGACATCCTCGGCGTGCCGGTCATCCGCCCCAAGGTCACCGAAACCACGGCCTTGGGCGCTGCCTACGCAGCAGGTTTGGCTGTTGGCTTCTGGAAGGACCTCGGCGAGCTGTCCTCCAACTGGTCCGAGGACAAGCGCTGGGAACCGAACATGGAACCCGCCGAACGCGATCGCCAGATGCGTCTCTGGAAGAAGGCCGTCACCAAGTCCATGGACTGGGTTGACGAGGACGTGAAGTAACTCACGCAACACCTGACCCCCGACGGCGGGAAACCACTTAACTGTTGGTTTCCCGCCGTCGGGCTTCCTAAGGTCCTGTGGTATTAAATTTGGTAAGTGCGATAAAGTACAGGAATGCATACAAACCTTCTCCTTACATAGCCGCAACCTTTCGTTGCGGCCGCCCCTTGCTATGTCGAGGGGCTTTTGTGTGTAAAGGGTCCGAAGGTGCAAGAAGCCATTGATGAATGAAGAGGCAGGGTACGTGAGCGTGCAGTCGCAGACTGAAGAGAACAGCGAAGAGGGCGTCTACAGTTTCGCCTCGATGGAAGCCAAATGGCCGGCCATCTGGGATGAATTGAAGGTCTTCACGCCCCTTGACGACGGGTCCAAGGAACGCCGCTACGTCCTTGACATGTTCCCGTATCCCTCAGGCGACCTGCACATGGGCCACGCCGAGGCGTTTGCCATGGGCGATGTGGTCTCGCGCTACTGGCGCCAGCTCGGCTATGACGTACTGCACCCGATCGGCTGGGACTCGTTTGGCCTGCCTGCCGAGAATGCTGCCATCAAGCGGAACACCCACCCCAGCGAGTGGACCTACGCCAACATTGACACCCAGGCGGAGTCGTTTAAGCGCTACGCCATCTCGGTTGACTGGTCGCGCCGTCTGCAGACCTCGGATCCCGAGTACTACCGGTGGACCCAGTGGCTTTTCAAGCGCTTCCACGAGCGTGGCTTGGCCTACCGCAAGAATTCACCCGTCAACTGGTGCCCCACTGACCAGACGGTGCTCGCCAACGAGCAGGTTGTCAATGGCGCCTGTGAGCGTTGCGGCACCATTGTCACCAAGAAGTCCCTGAACCAGTGGTACTTCAAGATCACCGACTACGCTGATCGCCTTCTGGATGACATGGATGCGCTCAAGGGCCACTGGCCGGACCGTGTGCTGGCCATGCAGAAGAACTGGATTGGCCGCTCCGAGGGTGCGCACGTCACGTTCGTGATCGAGGCCGCTGGCGAGGAGAAGGCGCAGCAGGAGCTGACAGTCTTCACGACCCGTCCGGACACCTTGTACGGTGCTACGTTCTTCGTCGTGGCCGCAGATGCCCCGTTGGCACTGGACTTGGTCACGGCCGAGCACGCCGAAGCGTTGAGCGAATACCGCGAGCAGGTCAAGGCGCTCAGCGACATCGAACGTCAGGCAACGGACCGCCCCAAGACGGGTGTGTTCACGGGCCGCTACGCCATCAACCCGCTGACGGGTGAAAAGCTGCCCGTCTGGGCCGCCGACTACGTGCTGGCCGACTACGGAACGGGCGCCATCATGGCCGTGCCCGCCCACGACCAGCGCGACCTTGACTTCGCCAAGGCCTTCGATCTGCCCGTCCGCGCAGTTTTGGATACCGGCATGGAAGATCCGGCCGAGACCGGAGTAGCCTCAACCGGTGAGGGCACGCTCATCAACTCCGGCGAGCTGGATGGTCTCTCCAAGTCAGAGGGCATCCCCGCCGCCATTGCTATCTTGGAGAAGCTCGGCACGGGTGAGAAGTTCGTGAACTTCCGCCTGCGCGACTGGCTGCTTTCCCGCCAGCGTTTCTGGGGCGCACCCATCCCCATCATTCATTGCGCCGATTGTGGCGAGGTCCCCGTCCCGGATGATCAGCTGCCCGTCCGCTTGCCGGACAACCTCCGCGGCGAAGATCTGTCCCCGAAGGGCACCTCACCGCTGGCCGCCGTCGCTGATTGGGTCAACGTTGACTGCCCGAGCTGTGGCAAGGCCGCCAAGCGCGACACCGACACCATGGACACTTTTGTTGACTCGTCCTGGTACTTCCTGCGCTTTGTCTCACCCGACTACACCGAGGGTCCCTTTGACCCGGCCAAGGTCAACGACTGGATGCCTGTTGGCCAGTACGTGGGCGGCGTTGAGCACGCAATTTTGCACCTGCTGTACGCCCGCTTCTTCACCAAGGTCATCCACGACATGGGCATGCTGGAGGCCACCGAGCCGTTCAGTGCGCTGCTGAACCAGGGTCAGGTGCTCAACGGCGGCAAGGCCATGAGCAAGTCCCTCGGCAACGGTGTTGATCTGGGTCAGCAGTTGGACAAGTTTGGTGTCGATGCCGTCCGGTTGACCATGGTCTTCGCCGGCCCTCCGGAGGACGACGTTGACTGGGCGGATGTTTCGCCGTCGGGCTCGGCGAAGTTCCTGGCCCGCGCCTGGCGTTTGGGCCGTGACGTTGACAGCGAACCGGGCACTGACCCGGTCGCCGGCGACCCCACCCTGCGTTCACTGACGCACCGCACGGTCCACGAGGCCAAGGCCTTGCTGGAAGGCCACAAGTTCAATGTTGTGGTTGCCAAGCTCATGGAGCTGGTCAATGCCACCCGCAAGGTCATTGATTCCGGTGCCGGTGCCAAGGATCCCGCCGTGCGTGAAGCCGCCGAGGCCGTAGCCATTGTGCTGAGTCTCTTTGCGCCTTACACAGCCGAAGACATGTGGGAAACATTGGGCCACCCGGCCTCAGTAGCCAACGCGGGCTTCCCCGCAGTGGATGAGGCGCTCCTGGTGGAGCAGAGCGTCACCGCCGTTGTGCAGATCCAGGGCAAGGTCAAGGACCGTCTTGAGGTCTCACCCGACATCTCCGAGGACGAGCTGCGCGAATTGGCCTTGGCCTCGGCCGTTGTCCAAAAGGCACTAGATGGCCGCGGTATCCGCACGGTGATCGTTCGTGCGCCTAAACTGGTCAATATCGTTCCTGCCTAGGAAAAAGACAAGCCACAGTAGACGCAGTAGTCAAAGTGCCTTCCTTGCTCTTGGTAAGGAAGGCACTTTTGCGTTACAGGGACAGTTCAAGGGGGTTGGTCATGACAGAGCGTGCAGCAGCACGGGATTGGCTGCGCCAGCAGGTTCAACGCCTGCGCCCCCACACCGGCGGTGCAAAGGTCGAAGTGCCAGGCGCCCTGCCGCCGCCCAGACCAACCGTCGCCGTCGTGACAGATTCGGCTGCGGCTCTGCCCCCTGATTGGGTGGCGGCCCTCTCAGCCCACGGGTTGCTGACGGTCGTGCCCATGCCGGTCATCATTGGCCAGGACGTTTATTCAGATGACGACGCCGAACTCGAGGCCCATATCTCCCTTG
>JBKKBD010000204.1:0-11175 GCA_046714315.1 Specibacter sp.
CACTTGGTGGCTAGGACACGGGGGCAAACCTTCGTCCCCACCACGTCCATGTGTAAGCCTAGTCCCCACGCTCTCCCACCGCTCGTTCCTCGCGGCGGGTCCCTCGAGCGTGTGGGCCCACCCGAGGTGCCCTGTGCGAGCGAAGCGAGTGGGAGCGCGTGGGGAGAAGCGAGTGATGGGGAGGGCGTGACGGTTGCAAATCCCCTATCGTCCCCTCTTGGCGCGGGCACCGAACTCGTCGAGAACACGCACCACATCCTTCGCGAGCCAAATCCGGTTGCGTTTTCCTGTCGTTATGTGGACAAGGATGTCAGCGTCCACTAGCCGGTGGGCTGCGGAGTCCCGTCGTGCCTTAGGACGCTCGCGCCACGCCAGACGGACGTTTTCGAGCTCCGCGACGAGAATGCGACCGGAGGGTACGGCGGCGAACGAGGCTTCTGCGATGGAGCGGATGATCGGGGAAATGTCCCCCGATCGGTAGGCACCGAGGGCGTCGAAGTACCGGCTGGTGTCCTGGAGCAGGCCGGCTCAGACGGGAACGGCCACATTGCGGGTTAGTTGCCCGCCGCGCAACATCGCCTGGATGAGCGCACGACCGACCCTCCCGTTTCCGTCGGGGAATGGGTGGATCGTTTCGAATTGCGCATGGGCCACAGCGATCTGGACAAGCGCTGGCACGTCGAGGCGATTGGCGAAGGTGACTTGGTCACCCATCAGGGCCGTGACGCGCTCATGGTGCGGGGAGACAAACTGTGCTGTGTGGGGACTGAGGCTGCCTCCGCCGATCCACACCTGCTGATCTCGCCAATGGCCAACCATCTCAGGATGGCTGTGCTCGAGCAGCGCCCGGTGCATTTCAAGAATGGCGTGGACGTCGATGGATTCGGACAGGGCGAGGGCCGCCTGCGTGGCCCTGACGTTGCCAACCACCAGCTGGGCATTCCTGGATGCCTGTACACCGAGCTCCGCCAGGGCGCTCTTCATGGTCGAGCGACGGCCAGGGTGCTTCCTGTGCAAACATCGCCATACCCCACCCATAGCAATGCTTATTTACTTATCCATAGCTATGGAACGGCTTTAGTCGAGAATTTCACCTGTAGTCATGTTTACCGCTGGGCCCGCTTCCTTACCCGCCGCCCCTTCACCATGGACGACGTCGTAGATCGCCTGTGCGAGGACCGGACCGACACCCTTAGCGCCGGCCAGGTCCTCAAGGCTTGCGGCACGCACCATTTTGAGCGAGCCAAAGTGAGCCAATAGAGCCTTTTGCTTCGCCGCTCCCATGCCCGGTACCTGATCCAGCACCGATGCCACCATGGCCTTGCCGCGTTTGGACCGGTGGAAGGTGATGGCAAAGCGGTGGGCCTCGTCACGGATACGCTGCAGCAGGTACAGGCCTTCCGATGAGCGCGGCAGGATGACAGGGAAGTCACTGCCCGGCACCCACACCTCCTCCAGACGCTTGGCCAGGCCCACCACGGCAACGTCCTCGATGCCCAAGTCCGCCAACGCCCGCGCCGCGGCATTCACCTGGGGCACGCCTCCGTCGACCACGACAAGGTTGGGCGGGTAGGAAAACTTGGACTTGGGCGCCTCGGCGGGACCGTCTTCCGTGCCGGCGGTGTCGATACTGCCTGAGGCTTGCACTGCTTGTGCTCGCTCGTCTTTCTCGCTGAGATAGTTCCGGAAACGGCGAGTGATGACGTCATGCATGGACGCCGTGTCATCGATGGCAGCATCGCCGGTGATGGCGAACTTGCGGTATTCGCTCTTTTTGGCGAGTCCGTCCTCAACCACCACCATGGAAGCGACCACGTTGGTGCCTTGCACATGCGAAATGTCGTAGCACTCGATGCGCAGCAGTGGCATTGGCAGATCCAGGGCTTCTTGCAGCTCCTGCAATGCCAATGAACGCGTGGTCAGATCCCCTGCTCGTCGCGATTTATGCAGAATCATCGCTTGCCGCGCGTTAGCCTGCACGGTATCCATGAGCGCAGCCTTTTCGCCGCGCTGGGGAACCTTGATGGAGACCTTCCCTCGGCGCAGTTCACCCAACCATTGGGCCAGGTACTCGTGGTTTGTTGGCAGCTCCGGGACCAGAATCTGGCGCGGAATGGCGTCCTGCTGGGATTCCTCGGCACCATAAACTTGTTGCATGAGGTGTTCCCACAATGCGGCGTCGGAGGCGTCTTCCACCTTCTCCACCACCCAACCGCGCTGGCCACGGATCCGGCCGCCACGGACATAAAACACCTGCACAGCCGCTTCAAGATCGTCCTGTTCCACGGCGAAAATATCGGCGTTCGTGTCCTCGGTGAGAACCACGGCATTGCGCTCGAACACTTTACGCAAGGCGATGATGTCGTCGCGGACCCGGGCAGCCTGCTCGTAGTCGAGTTCGGCAACGGCGGCCGCCATCTTCTTCTCCAGGGTGCCAATGAAGCGCTTGGCTTCCCCTCCCATGAAATCGCAGAAGTCCTGGGCCAGCGCCTTGTGTTCCTCGGGGCTGACACGCCCAACGCACGGCGCCGCACACTTGTCGATGTAGCCCAGCAAGCAGGGCCGGCCACTGCGTTCGGCACGTCGCAGCACGCCAACGGAACAGCTGCGCACCGGGAACACGCGCAACAAGGTATCCATGGTTTCGCGGATGGCTCCGGCTGTGTAGGGGCCAAAATACTTGGTGCCCTTGCGCCGCTCGCCGCGCATGACCTGCACACGCGGATACTTCTCGCTCATGGATACGGCAAGGTACGGGTACGTCTTGTCGTCACGGAATGCAAGGTTGTAGCGCGGGGCAAATTCCTTGATCCACGTGAACTCCAGTTGCAGGGCCTCAAGTTCACTTCCCACGATGGTCCATTGCACGCTGGCCGCATGATGAACCATGGCGTGGGTTTTGGGCAGCAACGTGGCAGGGTTCGCGAAATACGAGTTCAGGCGCGATCGAAGGTTCTTGGCCTTGCCCACGTAAATAATGCGACCGTGTTCATCACGGAATCTGTAGACGCCCGGGTCGGTGGGAATCTCGCCCGGTTTGGGCCTATAGGAAGCTGGATCTGCCATGGGTCACTCGACGATGGGGCTTTGGTTGTACTTGGCGCTGCGTTCCTGGCCCGTCAAATCCGCGATTGCATCCATGATGGTGTCCGTGACATGGCGCCGAGCGGGCAAGGAATGGTCCGGCCCGGTCTTGTCGAAGTAGAGGGGCTTGCCGAAACGCAGCGTGAATTTCGCCGGTTTGAAACCCTTGGCACCCGCCGGCTGCAGCTTTTCGGTGCCGATCATGCCAACCGGCACAACGGGCGCACCGGTGGTCAGCGCAAGCCAACCCACGCCAGTCCGGCCACGGTAGAGGATACCGTCGCGGGAACGGGTACCTTCAGGATAAATTCCTACACCCTCATTACGTCCCAGAATTTCCAAAAGCGTCTTCAGCGCCTGCACACTGGCTGCCTGTTCACCGCGCTCCACCGGAATGGAGTGCACGGATTCAAAAAATTGCTTCATGAGCTTGCCCTTGATGCCCTTGCCGGTGAAGTACTCGGCTTTGGCAAAGAAGGAAACCGGGCGTGGGGTGAGTGCCTGCACAATGACCGAGTCAAAGAATGACAGGTGGTTCGGTGCCACAATGAACGGCCCCTCCACGGGGACATTCTCGAGGCCCTCAACAGTTGGCCGGCACAGCGCGCTGATGGTTCCACGGGTCAGTACCCGGGTCAGGTCATAGAGCTCCATCGGCTACCTTTCCGGATGCCACAGAGGCCGCAAGCGAATCAAACCCGGCCAGTTCCGCAGCAAGTTCCACGGTAGAACGGACGACGGCGGCAACTCCGGCCGCCGCCAACTCGCCGTCGGGTGCGAATCCCCAAGCAACACCAATGCACTCAAGTCCGTTACCGCGGGCACCCAGTACGTCCTGGTGCCTGTCCCCCACCATAATGGCCGGAATTTGAGAGTCGCCGTCGGTAAGCAAAGCTAAATCACGCAGGGCTGCCGCAATGATTTCCGTCTTACCCGGGCGGTAGTCCGCATCGCCGGGCTTGAGGGTTTCATCGGCGTGGGAGCCACGGATCACGTGAAAGAACCCGTCAAGCCCGTGGTGCGCCAACAGCGTGTTGGCGAGTGGCTCGGGCTTTTGCGTGGCAACTGCCAAGGCAACGCCGTCGGCCCTCAACTGCGTCAGCAACTCCTTGATACCCGGGTACACCCGCGACATGGCCATGCCCTGTCCGGTGTACCACTTGCGGTAGTGGGCAATGACCTCGTCGACCTGGTCCGCGGGCACGCCCACAATGCTGATGAGCGCGTCAGCCAGTTTCGGCCCGATCATGGCCTGGAGTACCTCGGCGTCCGGAACCGGCAGGTTCATGGCACCCAGAGCGTGCGCAATGCCGCCGGTTATGCCGCCGGCGGGGTCAACAAGGGTTCCATCGAGGTCAAAGAGGACAGCCGTGCGGGGGGCAACGGTGTCCGTCTCGGCCAGACTTGGGCCGTCACTATTTAGGGCAGGGGAAGCAGTAGTCACGTCCATAAGTTTCTCACGGTCGGACCCAACTGTTCCCCATCCATGCCAGTGACGGCATATCTTGCTGGTTGTTGACTGCCAATACTCAGACGTCCAGAACCTCACGCAGGAACGTGGCCGTGTAGCTCTCGCCGCTCTTGGCCACCTTTTCAGGAGTACCCGTGGCGATGACACGTCCTCCGCCGGTGCCGCCGTCGGGGCCGAGGTCAACGATCCAGTCGGAGCTCTTGATGACGTCAAGGTTGTGCTCGATGACAATCACAGTGTTGCCCTTGTCGACGAGTCCCTGCAGCACCAGAAGCAACTTGCGGATGTCCTCAAAGTGCAGGCCGGTGGTAGGTTCATCCAACACATAAATGCTGCGACCATTGGAGCGTTTCTGCAGTTCCGCGGCCAGCTTCACGCGCTGTGCCTCGCCACCGGAGAGCGTGGTGGATGCCTGCCCCAGCCGGACGTAACCAAGTCCGACGTCGACCAGCGTGCGCAGGTGGCGGGCAATGGGAGTGAAGGCCGCGAAGAAATCCGCACCTTCCTCGATCGGCATGTTCAGGACATCTGCAATGGACTTGCCCTTGTAATGGACCTCAAGGGTTTCGCGGTTGTACCGGGCTCCGTGGCACACCTCGCAGGGCACGTAAACGTCCGGCAGGAAGTTCATTTCAATCTTCAGCGTTCCGTCACCCGTGCAGGCTTCGCAGCGACCACCTTTGACGTTGAAGGAGAAACGGCCCGGCTGGTAGCCACGCATCTTGGATTCGTTGGTCTCCGCGAACAGCTTGCGGATGTTGTCAAAAACACCCGTGTAGGTGGCCGGGTTGGAGCGCGGGGTGCGGCCAATGGGGCTCTGGTCAACATGCACCACCTTATCCAAGTGCTCCAGACCGTCCACGCGCAGGTGGCGCCCGGCCACCTGCTTGGCACCGTTGAGCTTGTTGGCCAGAACCTTGTACAGGATCTCGTTGACAAGGGTCGATTTACCGGAGCCGCTGACTCCGGTCACGGCCGTCAGAACACCCAGCGGGAACTTCACATCAATGTTCAGCAGGTTGTTTTCCTTGGCCCCCACCACCGTGAGCTCACGTTTCTTGTCGTATTTGCGGCGCTTGGCTGGCAGTGCGATGCTCTTGCGTCCGGATAGGTAATCGCCGGTCAGCGATCGGGTGTTGGCCAGCAACTCCTCCAAGGAACCAGAGTGCACCACTTCGCCGCCGTGCTCGCCGGCGCCGGGGCCAATGTCCACGATCCAGTCGGCTTCCTTGATGGTGTCCTCATCGTGTTCAACCACGATCAGGGTGTTGCCCAAATCGCGCAGGCGCGTGAGGGTTTCAATGAGGCGACGGTTGTCACGCTGGTGCAGGCCAATGGAGGGCTCATCCAGGACATACAGCACGCCCACCAGCCCCGAACCGATCTGGGTGGCCAGGCGAATACGCTGCGCCTCGCCACCTGAGAGCGTTGCCGAGGCGCGCTCGAGGTTCAGGTACTCCAGACCAACATCGAGCAGGAATCGCAACCGTGCCTGAATTTCTTTCAGTACCTGGCTGGCAATCTGGGCCTCGCGGCCTGTCAGGACAAGGTTGGAGAGGAAGTCAAAGCAGTCGCGCATGGACATGGCACAGACTTCGGCAATGGATTTTCCGTTGATCAACACGGACAACGATGCCGGGTTCAAGCGCGCGCCGCCGCAGGACGGGCACGGAATCTGACGCATGTACTCTTCGTAGCGGTCACGGGCCGAATCGGATTCGGTCTCGATGTGCTTGCGTTGAATGTACTGGACGGCACCTTCAAATCCGGTGCTGTACTTGCGTTCGCGACCAAAACGGTTCTTGTACTGCACCACAACCTTGTGGTCCTTGCCGTACAGGATGGCCGTGCGGGTGTCGGTGTCCAGTTTGTTCCACGGGGTCTCCATTTTGAAGTCCAGCTCCGTTGAGAGCCCTTCAAGGAGCCGATTCCAGTATTCCGTGGTGGCGGTGCCCAGCGACCACGGCGCGATGGCGCCCTCACGCAGTGACAGGAAGGGGTTGGGAACCACCAGTTCCTCGTCCACCTCAAGCTTGGTGCCGATGCCACTGCAGGCGGTGCAGGCGCCAAAGGGGTTGTTGAAGGAGAAGGAGCGCGGCTCGATCTCATCAATGGCCAACGGGTGTTCGTTGGGGCAGGCCAGGTTCTCGGAGAAGGAGCGGATGCGGCCGTCATCACCCTCGGCGAGGTCAACGAGTTCGGCCAGGACGCGGCCCTCGGCAAGACCCAGAGCCGTTTCCACTGAATCTGTAAGGCGCTGCTGAATGCCGTCCTTGACCACGAGCCGGTCAACCACCACCTCGATGGTGTGCTTGAAGGTCTTCTTCAGCTTGGGCGGATCACTCAACTGGATCTGCTCGCCGTCGACCTTGGCCCGGGAGTACCCCTTGGCGGTCAGTTCCCTGAACAGGTCAACGAACTCGCCCTTGCGGTCTCGTACCACGGGGGCCAGGATCTGGAAGCGGGTGCCCTCAGGCATTTCCAGCAGCTGGTCAACAATCTGCTGGGGGGTTTGTTTCGCGATGGGCTCCCCACATACGGGGCAGTGGGCCGTTCCTACGCGAGCCCACAGCAGGCGCATGTAGTCGTAAATCTCGGTGATGGTACCAACCGTGGACCGGGGGTTCTTCGACGTCGACTTTTGATCGATGGAGACAGCCGGGGACAGGCCCTCGATGAAGTCAACGTCCGGCTTGTCCACCTGGCCAAGGAATTGCCGCGCGTAGGCGGACAGTGATTCCACATAGCGGCGCTGACCTTCGGCAAAGATGGTGTCAAACGCGAGCGATGACTTGCCCGAGCCGGAGAGCCCGGTGAACACGATCATGGCGTCACGAGGAAGGTCAAGATCCACGTTGCGCAGGTTGTGCTCACGGGCTCCCTTGACCACCAGGCGGGATAAATCCGGGCGCGTTGGGGCAATTTCGGGGGTTACAGACTTGACCATTGGTTCCTTCACATCACTGTCTGCCACGACGCCGGCGTGGCAAGGGCGCGGGCGCTTGGGCGCCGCACATTGCATACACTCTTGAGTGTAATCGAAAGTTCGTTCGAACGCATGCCGAATTTCCAACCGGCCATTAGTTGCGATCCAGCGCCGCCGTCACGATCCGCAGGGCCTGGGCCGCGGGCATGCCGAGGTCGCGTACGACGGCGGCAAACGCCTCCGCGGCACTCGCCACCTGGGCGGCAATCACGTCACCACCGGAGGCAATCGCCGTACCACTGCGCCCCGCGGTAATGACTACGCCGGCCTGTTCAAGCTCACGATAGGCCCGCGCAACTGTGTTGGCCGCGACGCCTAGGTCCATAGCGAGGGACCGCACCGAGGGAAGCTTGGTTCCCACCGCCAAATCCCCTGCCGAAGCAAGGTCAAGGATTCGCAACCTGATCTGTTCGAAGGGCGGAACGCTCGATTCCGTATCGAGGCGCCAACGTCGCATCATGACATCCATGGCATTCATACCTTGCTCGCCTCTTCCACCAACGGGTCACCAAACTGTGACATGTATAGATCGTAATAGAATCCCCTGTGAGCCAACAGCACGTCGTGACTGCCTTGCTCGATGATTCGGCCCTGGTCCATGACAAGGATCAGATCGGCATCACGAATGGTGGAGAGCCGATGGGCGATCACGAAGCTGGTCCGGTTGGCACGTAATTTGTTCATGGCTTGGCGGATCATCACCTCGGTGCGGGTATCCACAGAGCTCGTGGCCTCGTCAAGGATCAAGATTCCAGGGTTGGCGATCCACGCCCTGGCAATCGTCATGAGCTGGCGTTGCCCCTGACTGAGCCCGCCGCCGTCGTCCGTTAGCACAGTGTCATAGCCATCGGGAAGGGACCGGACAAAGTGGTCAACGTGGGTGGCCTCTGCCGCGGCTATAATCTCTTCCTCGGTGGCACCAAGCCTTCCATAGGCCAGGTTGTCCCTGATGGTTCCGCCGAAGAGCCATGCGTCCTGCAGGACCATGCCGAATTGGCTGCGTAAATCATCCCGTGTCAGGTGCGCCGTGTTGACGCCGTCCACCGTGATGGTGCCCGAATCGATCTCGTAGAACCGCATCAAGAGGTTCACCAGCGTTGTCTTGCCGGCACCGGTAGGGCCAACTATCGCCACCGTCTCGCCCGGCTCCGCCACAAGGGACAGGTCCTTGATCAGGGGCTCGCCCGGTGTGTAGGAAAAATTGACATGGTCAAACACCACACGGCCAGCGGGCTCCGCCAGTTGCGCGGCAGGGCTGTAATCGGGGCTTTGCTCCTGCGCATCCAACAGGTCAAAGACACGCTCGGCCGAGGCCACACCCGATTGCAAAAGGTTGATCATGCCTGCCAACTGGGCCATGGGCTGGCTGAACTGCCTCGAATACTGGACAAAGGCCTGAACGCTACCAATGGTGAGCGCGCCCTGCGCCACCTGAATGCCGCCCAACACGGCAACCACTACATAGTTGAGATTGGAGACAAAGTTGGTGCCCGGCATGATGATGCCGGAGATGAACTGTGCCTTGGCGCTGGACTCATACAAGCTGTCATTGTTCTCCCGGAACTTTTCAATAGCAGCCTTCTGCTGGCCAAATGCCTTGACAATTTCATGCCCCGTGAACATCTCCTCAACGTGGCCGTTGAGATCCCCTGTACTCTTCCACTGGGCAGCGAATTGCACCTGAGAGCGCTTGGCTACCAGGATCGTCATGCCGGCAATCAGGGGAACAGCCAGCACGGAGATACCGGCCAGCAGCGGGGAAATGGAAAACATCATGCCCACCACCCCACACACCGTCAAGGTGGAGATCAAGATCTGTGTCAGCGTTTGGTTCAGCGTTTGAGAGAAGTTGTCGATGTCATTGGTGACGCGGGAGAGCACATCGCCGCGGGATTCCTGTTGAAAGTGTTGCATGGGCAAGCGGTCAACCTTCTCCTCGATGTCCCGACGCAGCCGTAACATCGACCGCTGAACTATTCCGGCAGTGATGAATCCCTGCCACCAGTTGAAGAAAAACGCCACCAGATAAAGGGACAGGACCGTCAAGAGAACAGCACCAAGTGCAGTGAGGTCTAGACCCTGGCCGGGCACCACGTTCATGGCCCCGAGCATGTCGGCAAGTTGCCCTTGGCCACCGGCACGTAGCGCGGCAACGGCCTGCTCCTTGCTTGTGCCTGCCGGGAACTGCTCCAACATCTTGCCGACAACACCATTGAAGATGATGTCCGTGGCATGTCCCAAGATCTTTGGAGCCACTACCGACAGACCCACAGAGACCGCAGCCATGGCCACAACGGCCACAATGCGCACCTTGTCCGGCGCCATGAGCCGGATGATCCGCTTGAGACTGGGACCGAAAGACACTGCTTTTTGCGGCGGCCCTCCGCGACCACCACGCGCACCCATCATGGTCATGCCGGACTCCCTTGTCCTTTGAGTTCTGGTTCTCCAAGAGCTTCATCGTGGCTCAACTGCGAGGTGACGATCTCCTGGTAAGTGGGGCACGTTTCCAGCAACGATTCATGGGTGCCCTGACCCACCAGCCGCCCTTCATCCAGCACCAAAATGTTGTCTGCGTCCTTGATGGTGCCGACTCGTTGCGCAACCACCAGGACGGCAGCGTCCTGTGTCACGGGTTTGAGTGCTGCCCTGAGTTTGGCGTCCGTTGCGTAGTCCAATGCCGAGAAACTGTCATCAAAAAGGTAAATCGACGGCTGTGCGGCTATGGCGCGGGCTATGCAGAGGCGCTGGCGCTGGCCTCCCGAAACATTGGAGCCGCCCTGTTCGATGGGCGCATCCAGTCCTCCTGGCATTGCGCGCACAAAATCGGCGGCTTGGGCCGTTTCCAGAGCCTGCCAGATTTCCTCATCTGTGGCCTGCGGATTTCCCATGCGGATATTGCTGCCTACGGTTCCGGCAAATAGATAAGCCCTTTGCGGGACCAGACCGATCGAACCCCGCAAGGAAGAGAGCGTCAAGGTCTTTATGTCATGGCCACCCAGCTCGACGGTGCCTGCCGTGGAGTCCAGCAATCTGGGTATGAGGTTCACCAGAGTTGACTTGCCGCTGCCGGTTGAGCCTATGATCGCCGTCGTGGTTCCGGGAGCAGCGTTGAAGCTGACTCCCGAGAGGACCGGATCCTGCGCGCCGGGGTAACTGAAGGCGGCGTCGCTCACTCGAAGGACGCCGTCGAGCCTGGCCACCGAGATGGCATTCGGCGCGTCAATCACGCTGGATTCGGTGTCCAGTACTTCCATGATGCGTTCGGCACTGACGGCTGCGCGAGGAATCATCATGAACATAAACATGGCCATCATGACGGACATGAGGATTTGCATGATGTAGCTCAGGAATGCTGTGAGCGCGCCAATCTGCATTTGACCGGCGTCGATGCGCTGCCCGCCAAACCAGAGCACGCCCACGCTGGTCACATTGACCACAAAGAAGATCGTGGGGAACATGAGCGAGAGAAGCCGGCCAGTTCTCAGTTGCGAGGCGGTGAGGGCGCCGTTGGCGGTGGCGAAGCGCTCGGCCTCGTAATCGCGGCGGCCAAATGCGCGGATAACGCTGATGCCGGTGATTTGTTCTCGCAGGACACCATTGATGTCATCCAATTGGCTCTGCACTTTGCGGA
>JBKKBD010000205.1:0-23541 GCA_046714315.1 Specibacter sp.
AAAAGTACGACGGCGGCACGCGCCTTTTCGGTGAACCTTACGGCTGGTCCGGGGTGTCCTTCGTCAACAGGAGCGTGTCCGTGCCTTCGGCACCGGCACCGGCCTTGGCCTCGGCGGACTTGCCGGCAAGGCGCTCGGCCTCCATGCGCTCGGCTTCCTCGCCACCCACGGCTTCGCCACGGGCCACCATGCCAGAGGTATCGGAGAGCGGGACGACCTTCATGAAAATGGCCAGCACCAAGGCGATCACCATGAAGGGGATGAGGTACCAGAATACCGGTGCCAGGGAATCGGCGTAGGCATTGATGATGCCGTCCTGGATGGCCTGCGGGAGCTGGTGCAGCGCCTGCGGGTCGAGCGAGGACATGGCGCTGCCGGCCTGTTCCGGCGATGCGCCACCTGCAGTGAAGACGTCCTTGAGGGACTCGGCCAGGCGCGTGGTGAACATGGCACCGAATACGGCCACGCCTAGGGCGGAACCCACTTCGCGGAAGTAGTTGTTGGTGCTCGTGGCGGTTCCCAACTGAGCTGCCGGAACCGAGTTCTGCACAACGATCACAACGATCTGCATGATCAGGCCCAGACCCGCACCGAACACGAACAGCTGGGCGCAAATGACCCAGATGGGGGTCTCGGCAGACAGTGTGGTCATCCACAACATCGCGATGATGGTCAGGATGGAACCGGCAATCGGGAAGGCCTTGTACTTGCCGGTCTTGGTCATGCGGATACCTGACCAAATGGAGGTACCCATCAGGCCAACCATCATGGGCAGCATGAGCAGGCCGGACTCGGCGGCTGAGGTGCCCGAGGACATCTGCAGGAAGGTCGGTACGAACGCCAGGGCCGCGAACATGCCCATGCCCAGCACAAAGCCGATCGCTGTGGAGTTCAGGAAGATCGGGTTCTTGAACAGCGACAACGGGATGATGGGGTCTACAGCGCGGCTCTCGGTGAAGATGAACAGTGCCACGGCGGCGATCAAGCCGGCACCCCACGTCCAGGTGGTGAGCGAGGTCCAACCGTCGGCCTTGCCACCAAAATCGGTGAAGAAGATCAGGCAGGTGGTGGCGATGGACAGGAAGAAAACGCCCATAATGTCGATCTTCTTGTCGGCCTTTTTGGAAGGCAATGTCAAGGTGAAGAAGGCAATGATGAATGCAGCGATGCCGATCGGGATGTTGATGTAGAAAGCCCATTCCCACGTCAGGTGGTCAACGAAGTAACCACCCAGCAACGGGCCGGCCACAGCGGCAAGGCCAAAGATGGCGCCCAAGGGGCCCATGTACTTGCCGCGATCCTTGGCGGGGACAATGTCGGCAATGATGGCCTGCGAGAGGATCATCAAGCCACCGCCACCGAGGCCCTGGATGGCACGGAAGATCACGAAGCCCCAGAAATCGGTAGCGAAGGCACAGCCAACGGAGGCCAGCGTGAAGATGGCAATGGCAGCCAGGAACAGATTGCGGCGGCCAAGGATGTCACCAAACTTGCCGTAGACAGGCATCACGATGGTGGTTGCCAACAGGTACGCCGTGGTGATCCATGTCTGGTGCTCCACGCCGCCCAGCTTGCCCACAATGGTGGGCATGGCGGTGGAGACGATGGTTTGGTCGAGGCTCGAGAGCAGCATTCCGGCGATCAGCGCGGAGAAGATGATCCAGATCCTCTTTTGGGTCAGCAGGAGCGGTTCGCCTGCCTTGAGTGCGGTACTCATGATGTCCCTTCAAAGGTTAAATGCGAAAAGGAGAATAGTTGGTGGGCCGTGCGAAGGTTTTGCGCGAGCAGCTCGGGGTAACTGACGGTGTTTGTTTCCGAGAAGAAGACTTGGCTGGCGCGGTGCGAGCAGGTGCCAAAGAGGGCCGAAACCATGATGGCGACGGGGTCCTCCGGCTCCAGCCCCTCACGTTGGGCGATGAGCTCGGCAAACTCCTGCTCACGCAAGTGTGCGCCGCCCATCATCTTCATCATGAGTTGCGGTTCTTTTTTCATGGCCGCGATTAGCAGATGGATCTGTTCGCGGGTGAAGTTCAGTTCCTCCACCATGGCGCAGGTGAGTCCGTGAAGATCCGCCAAAAGGGTGTTGCTCACCCCGCTCGGGCCGCGTTCCACACCTTCTGCGCCAGCTAGGAATTCAGCAATCGCGTCGGCGGGGAATTCGTCCAGCAGGTGGCCCATGATGGCGTCTTCTTTGGACGGAAAGTAGTTGAAGAATGTGCGGCGTGAGACACCCACGTCCTCGCACAGCTGCTCAATCGTGAACCCGTTCAGGCCCTGCTCAGCAGTGAGTACCCGGGCTCGCGCCGTAATGGCGGATCGGGTGGCCTCACGCTTGCGGGCACGCAGCCCCTGAGGCTGGCAGGAATTTGCACTTTCAATCACAAAGTAAAAGTTTGCACTATTTAAGTCAGAGTGCAAAATGTTTTCTCTGTTGCGTTAATCACACGCGCTTAATGCACGATGGCGGGAGGTCACCTTTCGCGAAAAAGGTGACCTCCCGCCGTCGTCCGTCCCAGCGACGGCGTGTTAAACGTGCGACGGCGTGCGAAGTTTCACACGCCGTCGCCACCTTGGCACGCCCTCGGCAGTGGAGGGGCTGGGAGTTACTTCGGGGCGCGGGTCATTGCCATGACGTCGAGACCCTTGTCGAGCTGCTCCAGGGTCAGTTCGCCACGGTCAACGAAGCCAAGGGCCAGAACGGCTTCACGGATGGTGAGGCCTTCCTTGATGGCGTGCTTGGCGATCTTTGCGGCGTTCTCGTAACCGATGTGCTTGTTCAGCGGGGTCACAATGGACGGGGAAGCCTCGGCAAGGAAGCGGGCGCGCTCAACATTGGCGGTCAGGCCGTCGATCATCTTGTCGGCCATGACGCGGCTCGTGTTGGTGAGCAAGCGGATGGACTGCAACAGATTCGAGGCCATGACCGGGATGCCAACGTTCAGCTCGAACGCGCCGTTGGTGGAGGACAAGGCGATCGTGGTGTCGTTACCGATGACCTGGGCTGCAACCATGATGGAAGCCTCGGCGATCACCGGGTTGACCTTGCCAGGCATGATCGAGGAGCCGGGCTGCAGATCGGGGATGTTGATTTCACCCAGGCCGGTGTTGGGGCCGGAGCCCAACCAGCGAAGGTCGTTGTTGATCTTCATGATCGAGTAGGCAATGTTTCGCAGTTGGCCGGACGCCTCGATGAGACCATCGCGGTTGGCCTGGGCCTCGAAGTGGTTGCGGGCTTCGGTCAGCGGCAGGCCGGTGTCCTGGGCCAACAGGGCAATGACGCGCTGCGGGAAGCCGGCCGGGGTGTTGATGCCGGTGCCGACGGCTGTGCCACCGAGGGGAACCTCAGCAACACGGGGAAGTGCGGACTCGACGCGCTCGATGCCGTAGCGGATCTGGGCAGCGTAGCCACCGAATTCCTGGCCGAGCGTGACGGGGGTGGCATCCATCAAGTGGGTGCGGCCGGACTTCACAACTTCTGCGAACTCGGCTTCCTTGCGCTCCAGTGACTCGGCTAGGTAGGCCAATGCCGGGATCAGGTCGTTGATCAGGGCCGAGGTTGCAGCTACGTGAACGGAGGTCGGGAACACGTCATTGGAGGACTGTGAGGCGTTGACATGGTCGTTCGGGTGAACAACCTTCTCGGAACCGGCAGCAACGAGCGCGCGGTTTGCCAAGGTTGCCAGAACCTCGTTCATGTTCATGTTGGAGGAGGTGCCCGAACCGGTCTGGAAGACATCGATCGGGAAATTGCCGTCGTAGTCGCCAGCGGCAACGAGATCGGCTGCGGTCTCGATGGCGCGTGCCAGCTCGGCGTCCAAAACACCCAACTCGGCGTTGGTGGTGGCAGCAGCCTTCTTGATGCGCGCCAGTGCAGCGATGTGGGCAGACTCCAGTGTCATGCCCGAAATCGGGAAGTTTTCAACGGCGCGCTGGGTCTGGGCGCTGTAGAGGGCGTTGACCGGAACCCGGACCTCGCCCATGGTGTCATGTTCAATACGGAATTCTTGTGCGGTTACCGCGGCAGTATCAGTCATGCCTACACCATATCGCCGCGGCGCCCAGAGCTAAAAACCGAATGCCGCCGATTTGCCTTCCCAGCCTCCAACAAAGAAGGCCCGACGCCGGAACGCAAGTTCCGCCGTCGGGCCTTCCAAAGCGGGTGTTACACCCCGAGGGAACCGTTGCTGTAGACCAGATCTGCGCGGCCGTCGCTGAGGCGGTAGGTCAGGCCCACCACGGCCGTGCGCTGACGAGTGACGGCGCTGGCGATGATGGGGGAGTTCTCCACCAAGCGCGCCGCCGTCTGCTTGACGTGCTCGGTGATCATGGCGCTGACATCGGCGTCCTTGTCCTTGCGCAATGAGGTCAGCACGGACGGGGTGATGCGTTCCACAAGGTCACGGATGAATCCGCCGGGCATGGCACCCGTGGCAACGGCCTGCTGTGTGGCCGTGACGGCGCCGCAGTTGTCGTGCCCAAGCACTACAATCAGTGGCACATTAAGGTAGTCAACACTGTACTCAAGGGAACCCAGGACGGTGTTGTCAATCACATGGCCAGCCGTGCGGACCACGAAAGCGTCGCCCAGGCCCAAGTCAAAGATGATCTCGGCAGCCAGACGCGAATCCGAGCAGCCAAAGATGACGGCGAAGGGGTGCTGGGTGGCAACTAGTGAGGTGCGGCGGGCCGCGTCCTGGTTCGGGTGGGAGGAGTTGCTGTCAACAAACCGGGCGTTGCCGGCCATCAAAGTTTCCCATGCCTCAGCAGGCGTATGTGGGTGGGTTGAAACTTCTCCGCCGGTCATTATTTGCCGTCCTTCGCTGTGGGAATGGTGCTTGCGTCGCCGCCGACTTCGCTCGAATCGGCAGCAAGCTGCTTCGTGGCGCCGGTGGCCAGAATGTCGAAGTCCTCGAAATCTGCGGTCCCGGTCAGAACGATCGTGGTGGTGCCGCTTGTCAGGACAAGACTCCGGTCACCCTTAGGTTTATCACGGAGCTCCCAGTCTTGTCCGTCAATGGTGCGGCTCCCCGTCACGGGGGCTTCGCCGGTCTGGGCCGAGGTCCACGTGGGGTTGGCTGTTATTGACTGGCGAAGGGCAATGAATGTATTGCTTCCCGTGACGTAACCTACGTCCCAGAAAGCCACGCCATCGGTGCCCGGGGGATTCCACCGCGCATAGTTGGCGGACCAACCCTCGGGCAGTGCCGGAGCCACGGGGGTAAATCCGGCAGTGTCCGCAGCGTTCGCTGCGACGGCCGGGACGTCGATTGCGGATCGGTATGTGTCGGCTTTTTGCTGTGGGTTAAGCCACACAATAACAAGCACAATGGCCACTGTTGAGAACATGGCCAGCAGCATGCCAATCACTGACGCGTTGGCACGCTTGGCGGCGCCGGCAGCAATTACGGGCTTGACGGCGGGGGAAGGGCTGGATTCACTCACATGACCATCTTCCCAGAATTTGGGCGTCAAAATAGCACAGCCCGCCCCGCGTGGGATACATCACAAGTTTTCGGCAGTCGGCGTCGCCTATGATGGGCGGGTAGGCAAAAATACGTCAGGGGTGTGCACTGAAGCACACCGGAAATTCTGCGCCTACCTGAACAATGAGGTTTTTACGTGGCTCAAAAAGCATCGCAGTTGGATTATTCACAGTTGTCCCGGTCTCTCGCTGTTGGCGATGACGAACCGGACCGGAATCTAGCCCTTGAACTTGTCCGCGTGACCGAAGCTGCCGCTATTGCTGGCGGCCACTGGGTTGGTTTTGGTGAGAAGAACCTAGCCGACGGCGCAGCCGTTGACGCTATGCGTTCCCTCCTGTCCACCGTGCACTTCAACGGTGTTGTGGTCATTGGTGAGGGCGAAAAAGATGAAGCCCCCATGCTGTTCAATGGCGAGGTAGTGGGCGACGGCTCCGGACCTGAGTGTGACGTAGCCGTGGATCCCATCGATGGAACCCGTTTGACGGCCATGGGCATCAACAACGCCCTTTCGGTGCTGGCTGTGGCAGAACGCGGCACCATGTTTGACCCCTCCGCCGTGTTCTACATGGAAAAGCTGGTCACCGGCCCCGAAGCCGCCGACATGGTTGACCTGCGCCTGCCCGTCAAGCAGAACCTGCACCTGATCGCCAAGGCCAAGGGCGTCAAGATCAACCAGCTCACCGTCATGGTCCTGGACCGTGACCGTCACCAGCCGCTGATCGCCGAAATCCGCGACGCCGGCGCTCGTACCAAGATCATCCTCGACGGCGACGTTGCCGGCGCTATCGCAGCTGCACGTTCCGGCACCGGCGTTGACGCACTCATGGGCATCGGTGGCACACCCGAAGGCATCGTTGCGGCCTGTGCCATCAAGACCCTCGGTGGCGTCATTCAGGGCCGCCTCTGGCCCACCTCTGATGACGAGAAGCAGAAGGCGATCGACGCCGGACACGACCTGGACCGCGTCCTCTCCACCAACGATCTGGTCACCAGCGACAACTGCTACTTCGCTGCCACCGGCATCACCGATGGCGATCTTCTCCGCGGAGTGCGCTACGACAAGGGTCGCGTGCTCACACAGTCAATCGTGATGCGCTCCAAGTCGGGCACCATCCGTTTCGTGGATGGCGAGCACCAGGCGCACAAGTGGGAGTCCTACGCCCGCCGCGTCTAATTGGCCCGTAGGTCTGGCCGCCAGCCGGTAGGCTGGAAGCATGACTTTCAGTGTTGTGCCTTGCCTTGACCGCGACGAATGGGATGCTGCTGTTGATGCACAGCAGGGGCATCCCATGCAATTGTGGGGCTGGGGTGAAACAAAGGCGGCGCACAATTGGCGCGTTGACCGGGTGCTGGTGCGCGATGGCGAAAAGCTCGTGGGTTCGGCCCAGATCCTGCTGCGCACCCTTCCGGCACCGTTCCGCTCCCTTGCGTATCTCGCAAGGGGGCCACAGGCTGAGGCGGGCCTCGAGAATGAGGTGCTCAACGCCGTCGGACGCTACGTCAAGACCACCCACAAGTCTGTAGCCCTGAGCGTTGAGCCGGATTGGGATGCCGATTCCGTGGCTGTGGCGTCATTGCCGGCTACGGGGTGGGTGCCCAGCAGCAGCACCATCTTGATTCCGCGAACTCTCATTCTGGATCTGACGCGCACCGAGGACGAGCTGCTGGCGGCCATGTCCAAGAAGACGCGCCAGTACATTCGCAAGTCCAGCCGCGAGGCCCTTGAGTACCGTGCCGTCACCGAGGCCGAGCTGCCGCTGTGCATGGCCGTGTACAGAGAGACCGCTGAGCGCGCCGAATTCGGCATCCACGAAGATCGCTACTACGCAGATATTCTGCGGAATCTCGGCGCGGGATCGCCCATCTATGGCGCGTTCGACGGTGAGAAGCTGGTGGCCTTCCTGTGGCTGGCCGCGAGCGGGTCCACGGCATTCGAACTTTACGGTGGAATGACCGAGGCCGGCAGCCTTTTGCGGGCGAACTTCTCCCTGAAGTGGCTGGCGATCCAGGAAATGAAGGCCCGCGGCATCACCCGATACGACTTCAACGGGCTGCTCAACGACGGGGTCTCAAAGTTCAAGTTTGGCTTCGCAGACCACGAGAACATGCTCGCTGGCACCTGGGACCTGGCGTTGTCGCCGCTGTACCCCGTGTTTGCGAGAGTGCTTCCGGTGGCGCGCCGCTCCGTGAAGAAGGCCCGCGGCATCCTTAAGCGCTAATTGTTCCTCGAGTCCGCAGTAGTGGCTGCTTTCAGCGTCCTAGGCAGCCACTACTGCGGACTCACGGGCTAGTTGTCCACAGATTTGTCCGTTTCGGCACTTTCGAGGCCCGAACGGCACCTTTTCTTGCGGTAATTAATGCATGAGAAGTCCAGCGCCGCTTCCGTTTCCGTTTGACCGGCACCCTTTCACCGTCGATCAGGCACGGAATAGAGGGCTGACCCGTGGCCGTTCGAGAGCGCCCGATCTCGCGCTGCCGAGCCGGGGAATTCGGGTTCCGAAAGCAGCGGACTTTGACCTCCTGGAGCAGTGCCGTGCCCATGTGGATGTGACTCCGCGCAGCTTCGTCAGCCACGTCACGGCGGCCAAGCTACTTGGACTGTTTCTGCCGCCAAGACTCGAGGCGCAACAACACTTGGATTTGTCTCGGCGGCGGGGAGAGCCGCAGCCCCGCCGCAGGAACGTCACAGGCCACAACGTGCTGTTGGAAACGTCCGAGCTCTTAGTCATGGCAGGCGTCCCCGTCACTAATGTAGGCAGGACGCTTCTGGATCTCGCACCCCTGCTGAGCATTGATGAACTGGTGGTGGTTGCGGATCAAATAGTCTGCGCACATGACGGCGTTTGCGTGCCGTTTAAGGTGCCGATGATGGAAATTCTGCAGCTGAAGGCGTACATTGCCGAACATGAGGGGTGGCGCGGCATGAATAATCTGCGGGCAGCGATGGAACTGGCAAGGGTGGGGGCCGATTTCCCGCCCGAAACCCGGCTTCGATTGATCATCGGCAGGTCACCGCTGCCGTGCTTCGAGCCCAACGTCAAGCTGCTGGACGACACAGGAAAACCGCTGGTCCAGCCTGACCTTGCGTGCAAGGAGTACAGGACATGCACCGAGTATGACGGCGGTCCGCACTTCACGCCCCAGCAGCAGGCCAAGGATCACCAGCGGAATTACTTGACGAAGTCCCTGGGCTGGCAGCAAGTACTGCTCAACAGGACCGATATTCAGGCGGGTGAAATGGTGGTTGTGACCAAAATTGCGCGAACCCTGAAGCTGTGCGGTTGGCCGGACTCGCAGAATCTGGCCGGCAGGTCCTTTCAGGGACTTGTGGGTCCGCGAAGAGGACTTGGTTGAGGAGTGAGTCCGCAGCAGTGGCTGCTCTGAAAGCTGAAAGCAGCCACTGCTGCGGACTCGAGGCTAGGCGGCGACCGTGACGGCGAAAACCACCGCAGGAGCGGGATCAGGCGCGCTGGAATCCTTGGCACTGCTCACCACAGGGTGGACCATAACGGGGTTCTCCGCGGCAGGGACAAACACGGAGCCGCCGCGGCTCAGGACCATGTCACCCCGAGGGGAATCCAGCAGCACCGAGCCGGAAACGGCTAGAACGATCATGGGGCCGTTCTGGACCAGGGGCACGGGCTCTGAATCCGCGGAAATTTCCACCCGCTGCAGCGCAAATTCCGCAAAGGGCGGTTCCCAGACCTTCTGGCCCAGGTCGGTGACCCGGGTGGGAACCACGGGGACCGCACTCGGTGCGAAGTCGACCGTTTCCAGAAGTTCGGGCACGTCGACGTGCTTACCCGTGAGGCCTCCGCGCAACACGTTGTCCGAGGACGCCATGACCTCAAGGCCCAAGCCGTTCAGATATGCGTGGATGTTTCCGGCGGGAAGGTAGATGGCCTCGCCGGGTTCGAGTGAGACCCGGTTCAGAAGGAGCGAAACCAGGACACCTGAATCGCCCGGGTACTGCTTGGCAAGTTCGACGACGGTCAGCAGGCTGGGGGACAGCTCACCGCCCGCGCCCGTGCCGCCACTCGCGCCGCCGCCCTCGGCACCGGCAAGCGCCGCGGCGGCGGACAGTGCCGTCGCGGCCATACCCACCAGCTCTGTGGTCGCAGCGCCGCCGCCGATCAGCGTTTCAAAGGCCTTCCGCACAACCATGGGCTCGGCCATGCGGGAATTCAACGTCATTTCCACTTCGCCCAGGAGCTCCGGTACCCGGGCGCCCGTCGCCGTAATGGCCGCACCAACGGCACGGAACAGCTCGGCCGCCTCGGCACAGGGACGGAACCCACACAGCGCCTCAAACGGTGTAAGAGCCAGAATCATTTCCGGCTTGTGGTTCTCATCCTTGTAGTTGCGGTGTGCCGCATCTCGGGGAACGCCAGCGGCTTCCTCATCGGCGAAACGCTCCCGGGCGCGCTCCAGCGTTGGGTGTACCTGCAAGGAAAGAGCCTGGTTGGCGGCGAGGAGTTTGACGAGGAACGGCAGCTTCGCGCCGAATGCGGCATGGACGTCATCACCGAGGGTGGATAACGGGTGCTCGGAGATCAACCGGTCAAGGGAAACGGGACCATCAGGGGTGGACGCGATCGACGGTGAATCCGGGTGTGCCCCCATCCACAACTCAGCTTCGGGGCCGCCACTGGGTTGTGTACCCAGGAGCTCCGCGATGGCGGTGGACGAACCCCACGGGTAGTCGCGCATGACATTGGTGAGTGCAAACATTGGTGGTTTCTCCTGGTCCAAGACGAGCTATAGATCGATTGAAAGACTTCATTGGTTGCACCCGTGCCGCCCATGATGGATGGCCCGGGTGCAACCGGATGCTGCCGCGTAAACCCGCGCTAGCCGGTGGTTAGCCTGGTGAGCAGGTCCCGTTGTTGACCAAGAGCGATGTCAACATGGCGGCATCACCATTAATGGCCAACTGCTGCAAGTACTCGGCAGTGATTTCTGGATCCGGCGCGGCTGGAACGCTCTGTGCTGGAGTCTCGGCAACCGGCGCCTCGGCGGCGGGAGCGGCCGGGGCCGCCGGTGCGGCAGGATCAGCAGGTGCTGCGGGATCAGCAGGAGCGGGAGCCGGTGCCGGAGCAGCAGATGTGGCAGGCGCCGGGTTCAACAGGGCCTTGACTCGCTGATGAATCAGCTTGAAGTCAGGGTATGTCGAGAACGATTCTTCAAAGTCAGGCGGGCCGATCGTCAAGCGTGACAGTTCGTGCCCCTTGGCTTTCAATGCCAGTGAGACAAAACTGCCCAGCTGCCCGGCCGGAATGTCTGATTCCATGACCTTTGAGCCGGCATCGGCAATTGAATTGAACTTGGTGAACACAGTTGCAGGATCCATCTGTGCCAGCATGGCCGCCTGGATACATTGCTGGCGTTGGCTGCGGCTGTAATCAAGCACCCATTCCCGCGAGCGGGCGTACCACAGGGCATGGTAGCCATCGAGCGTTTGTACGCCGGGTGCAATCCAGCCCGTTGGTGGCAGATGATCGCCCGTGCCGTTGACATCGTCGCCGCTGATGGGCACCCAGCCGCCGGCGTTGATTTTTACCCCGCCCATGGCATCGATGAGTTCGGAGAATCCAGCCATGTCGACCAGCACATAGCCTTGAATCTGCAGTCCCAAAATACCGCCGGCTGCGTCCATCATGGCCGCCGCACCGGGGTCTTGGACGCCCGGGTACAGATCCGGATGGTTGTTGGTGACGTCGGTGTACAGGAAGTTGATAATGCATTCGTCGCCGCAGCTGTACCCGTCCGGATAGGCGCTCCACAGCGGGGAATCCGGCGTGAACTGGGCGTTCTGTAGGTTGCGGGGGATGGAGATCGTTGCGGACTCGCCAGTCTTGGCATCAACGCTGACCACCATGATCGAGTCAGGCCGCCTGCCGCTTCGGTCCTCGCCGGCGTCGCCACCCATGAGCAGGAAGTTGTAGCGCCCGTCCACCGGTTTCATGTCCGGTCCGGCCGCAAAAATGCTGGAAATCGCGTTGCGCCCGGAATTGATCAGCATTGCCCCGTAGCCCAGCGAGCCGCAGGTCAGCACCATGAGCACGGCCACGGCACCGCTGACCATGGCACGCATACCAGGGGCCAACATGCCCGGCTTGATGATCCGCAGCGTGTTCAGGAACATGATGGCCCACCCCACGGCTGCCGCGACCATGGCCAGGATAACAAGCAGCGAGGTCCACGGATTGGTGAAAAGGTTCAGCAGCGTTTCACGGTTCACCAAGGCAAGTACGACGGCGGCAATCACCAATGCCCAGACGGTGAAAGTTACGCGCAGGGCAAGGCGGCCCAGCCGCTTGTTACCGGCAACAATCTGGGCCGAGCCCGGCACGAACAAGGTCAGCAGCACAAGGAACCAGGCTCGTTTTGAGCGCACGGGTGCCGACGCCGATTCCGGATACCGGACGGGGTTGGTCAACACAGGAGGGCGGGTGGAGGCCTTGGATACCTTCGGGCTGCTGAAACTCATAGGCTCGTGTTCACGCCCCCAGAGAAGGCAGAACGGCCTGCGGGTATGCCGCACCAGCCTTTTCCCGCAGCGCCGCGCCCTTGGCGGAAGCCTCATCATTCAGCGACTGGGCAAAGGTTGCCAGCTGCACCGAGAGTGCAGCAGCCAGTTCATCTGTGCCCGAAGCCAGCATGCGCACGGCCAGCAGGCCGGCATTGCGGGCACCGCCAATCGAGACGGTGGCCACGGGGACGCCGCCGGGCATCTGCACGATGGAAAGAAGGGAATCCATGCCGTCCAGCGTTTTCAGCGGGACGGGCACACCAATAACCGGCAGCGTGGTGACGGAGGCCAGCATGCCCGGAAGGTGGGCGGCACCGCCGGCGCCGGCAATGATGACGCGAATTCCGCGGGAAGCGGCGTTCTTGCCGTAGGCGATCATTTCGGTGGGCATGCGGTGGGCGGAAACCACATCGGTTTCAAACGGAATGCCGAATTCCGACAGTGAGGCTGCGGCTGCTTCCATGACGGGCCAATCGGAATCGGACCCCATGACAAGCCCCACGAGGGGAGTGGCGTTGTTGTTACTCAAGAGAAGTCCTTACTTTCCGTCGCGAATGATGTTGGCCACGGTGGTGGCGCGGGCGCGGGCGGCGGTGACGTCGTCGTTCTTGGAGGCGATGACGTTGACGTGGCCGATCTTGCGGCCCGGGCGGACCGACTTGCCGTAGCTGTGAACCTTGACGGTGGGTTCGGCGGCCAGGGCGGCTGCGTAGGCGCTGAAGAGATCCTGGTTGGCGCCGCCGAGGAAGTTTTTCATGACCACAATATCGCCCAGCGCGGAGGTGTCGCCCAAGGGCAGGTCCAGCACGGCTCGCAGGTGCTGCTCGAACTGGCCGGTGACGGCGCCGTCCATGGTCCAGTGGCCCGTGTTGTGCGGGCGCATGGCCAGCTCGTTGATGAGGAATCCGGGGGCACGGCCGGGCGTTTCGAAGAGCTCGGCAGCCATGACGCCGGTGACGCCTAGTTCGTTGGCGATCCGCAAGGCCGCGGCCTGGGCGGCGTCGGCAACCTCGGCAGGGATGGAGGGAGCCGGCGCGATGACCTCGTCGCACACGCCGTCAACCTGGATGGATTCAGCCACGGGCCAGGCCCGTGATTCACCGGAAGGAGTGCGGGCAACGAGTGCGGAAAGCTCGCGGGTGAAGGCCACCATTTCCTCCACGAGGAGGGGATTCATGGCCTCAAACCAGTCGGCGGCCGCGTCGGCGTCGGCGGCTGAACGCAGAACCTTCACGCCCTTGCCGTCATATCCGCCACGAGGCATTTTTAGCACCACGGGCCAGCCATGCGTGTCGCCAAAGGCCACAATGTCGGCAACTGAGGTGACAGCCGCCCACGCCGGGTTGGGCAGGCCAAGACGCTCAATGGCTGCGCGCATCACCAGTTTGTCCTGCGCGTTAATCAACGCATCGGGACGGGGCTGGACGTTCACGCCATCGGCGATCAGCGCCTGGAGGTGTTCGCTCGGGACGTGTTCGTGATCGAAGGTGAGCACGTCCACACCGCGGGCAAACTCGCGCAAAGTCTCCAAATTCTTATAGTCACCGACGGGTGCTTGCGCCACTACTGGCACCGCACACACGTCGGGGGCTTCCGCCAAAATACGTAAATCAAAACCAAGGGCCACGGCGGCAGGGGCCATCATGCGGGCCAGCTGTCCGCCGCCCACCACACCGATTACAGGAAAAGTCACAGTCCCCAGAGTACCGAAAGTCTGTGAGGTTCCATGCTTTTACGCGTCCCGTTGCCCTATTAACCGGTAAGTATGGGCGAACTGTCAGGGCGTTCCCGGCTTTCACGCCAATTCCCCAGTGCCGCCGGGATTAGAATTTGAGGGAGGCGGTCGTGAGATTCGACCGTCTTGGCTGTATATTCAGCACCTGAATTCGAAGCACCGTTTTCGCAGCACCGCATTTCCTAACGGAGGACCATGAACCAGACACTCACCAACCGCATCAAGGGCCTGATGGGGCTCTTTTGGCGTGAAGTGGCCAAGTTCGGCGTGGTCGGCGGCGTTGCATTTGTCATCGACACCGGCATTTACCTGTGGCTGCTAGCTGGCAGCATGGGCGGGCATCCAACCAAGGCCAAGCTCATCTCCGCCGCCGTGGCCACTGTTTTCTCGTGGCTTGCCAACCGTTACTGGACGTTCCGCCACCGCCGTCAGGCCAACATGGTGCGCGAAGTCATCCTGTTCATCATCATGAACGGTGTGGGCATGGGCATCGCCGGCGCTTGCGTCTACGTCTCCCACTGGGTCTTGGGGTACGAAACGGCAACGGCCGACTTCATCGCCGGTTCGGTCGTGGGCCTGATCCTTGGCACCATCTTCCGCTTCTTCGCGTACCGCTTCTGGGTCTTCACCGAGGAGCTTGACCAGGAGCCCGGATTCGACCACGATCACGAGCTCATCGAGGCCGACCGCAAGTAGCTCAGCAATCAGGCGGTGACGTTCTCACTGCTGCGCAGGTGCTCGGTGGCGTCCACGGCGGTGTCCAGCAGCACCACGGAGCCACCTGCCGCCCAGGTCTTCAGAGCATTGCGTACGACGGCGTCCCAACCGTTCCGCACCTCCAGCAGCACGCGCTGAGGTGCTTGGGCGCTCTCCGCGAGGAGTTCTGCATAGCTGGTGGTGGTCGAATCGTGCTGCCACGCCATGTCTGATTCTTGCGGGGATTCGTCGGCAAAGAACACATCCCCATGGGCCCGCACGTCGCCGGAGTAGTCAAGGGTGCGCGGTGGTAGTTCGCCCATCCAGCGCATCTGCAGGGCCGGCAAGGCCACAGCCACAACCAATGGGGCGGGCTTGGCGGCCGCGATGCGTTCGTTCGCAGCGGCGGGGTCGGTGGTGGCGACGATGTCAGCCTGGCTGAACGCGTCCGGCGTCGTGCTTTCCGGGGATGAGACGGTGATGACGGTTGCGCCCACGGCCCAGGCGGCCATAAGCCACACCATGGAGCGCCAGTGCAGGGGTAGATCCAGGGTGATGAGCGTGCCGGGTGCGGCGTCGAGCTCGTCCACGAGGTAGTTGGCCGTCTTGGCTATCCAGTTTTCCAACACGCGGCCCGAGAGCTCCACGCGCTCGGAATCGGGCCCGTACCAGGAGAGCCTTGGGGAGGTGGGATTCTGCGTGCGGAAGGCATTGAGGAGTTCGGCGGGGGTATTGGGAATCAGTTCCATGCTGCCATCTTTCCATGTCTCAACCGTCACAATTCTGAGGCTGCAATATCCATCGATTGGACCAATTGACTTTGGTTACGTGACGTGCGTTACATGATTGATGTCGGCATTTGAGAAATTCTTCTAAAATTCACCTAGCTCCCGCGGAACTCGCTCAAATACCGGCCAGTAGTGCGTCATTGCGCGGATGTATCGGTATCAAATTGTGCGGCGTGGCGTAAAGGATGAACGTGTCAAGTACTGGTTATCATCTCGGGCCGCTTGACGTAGGCGACTTACATGGATGTAATTAGACGCACGAACCGCTGTTATTGGCACTGCAATCCGCGCACCGCGGAAACCCGGAAATCGGGACGCAGTGTTGGCGGCAACATTCAGGAGGACGACCATGGGGCAATCGCAGCTGAGTGTGACAAAACTTCACGACGATTCCGTGGCGGCAAAGGCAGCTGCCGAATACCATTCGCGTGGCGTGCCATCAGACTGGTACGTCGATCCGGCAGATCCGGATGCGGCCGCGTTCCACGAGCGCCAAAACCGGCAGTCGCTTGAGGACGCAGCAACAGCATTTCTGACCTCACACGATGATGATGAGTCCGCCGAGGCTCTCCCTCTCGCAGCTCCAGAAGTGGATCCCCGGATCAATATGGATCCTGTGTGGATCGGCCTTCGCCCGCGTCTTGACGATTTCAGCGACGAAGGTGAACTAGGCTGGCAGACTGATGCTTTGTGCGCGCAGACCGACCCGGAAGCGTTCTTCCCTGAAAAGGGTGGTTCCACCCGGGACGCCAAGAAAGTCTGTGGTGCATGCAATGTCAAGGCACAGTGCCTTGAATACGCTCTTGCCAACGATGAGCGGTTTGGAATCTGGGGCGGCCTGTCCGAGCGTGAACGCCGGCGGCTGCGGAAGCGAGCGGTCTAATTCTTGAAGCAGTAAATGTCACTGCCATTGTGGTTGCTCACAATGGTGGCGCCTACCTCCCTACAGTCTTGGCCGCCTTGGCCGCACAAACCCGCTTAGCCGACCAGGTGTTGGCAGCCGACACAGGATCAACAGACAATTCGGGGGAGTTGCTGCGCAAGGAGCTTGGCGAGCGGAACGTCATCTCCCTTGACGGGCGAAAAGGCGGTCGCAATGGCGGTCGCAATGGCGAATCCCGGAAGGGATACGGCGCCGCCGTCGATGCCGTGCTGGAACATCACGCACGCCAACGTCAGGGTGCCTCCGCTGAGGCTAAGATCCCGGCGCGTGTCGGTGCCAGCTCAGCAAGCACCGGAGCCAGCACAGGCACCACCACCGCTGTCCTCAATGATGAGGTTGCCGTGTGCAACGAGTGGATCTGGCTGCTGCAGGACGACGCCGCTCCGGCGCCAGATGCCCTGCAGAAGCTCCTGGAAGCCACCGAACGGGCAACCACCGCAACTGTGGTGGGTTGCAAGCAGCTTGACTGGGACAATCACCGGCGACTGGTTGATGTAGGCCTGTGGGCCAACCCCTGGTTTGACCGTTTCACCCTCGTGGGCCTGGATGAACAGGACCAGGGCCAATATGACGACAACTCCGATATGTTTGCCGTCAACACCGCCGGCATGCTGGTGCGGCGCGATGTTTTCGAGCGTCTGGGCGGCTTTGACCCGGCACTCCCTGGCCCCGGCGACGATCTGGACTTTTGTGCCCGCGTTCGTCTTGCCGGCGACAGGGTCCTCGTTGTCCCCGCGGCTCACATGTTCCACGCCGTACAGCGGCCCCATGGACTGGGCTCGGCCGTGGCGGCGCGCAAGGCCGGAATCTTCCTTCGCCTCAAGCATGCGCCCGTCTGGGCAGTGCCGTTCCTTGCCGTAGGTACCTTCTTTGCATCGCTCTACTGGCTAGTGGCCGGCTTTGTCCTCAAGGCCCCGGGCCACGCCATCCGGATGTTCGCTGCCACGTGCGCCGGATTGCTCCGGCCTGTCATGTTGCACCGCAGCCGGAAGGCGCTGGCTGGCCACAGGAGCCGGCGTCGCTCGGTTCACAAGGGCGTCCTGGTGGACAACAAGAGCGCCCGCAACCATTTGAAGATGCTGCGTGAATCCGTAGGCCCCGATGAGGACCTCACCCATGAGATCCAGGACGGCCCCTCGGTCCTTGAACCTACCGGTGAAGCCCACCACGAAACAGTCACCCCGCTGGCAGCGATCAGGACGTCACCCCTTGTCAGTGCCCTCGGGTTGACGGTGCTGCTGACCATTCTTTCGCTGATCGCCCTTTCACGTTTCCTGGGAGCCCCGGCCCTTACGGGAGGCGCGCTGCTGCCTGTTTCGGAGCAGATGGCCCTGGTCTGGCAGCACGCCACGGATTGGTGGGTGTCGCTGGGTTCCGGTCTGGCCGGACGCGGCAATCCCTTTAACTTTGTCCTTGGCCTCCTCAGCTCACTGGGCGGCAATGGTTCACTGGCCGTCCTGTGGATGGTGCTCTTGGCGCTGCCGCTCTCCGGGTTTACCGCGTGGCTCGCCACGGGAGCATTTTCCCTGCAACGCTGGCCCCGCATCGTGGCCGCGCTGGCTTGGGCCGGTGCCCCTGTTCTCCTCGTAGGAATGGGCCAGGGCAGGGTTGGCGCCTTGCTGGCCCACATCCTTATTCCGTTGGTCATGCTGGGCCTCGTCCGCGCCGTGGGTGGAGCGGTTAGCGCTGCCCCCAAGGTCGTGACGATTCCCGGCGCCCTCGCAGGTTCCGCGACAGCCACAATCTCCAAGCTGGGCCGCCCTGGCGTTGACCGCAATCCGTCCTGGACGGCGGCGGCCGCGGCGGGCCTGGGCCTGGCCGTGGTGACTGCGGCGTCCCCGAGCCTGCTGCCCGTGGCCGTGGTGGGAATCCTGCTGACCGCATTCTTCATGCGCGGCCGCGGCAAGACCATTTGGTGGGCGCTGGTACCCCCAGCCGCTCTCTTCCTGCCCCTGGCCTGGTCCGCCTGGACCAACCCGCGCGCCCTACTGGCCGATCCCGGCGTGCCTATGGCATCACCGGCGGCACCGCTCTGGCAGCAGCTACTGGGCTTCCCCGAGCAGGTCAACGCCGTTGAGGGCTTGCTGGGACTTGGCGCTCTCGTTGCCGCTCCGTGGTGGACCTGGGTTGCCGTGGGAGTCATCGGAGCCCCGGTGGTTGTGGGCGCCGTCGTGGCTCTCGTGTTGCCGCTACGCCGGGCAGCTACGGTGCGCTCGCTCTGGCTTGTGGCGCTGCTGGCGTTGGCTGCCGCGTATGCCGGCAAGTTCATTGCCGTAGCGTTCGACGGCGTCACTCTCGTCACGCCGTTCAGCGGACCTGCCGTTTCGGTGGCGTTTTTCGCTCTGCTGGGCGCGGCGATTCTTGGCTTGGACGCGGTTCAGAGCCGCGCGTGGAACCCCGCCCATGTTGGCCTTGCCCGCAGCACGGACGGCACACACGTCCAGAACCACCGCACGGCCAAGACCACCGCAACCGTGTTGTCCGTGATCCTCGTGGCAGCACCCGTTGCGAGCCTTGGCTTGTGGACGGCACAGCAGGTTTCCGTTCAGCCCGGTGCATCCGCTTTGACCGGTTCGTTCCTGCCCCAGGGAGCTACCACCGGTACCATTCCGGCCACGGCAGCCGATCGCGGCACCGGTCCTGAGGCCAGCCGAACGATCGTTCTGACGGTCATGAGCGGCGGCGGCGTTCAGGCATCCCTCATGCAGGGTGCCGGAACCACACTTGATTCCATGTCGACCATTGCCACGGCGGCCCGCATCACGGGAGACCCCGGGGCTGAAACAGTTCTGGCCAGCGATCCGGCAACGGCAGCGTTGGAGGACACCGTGGCTGCCATCCTGTCCAAGTCGGGCATTGATCCTAGGCAAGGCCTCGTTGAGCTGGGAGTCGGCTTTGTGGTCCTGCGTCAGGGAGACACCGCCGCCGAGTTGCTCGCCGGAGAATTGGAAGCCGTCCCCGGTCTTGACACCGTTGGTCCTACCGAATCCGGCTGGTTGTGGCGCGTTCAGCCCACGTATGTTGCGGCCGGGCTGACCGATGTTGTCAATCGGGTGCGGATCGTGGATTCCACTGGCAAGGCCGTGGCACCTGTGGATTCGCAAGGCCAGAACGTTGCCACCGAGATCCCTGCGGGTGGATCGGGCCGGCTGGTGGTGATGGCCGAGAGGGCCGATTCCGGCTGGCAGGCATGGCTGGATGGCAAGGCGTTGAAGGCCACCAACTCTGAGTGGTCGCAAGCCTTTGAGCTGCCCGAAGCCGCCGGAAAACTTGAAATCCGCTACGTTCATCCGCTCAATGCGGTCATGACTCTGGTGCAGCTGGTCCTCTTCGGATTGACCGTGCTGCTGGCCCTGCCCGTGCGTGCACGGCGCGGCCGCACCGGGGCGTACCGGGACGAAGCATCATTGCAAAAGGTTGGTAGAAGTGCCTGAGATCAAGGACAGCAACGGCGACAAGGGCCCGGAAATTACCGGGACAGGGAACTCGCTTCCCGCGGAGTCGAAAACTCCCAAGGCTGACGCCAATACAACGTCCGACGCCGGGACGGCGCCTGCCGCTGGAGGCCTCCCCGAGGGTGCCCCCGCGCCTGCCGTAGCCAAGGCGGCCGAGCCTGCGACGCTGGGTACTGAAGCGAAGGCAGGGAAGGCGGCCAAGGCAGCGAAGGCGCCCAAGACAGCCAAGCCTGCCAAGGAGCCTAAGCCCGCCAAGGCTGCGAAAGCAGCGAAGGTAGCAGAGAAGAAGGCTGGCGCTGAGAGCATCGCTGCCGAGAAGGGCACTGAAAAGGCCGCCGAGAAGGTCACCGGAGAAAAAGGATCGGCCAAGACCCCTCGCGCAGCGAAGGCTCACCGTCGCGCCCAACGCACGGTCCGCCGTCGTTGGCCACTTGTTTTGGCTGGGACGGCAACGCTGGCCCTTGCCGCCGGAATGGTTGGCGCGGGCACCGTGTTCCCCGGAAATGATGCCACGCACATCGCCGAAGCCGTCCCGCACATGTTGCCGGTGGGCGAATCCATGGCCAATTGCCAGGGGCCCACGCAGTTGCTGGCCGGTTCCGCTGCCGGGACGGATCCGGAGTTCTCCGCGAATTCGTCCTCGACCAAGACCACGGTGAACGCGGTTGTGCTCAGCGGTTCAGCGGGCGATCTTCCGGGTGCTGCCGTTGAGGCGCTGGATGGAAAATCCTCCCCGCTCTTCACTGTTTCTCAGGCTCCGAGCAGTCCCGCCACAGCCTCCAACGAGGTCAATGGCAAGCCAAAGATGAAGGCTGTCGTTGCCCGCGGAAAGTCCACTGGCGCATCTTCCGTGCTGCGAATCCAACCCTTGGGTGAAGAAATTCCCCGGGGCGCGGCTTCCGTTGTTGTTAGCTCGGACGACGGCGACCTTGCCGGTCTTTCGGGGGCGACGTGCCAGTCGCCGTCGAACGAGCTATGGCTTTCGGGTGCGAGCACCTCGGTTGGCCGCACTGCCATTCTTGCGATCTCGAATTCGTCGCCGAGCGCGGCCACAGTTTCCTTGGATATCTATGGCAACAATGGTCCGGTTCAGACTGCCGGCGGCAAGGGCCTGGTTGTTGCGCCAGGGACCGTGCGTTCGGTGGTGTTGTCGGGTCTTGCCCCGGATCTGGACATGCTCAGCGTTCACCTGAAGAGCTCCGGCGGTGCCGTGAGTGCCGTCATTCAGGAATCGGTATTGCGGGGGTTGACCCCAGGCGGTGTCGACTACCTTGCGCCGGTACAGGATCCCAGCTCCACGCTGACCATTCCGGGTGTACGTGTGCAGGCCCCGGCAACGGCGGCCAAGATTTCCGGACAGTCCGGTTATGAGGACGCTACGACCGTGCTTGCCGTGACGGTTCCAGGTGCTGCGGATTCCGTGGTTGAGGTCAAGGCCTACGGAGCTGACGGTCAGGTTGCGCTTCCTAATGGCGGCGTTTTCACTGCTGCCGCCGGCAAGGTCAACCAGTTGTCGTTGGCTGGAATGCCTGAGGGCACTTACTCGTTGAGCGTCAAGGCCGATGCTGCCGTGACGGCGACTGCCAGGATGGTGAACTCCACGAAGGTTGGCGAAGCCACCGATCTGGCGTTTGCACCTTCGGCCGGACGTCTAGGGGATACGCACCTCGTGACATTGCCGCAGGACGTGACCTCAAGCCTGGTCTTTGTTGCTCCTGAAGGAACCTCAACTGTCAGCCTGGTGCCGATCTCTGCTGATGGGGTTCTGGGAGCCGCCAAGACCATTGAGTTGGCGGTAGGCGTCACCACAACAGTGAATGCCGCCAATCTCCTCGGCTCCGGTGCCGTGTCAGCGTTGGTCTCGGTTTCCGGGGCACCCACGTACGGCAGCCAGTTGTTGAGTGAATCCGGATCTGCCGGGATTGCTGTGCTTCCCATATCCGGTACGTCCGCCGGAACCCAGGCCATCAACATCACGACGGGCTACTAACCGCCAGTTAGCTTATGCGCCCAATACGCAAGGGAATTGGGCGCATAAACAAAAGTCACTTTTCGTATGCGCCCAATTCCATATGTGTTTGGCGCATAGTGTATTCCGCGACAAATTGAGCCCCAATTTGGCGCATAAGTTAAGTGCGCGGCGCGTCAGTGTCCGGGGAAGCGGCGGAACATGGGGTCCACGGCGTCGGGGTCGATGTTGAGGTACCCGGCCACCTGTTCCACCATGACTTCATGGACCAGCTCGCGTATCTGCCCTGGGGTGTCGCACAGTGCTTCGATGGGGTGCCGGTAGATGGAAATGGATGGCGGTTGGGCAGGCATTTCTGCCGTGGCGGCCACCGCGCGCGTATATGTGCCAAGAGGTGCCTGAGCGCCCGATGCTATGAGGGATTCCAGCTTGTCCGGCACTTCCTCCACCACGTATTCCACGGTGGCCAACGCCGCGGGCCACAGGTTCCGCATACGGTCCGCGGAATCAACCACCAAGTCCTCGAACTTTTCGCCGCGGGTCCGTGAGCCCGGCAATGCGGCGGGAATCAAGGGCCCGCGCAGCCCGCGGCCATGACGGTCCCGCCGGCGCTTTGCGAATGAGCGTTGCCCCGAGTTCATCCCCGGATCGGCGGTGGGTACGCCGTCGAAATCTTGCGGCTCCAGTGAGATCGTGAGCCGTTCTTCGCCGTGGCTAGCATTGAACTTCATCATTTCACTGTAGGCCTCGGAGGTCCCAAGGGGGAAATAACGTGGCGGGGAGGGTAGTCTTGTGAATCGTGGGAACCCTTCGTCAATGCACCAGATCCGCCTGCCGTGAAGCGGCCGTGGCAACTTTGACGTACGTATATGCAGATTCGACAGCTGTCTTGGGGCCGTTGGCGACCTTTGCAGAGCCGCATTGCTACGATTTGTGCGCCAAACATTCGGCCCGACTGACAGCACCTTTGGGCTGGGAAGTCATTCATTTGGCCCGCTCGGACAAGCCGCCCGTGCCCGGCCCCGACGATCTCCTCGCCCTCGCCGATGCTGTCCGTGAAGCCGCCAATGCGGGTTCGGATGACGCGGACGAAGCGGGGACCTCGCCAATGCGCGCACGTCGCGGCATGCTCGAACCGCCGACGTTCGCGCCCAGCAATGCCTCGGCAAGCGGCAGACGCGGTCACCTGCGCATCCTGCGCGATGAGACCACCAGCTGAACACCTGAGGGAATTGGAAGACCATGGCCAGAATTAGCAATGTCCTGATGGCAGTTTTGCGTTGCCCCGTCACCGGATCCACCTTGGTTCAGGAGGGCGAGGAGCTGGTCAGCACGGACAACGGTCCGGACGGTTCGCCACTGCGTTACGCGATCGACGAGGGCATTGCCCTGCTCCTGCGCCCCGAGCAAATTACTTCGTAGCTGACACTTTGTAAGTGAATCCGTAAGGGAAAGGGACGCCGTGACTGAACGCTGGGAATCCATAGGAACCTCTGTTCGGCGCCGTCGAGCAGAAAATCCCGGCCCCATGACGTTGGACGGAACCAATTCCTACGTCCTGGGTGCCCCGGACTCAGCAGGCGTTGTGGTGGTGGATCCCGGCCCCGATCTTGCCCCGCACCTGGCCGAACTTGCCGCCGCCGGAACGGTGGAGCTGATCCTCATTACGCATCGCCATGCCGATCACACGGCTGGCAGTGCGGCGCTGCACGCGCTCACCGGTGCCCCCGTCAGGGCTTTCCTTCCCGAGTTTTGCCATGCAGGGGAGCCCCTGTCCCACTGCGAAATCATCAACGCGGGCGGCCTCGTCATCGAGGTACTGGCCACTCCCGGACACACAAGTGATTCGCTGTGTTTTTTCATCAAGAACGTTGGCGTGGTCTTGACCGGAGACACGGTGTTGGGCCAAGGCACCACGGTGCTGGATTACCCGGACGGCA
>JBKKBD010000206.1:0-5958 GCA_046714315.1 Specibacter sp.
TGAGGCAGTCGGCGTTGTCCGCACCGGGTCCTACCCGGACCGAGGGTGCCCCGCACATGAGGTTTTCGTTGTGTGAGCATTCCGAGCGCTGGCAGGCTCCCACGGAAGCCAAGACCTTCGGCAATCCTCCGTGAACGCCCGTGTCGATGAAGGTGGCGCACTGGGCATGATCAGTGTTTCCGCCGATGGTAATGCCGGCAGCGCCGCAATGGGTGTGATCGTTAAAAGAGCAGTTGGCAACGGCACATTCGGTGACTGGAACCGTGACTGTCATGGCGTTCTCCCTTGTGCTACGTCCAGCCCCTATGACCGGATTTATTTCAGCGTACGCCCAAATGCCGCTACCCAATTAGTGCAAATTTTCTGGATCTATTTCCCGCCCAGCCGGAGCATCCTGGCCACCGCGGCAGTGAGTTCATCTGCGGCCACGGTGAGTTGTGCTTCGCTGACATCGGCAGGAAAACTGAATCTCAGTGCGGTTTGTGCCACGCCTCGGTCAATCCCCATGGCACTGAGTACTGCCGACGGTTCATCCGATCCAGCCGCACAGGCGGATCCCGAGGAACAGATGATGTCCCGGCGCTCCAGTTCAAGCAGCACCGATTCCCCGCTGGTTCCCGGAAAGCAAAATGACGCCACATTCGGCAGCCTCCGGCTCCGGTGGCCGGTCAGCACGGCAGCTGGAATTGTAGCCAGGACATGCTCAATGAAGCTTTCACGCAAACCGGTGACGCGTTCGACGGCGGCGCCCCGGCCTGCTTCCTGCAAGCCCATCGCTGTTGCCAGGGCAACGGCGAAGGCCACGTTTTCCGTGCCTGAGCGGGCCCCGCGTTCCTGGCCGCCGCCGTGGATCAACGGCTCATAAAGAGTTCCGGAACGTACATAGAGCAGTCCAACGCCCTTGGGTGCACCAATTTTATGTCCGGAAATGCTGAGCGCGTCTGCGCCGAGCTCGCGCACATCCAAAGGAAGCCAACCCGCAGCCTGAACGGCGTCGGTGTGCAACGGAACGCCGGCCGCCTTAGCCAAACGAGCCAGGGCGGGAATGTCCTGGACCGTGCCCACCTCGTTATTGGCATACATGATGGAAGCAAGGGCAACATCGTCAGTCCCCACCATCGCGGCGAAAACGGCAGGATCCACCAGCCCGGTGGCGTCAACGGGCACAACGTCCACCACGAAGCCATGGACGCGGTGCAAATAGTTTGCCGATTCCACCACGGCCGGATGCTCGATGGCGCTGATCAGCACACGGCTCAGGGCAGGATGCTCCGCCCGGCGTGCCAAAGCTATCCCCTTCAGGGCCAGGTTGTCAGCCTCCGTGCCTCCGGAGGTGAACACCAGCTCCTCGGCGTGGGCGCCCAACGCCGCGGCACACCGCTCTCTGGCGTCGTCGAGAGCGGTCGCCGCAAGTTCGCCAAGTTCGTGGTGACTGGAGGGGTTGCCGAACTGGTTGGTCAGGAAGGGGAACATGGCCTCGATGACCTCCCGCCGGACCGGGGTGGTGGCGGCCGCGTCGAGGAAGATCACAACGGGTGGCTCAGCTCAATATCGAGTCCAAGGTCAAGTGCCTTGACGCTGTGGGTTAGGGCACCCACCGAGATAATGTCAACGCCGGTCTTTGCGATGGCCGCAATGGTCTGCAGATTCACGTTGCCGCTGGCTTCCACCAGCGCACGGCCGTTCACGAGCGCAACGCCCTCAACCAGCTGTTCGTTCGTGAAGTTGTCCAGCATGATGGTGTCCACGCCGGCGGCCAGCACCGGTTCGATCTGTGCCAGGGAATCCACCTCCACCTCAAAGTGGACCGTATGGGGCAGCTGGGCCCGTACACCTGCGAGCGCAGCCGTCAGCTTGGCCGGATCTCCGCCCGTGAGCACAGCCAGGTGATTGTCTTTTGCCAGTACGGCGTCCGAGAGCGAGAAACGATGATTGTGCCCTCCACCGCACCGTACCGCGTACCGTTCCAGGATGCGCAGCCCGGGCGTCGTCTTCCGGGTGTCGGTGACCCTTGCTTCCGTGCCGGCAATCTGCTCTGCATAGAGCGCCGTCTGGGTGGCGATGGCGCTCATACGCTGGGTCAGGTTGAGTGCGATCCGCTCCGCCGTGAGAACCCCGCGCGCCAAGCCGCTGACGCTCATGATCTTGTCCCCTGCGAGGAAGGTGGCGCCGTCGGCAATGAACTGCTCCACGTGCGCTGCGGGATCCTGGATCTTCATGGCAGCCTCGAAGACGGCACCTCCGGAGAAGGTGCCGGGCTCGCGCGCCACGAGCCATGCCGTTGCGGTTGCTGCTGCGGGCAGGAGCGTGGCCGAGGTGATATCGCCGTATGGGGCGTCCTCCGCAAACGCCCGGCGCAGAATCTCGGCCACGGCGGGCTCCGGCAGGGTTGGTACGGCAACATTCAGGACAGGTGCGACGGCGTTCATACTGTTTCGCTTTCACGCTGGTTTTGGGCGGCGGCAAGGTGTGTGACGGACTGGTTTAGCGCGTTGGGGTTGATCCAAAAGTTCGATTCCCGAACGGCTGTTGAATCGTGGTCATCGGGGCTCTGGGGGAAATCTTCACGGAAGTGCGCGCCAACGGAGTTCTCCCGGGCCAGGGCAGCGTGGACCAGCAGGCTCGCCACCAGGCGGAGGTTTTCATCCTCAGCCTCCTGGCGGCAGTTAGGCAGGCTTGCCTCGTGGGCAACGGGGCCGGCCTCATGATTCGGGCCGTCAAAGAAATCGAGTTCAAGGGACGGCTCCGCCAACGCGTCTGCGACGCGCTGCAAACCAGCGGCGTCTCGGACAACTCCGGCGCTGTGGCTCATCAGCTGACGCACTGCCTGGCGGGATGGAGCCTGGCCCGATTGCGTCTGGCTCTTCGTTGACCGTTGCGAATCTGTGGCACCGGGTAGTGGCCGAGGCTCGATGTCGAGTGCGGGCCAGTTGCCCGATCCGCCGAAAGCTGCTCCTTCGGCAAAAGCTGCAGCATCCGCGAATGCTGTGACGGCACGGCGGCTAAACACCAATCCCTCCAGCAGGGAGTTGGAGGCCAAGCGGTTTGCGCCGTGGACACCTGTGCAGGCAACCTCCCCCGCGGCATAAAGGCTGGGGACCGAGGTCCTGCCGTTGAGGTCGGTGGCAACACCACCCATCCAATAGTGGGCGGCAGGTGTCACGGGCAGCCATTCGCGGGTCCAGTCGAACCCCAGCGCTGAGGTGGCCGCATCGATCGTGGGGAATCGCCGGGCTAGGTACCCCGCGCCGTGGGTTTCCTCGACGCCTGTTGCATCAAGATAAACGCACGCGGAATCCTCTGCACCGGCTGTTGTGGCTAGATGAGCCGCAATGCTGCGGGAGACCACGTCACGCGGGGCCAGATCACCCTCGGGATGGTAGCGCGGCAGGAAGCGATCGCCCTTGGCATCGCGCAGCACAGCACCTGCGCCGCGCACGGCCTCGGAGATCAAGAAGTTGCCGCCCACGGCCAGCGCCGTGGGGTGGAACTGGAAGTACTCCATGTCCCCCACGATTGCGCCCGCACGCCAGGCGAGGGCCACGCCGTCGCCCGTGGCAACTGCAGGGTTGGTGGTGAACTCAAATAGTTGTCCGGCACCTCCGGAGGCGAGCAGGACCGCATCGGCGGCCAGCAGCCGCTGCCCGCTCACGGCGGCGTCTCCGTCGTGTGAATCCAGATACGCCACACCGGCGATGACCGCCCGGGGCGGGATCCCGGCGTCGTCCGTTGTTGCTGTGGAAGCCAGAGAAGCCAGTGCGGGAGGTGACGTCAGCAGTTCTGTGACAAAGCAGCCTTCCATGATGGTGATCATGCCGAGTTCGGCGGCGCCCCGTACAGCCGCGATCAGGCCATCAGCAATGACGGCGCCGGTGGCATCCCCGCCAGCATGCAGGATCCGTGCGGCCGAATGGGCTCCCTCAAGCCCGAGTGCCCGCTTGCCGCTGGCGGGGTCCTGGTCAAAGGTGACGCCGAAGCGCTCCAACGCGGTGATGTCGGAGGCGGCCTCGGCGCACAGGATCCGCACGGCCGTTGGATCGCACTGGCCGGCGCCTGCCTTGAGGGTGTCAGCGATGTGCGCCTCGACGGTGTCACCCGGCGCGGCATCGTCCGGCCCGAGGACGGCGCAGATGCCGCCCTGGGCGCGGTGGGTGTTGCTCTGCGTCAGCTCGCCCTTAGTCATAAGGGTCACGCGCATCCCCGATTCCGCGGCGAGGAGCGCGCCGTAGAGCCCAGCGATGCCGCTGCCCACAACAATCAGGTGGGAGTTGCTCATGCCCGTACTGTGTCCTGCAACTGAGTGTTCTTGGGCTTGGCGGCCAGCATCCGTTCCAGCGCAATGCGGGCGTTGACGGCCGTGGCCTCCGGGACGGTGATTTGGTTGTACACCTCACCGGCCACCAGGCCTTCCAAGACCCAGGCGAGGTAGCCGGGATGGATTCGGTACATGGTGGAGCACGGGCAGATGACCGGGTCAAGGCAGAAGATGGTGTGCTGCGGGTATTGGGCCGCAAGCCTGTTGACCATGTTGATCTCGGTGCCAATGGCGAAGGTGCTGCCGTCCGGAGCCGCCTGGATGGCCTTGAGAATGTAGTCCGTGGAGCCAGCCTCGTCGGCGGCGTCGACCACCTCCATGGGGCACTCGGGATGCACGATCACACGCACGCCCGGAAAGTCCACCCGCGCCTGCTCAATTTGCTTAACCGTGAAGCGCTTGTGCACGGAGCAGAAACCCTGCCACAACACCACCTTGGCGTTGTCCATGACGTCCTGGCTGTTGCCGCCCAGTGGTAAGCGAGGGTTCCACAGCGGCATCTCCTCGAGCGGGATGCCCATGGCCTTGGCAGTATTCCGGCCCAAATGCTGATCCGGGAAGAACAGCACGCGCTGGCCCCGTTCGAAGGCCCATTCCAGCACCGTGGCCGCGTTGGAGGAGGTGCATACAATGCCGCCGTGCTCTCCACAGAACGCCTTGAGCGCCGCCGAGGAATTCATGTAGGTCACGGGAATCACGGGCATCCGGCCCTCGGCATCCGGCTCCGTTCCGTACAGCGCCTCCAGCTCAGCCCAGCAGGCCTCTACGGAGGGCAGATCGGCCATGTCGGCCATGGAACATCCCGCAGCGAGGTTTGGCAGGATGACGCTCTGGTGGCTGCCGGAAAGCATGTCCGCCGTCTCGGCCATGAAGTGCACCCCGCAAAAGACAATCGCCTCAGCCTTGTCACGGGTCTTGGCCGCGTTGGCCAGCTGGAAGGAATCCCCTACGAAGTCGGCAAACTTGACCACCTCATCGCGCTGGTAAAAGTGCCCCAGTACGACGACGCGTTCCCCGAGTTCCGCCTTGGCGGCGAGGATGCGGGACTCAAGTTCGGCGTCGGACGCGTCCTTGTACTCCTGCGGCAGCTGACCCTGCCGCGGTGTGGCCGCCGGGGCAACGTCCTCTTCAGAGGCGCCGGGCCCATAACCGGGGGTGCCGGCCAGCGCCTCCGCCAGATCAAATTCCCAGGGCCCCTTGGCCAGATCGTCGTCACAACTTTCCTGTGCACGGCCGGGCACGCCGAGCGGCAGCGCCTGCTCGCGGGTGATGAGCTGGATGGTGGTGTTCACGGATGACATGGTGTGCTCCAAGGTGTGAGGCAGTTTTCGTTAGGGGTCTGGGTGAGGCTAAGGCGGGAGGGACTAAACACGGGAGGGCGGCGAACCGGGCTCGCCGCCGCCGCGCTCGCCGGTGTAGCGATATAGGCGCGGAGGGCGGTGTTTACCCCCCTGGAGAAATTCATCGGTGGGCTCAATATGGGCGGTGTGCTTGAGCTGGCGCCGGAAGTTGGCCGGATCAATACTGCGATCGAGAACCGCCTCGTACACCTCGCGCACCTGGGCCAGCGTGAACGTTTCGCCAAGCAGGTGGTACGCGATGGACCCATAGGTCATCTTGTTCCGAATGCGCCACAGTGCGTA
>JBKKBD010000207.1:0-7574 GCA_046714315.1 Specibacter sp.
AGGCGCCATGCGGTCCGCGGCCATGGTGTACTGCGTGAGGTCGTTGGTGCCGATGGACATAAAGTCCACCTCTTCCAGAAACGCCTCGGCCAGCAAGGCAACAGAGGGCACCTCCACCATGATGCCGGGCGAAAGCTTGCGTGCTCGGCAGGCAGCGGCAAAGTCCCGCGCCTCGTCGATCGTGGCCACCATGGGCGCCATGACCTTGGCGTTCGTGACACCCTGCTGCTCTGCGGCCAGGGCAATGGCATCGAGCTGGCGCTCCAACAATCCCGGATCGGCTTGGCCCAAGCGGATGCCGCGCACTCCAAGTGCCGGATTTTCCTCTTCGGGGTGTAGAACAAACGGCACCGGCTTGTCGGATCCGGCGTCGAGGGTGCGGAACACAACCTTCTGGTTAGGGAAGGCCGCCAGGACTTCACCATAGATACCGGCTTGAGCAGCCACGGAAGGCTCGGTCTGCGCGGAAAGAAAACACAACTCCGTACGGAACAATCCCACACCCTGCGCCGGGAATTTGGCTGCTGCACGGGCTCCGGCACCGTCCTGAACGTTGGCCAGAATTTCGACGGCGGTGCCATCCTGGGTGCGACCCGGTCCGGTCCACGACTGCACAGCCTCACGGCGTGCGGCGTCGGCCAGGACGCGAGCTTCGGCATCCATGGGATCAGTGCCTACAAAAAGGGTTCCCGCGCCCCCGTCAAGAAGCACCAGGGCGCCTTCCTGAATTCCTACCAAGTCAGCAGCCGCAACAATGCACGGGATTCCCAGCTGTCGGGCAATGATGGCCGTGTGACTGGTGGGGCCGCCCAATCGGGTGGCGATCCCGTGAATCAAGGCCGGATCAAGCGTTGCGGTGTCAGCCGGCGCCAGGTCTTCAGCCAACAAGATGATGGGCCGTGCGGGCGTGGGAACACCGGGCTCCGGCAAGCCGAGCAGCTCCGAAACCACGCGGTTGCGGATGTCACCAAGATCTGTGACGCGCTCGGCCATCAGCCCACCAAGCTTTTCAAACTTCTCGATGAACTGCGCGATCGCAGCCACTGTTGCGGATTCAGCGGTGGAACCGGCAGAGATGAGCTTTGCCGCTGCGCGCTGCAGCCCCCGGTCCGCAGCCAAGGCCGCCGTTGCGCCGAGAACTTCGGCGGCAGCACCGGAAGCGTTTGAGGCACGGGCCGTGAGCCGCCCGGCAACCGTAACCACGGCTAGCTTCCAGCGCTCAATTTCATGCTCCCGCGCTTCCTCGCCAATAAGAGCTTCATAGCTCGGCGGCAGCACGGGCGCCGGCTTCACCCAGAGCGCGGGCGCATAGCCAAGGCCTGCCACAACACCTGTTCCGGTGGTGGCAATAGCATTGTCAATCATTTCAAGTCCTAAGTATTGAGCATCTCGACATAGAGCCGACTTGTATGCAGTGCCAGGTAGGAAACCTCGTCATCTCCGAGTTCCCGGCGCAGCGCTCCCCCAATGAGCTTGGCAACTTCCAGGGCCGCATCCGCAGCCTCCGGGTAGGCCTGCCGAACAGAGGCCAGAACATCAACCCGGATCGTTGCCGAGCCGGTGACCTCCGCCGGCCGCGCAAAGAGATAGCGCAGATGGGTCACAAAACGAGAAGCACTCAAGGCATTCTCGTCAATGTTCTTACCCCACCGCACCGAGAGCAGCGAAAAGACTTGGGCAATGGTCTCCGTCATGGAGACTGTCTTGGAAAAATCAGACTTGGACCATTGCTGGTTTACGAAGTGCAGCGCGAACGCCACCCACTCTTCCTCCTGCAATTGCACGCCAAGCCGCTGCATGATGAGGGCGACAACGCGCCGCCCCAAATTCCCCTCGGCCGGGTAAAGCTGGGCCACTTCCCACCGCAGCGGGAAGTCAACTTTGATGCCGTCACGGGCCCTCTGCACAGCGAATCCCAGATGGTCAAGGATGGGGACCAACAGCGATTGCCGGGGTTCCAATCGCAGTTCCAGTTGGGCCATCGCCGTGATTTCCTGCGCCAGTTCGATCTGTTCCAGCGGGGCATCGCCCAGCACTCCGGCAACGTGGCTGGCGGCATAGCTGCCGTCGGGAACAAAGCGCTGATCCGCCGCATCAAGCGCTATGGACTCGCCGGGCTTGTGGTTAAACCCAATGCCCTTGCCAACGAGAACCATTTCACTACCGTCGTGAAGCTCGGCAAGGAGAACGTTGTTGTTGTAAACCCGCTTGATGGTGGCAGATGTTCCGCGTGTCAGGTCCATAAGGATGCGATCCTAGCGGTGACCGAGGCGCAGGCAGCGCCCGTGACGGGCACCATGTTATTTCTTCCGAACAGTGATGACCGGGGTTCCGGCACTTGCGCCGATTTCGGTCTCGGCAATGGCAAAGTCCTTACCGTTGGTCACCAGAACCGGCGTGACCATGGAGGGAACCAACGGCGCCATCTGGGCCAGATCGCAGCTGATGATCAAATCGCCCTGCTTGACGCTCTCACCCTTGGCACGGTGGGCCGTGAAGCCTTCGCCCTTGAGCTTGACGGTGTCCATGCCAACGTGAACCAGGATTTCCGCACCAGCGGCCGTGCGCACCGCGAAGGCGTGCAGGGTCTTGGCTACCAGGATCAGTTCGCCATCTACCGGGCTAACAAAGTTTCCCTCTGAAGGGTCGACGGCGAATCCCTCGCCAACGGCGCCGCTGGCGAAAACGGGGTCCGGCACGTCGGCAAGCGCCATGAGCGTTCCGGCCGCCGGTGCGAAGATCTGCTCGCCCTTTTTCTTGAACATTTTCAACATTTATGTGACTCCTAGTGTGGTTAAGCGGTTGGCGCGAAATTAGTCGTCAATGCCAAGACTTTCATTAATCGCGCTTTTGTACAGGACTGCCTTGCCACCGAAGACGGCCTGAACGCCACCGCTGACCTCAAAAACGCCGGCGGCACCGAGCTGGCGGAGCTTGTCCTTATCAACCTGACTGGGATCCTTGACGGAAACACGCAGTCGGGTGATGCACGCATCCACGTCATCCACATTCTCCGGACCGCCCAAGGCGAGCAGAACTTGAGCTGCTTCACGCTGGAGGGGGGTCTCGCCGTCGTTCGTTGCAGTGGCGTCCACCTCAGCATCGGCGGGGGTAGCCGACTCGCTCGAGAGCGTGTCCTCAAGGTGACCCGGGGTGCCGAACTTGAACTTCTTGATGAAGAACTTGAACGTGAAGTAGTAGAGGAAGAACCAGACGATGCCGACCGGGATGACAAGGATCCAGTTGGTGCGGTCGTTGCCTTGGAAGACACCGAAGAGCAGGAAGTCAATCAGGCCACCGGAGAAGGTGTTGCCGATGCTGATGTTCAACAGGTCAGCAATAAGGAAGGACAGACCGTCGAAGATCGCGTGGATGACGTAGAGGATCGGGGCCACGAAGAGGAACATGAACTCGATGGGCTCGGTGATGCCGGTAATGAAGGATGTCAGGGCAACGGATGCGAACAGGCCCGTGTACTTGGCGCGGCGGCCCTTGGGGATCACATGCCACATGGCAAGGCAGGCGCCCGGGAGACCAAACATCATGGTGTCAAAGCGGCCGGCGAAGAAGCGGGTGCCTTCGGTGAAGAGTCCAACGTGGTTGGGGTCAGCGAGCTGGGCGAAGAAGATCTTCTGCGCACCGATCACCTGGACGCCGTTGACCATTTCGGTGCCACCCAGCGGGGTGTACCAGAACATGGGGTAGATCATGTGGTGCAGACCGGCCGCACCGCTAAGGCGCAGCAGCGATCCGTAGAGGAAGGTACCGAAGGCGCCCATGCTGGCAATGCCGGTGCCGGCGTCGACCAGTGCGTTCTGGACGGGCGGCCAGACGATGAAGAACACGGCGCCAACAATGATGGCCGCGAAAGCTGTGACAATCGGGACAAAGCGTGAGCCACCGAAGAAGCCAAGGACGGCCGGCAGCTGGATGTTGTGGAAGCGGTTGTGCAGCATGACGGCCACGCCACCGACTACCAGGGCACCTACAACACCGGTGTCAACGGCAGCAGCATCCGGGGTGAAGATCCCCAGCAATGACTTGATGGTTGCCACCATGACCAGGTAGCCAACCACGCCAGCCAGCGCGGCCGTTCCCTTGTCGCGCTTGGCAAGGCCAATACACAGACCGACGGCGAGAAGGATCGCCAGGTTTTCGAAGACCGTGGCACCGGCGGCGGACATGACGCCGAAGATGCCCTGCAAAACATGGTTGTCAAGGATGGGGTATGAGGCCACCGTGGTGGGGTTGGAGAGGGCTCCACCAATACCGAGCAGCAATCCTGCTGCGGGAAGAATGGCGACCGGCAGCATGAAAGCCTTGCCGATCTTAGATAGTTGCTTGAACACGATAATTCCCTACGCTCGAGGCATGACGACGTCGTCAAGCCAGAATCTGAGCCGTTGGGGATCCGGTAGTTCCGTGAAGAAACGCAGATAATGCGGGAATGGGCGGCAACGTTGGCGGCCCACGCGCAGTGCGTAGTCAGGGAGGGACCCTCAGGCAAAGACGGACGGATGGCCCCTGCATATGGATGCGCGAGGCCGTAGCGTCTCAGGTTCTTGCCGAAAGTTACAATCCCGATGACAGCCGCCAAAAAGTGGCAGCCAAATAAGAATACACATGTGACCGGTGTCAATGCCAAACGGGGATCAAAATGCCGGACACTTTGCGTGGATGTTGCTACCCTCGCGCGGGGGCTGGCGGTTACTCGCGCGAGGGGTCCCTTTCCTCGAGCTAGGCTCCCGGCGCCTTCCCACCCTTCGCAGTGGTTGGGAGGGCGGCTTGCGGCGGGCACGGTGCATGCCAGTCACCCAATAGCCGCAGCGCATCTGCCGATGCACTGCCGGGAACTGCAGTGTAAATGTACATACTCAGGGCAGACTCGCCGGGCAGGGACAACGTCTCGTAAATCAGATCCATGTCCCCGACAACGTCGTGATGGACCCGTTTCACACCCGACTGGTGCTCGTGAAGATCATGGGCGGCCCATCGGACGCGGAAATCTTCCGACGCCGTGGCCAGCTCGCCGATCAGATTCGTCAGATCCTTATCGTGTGGATTGCGGCCGGCGGTTACATGCAGCATGGCAACGCTGTAACTAGCCACCTGATCCCAATCCACGTAGAAACGCTGGGCGCCCGGATCTAGGTGGATGTAGCGGGCATGGTTCAATGTGCCGGTGGATCCCGAGATGAGCCCCGCAAACAACGCCTTGCCGAGAGGATTCATGGCGAGGATGTCGCCCCGCCCATTTTGGACGACGGCGGGCATCGCGGTCATCTGGTCCATGACCAGTTGGAGGGTGGTGCGGATGACAGGTGCCGGCGAGCGCCGTCGTACTGGTTTAGGACCAGCACTGTTTGCCCCGCGGGTGAGATCGAAGAGATGACGGCGTTCAATTTCACCCAAACGCAGGGTGCGGGCAATGGCATCCAAGACGGCGTCTGATGCGCCGACGGCGTTGCCGCGTTCCAGCCGGGTGTACCAACTGACGCTGACTCCGGCCAGGGCCGCGAGTTCTTCCCGGCGCAGTCCTGGCACGCGGCGACTGCTTCCCGCCGGCAGGCCATAGTCTTCCGGGCGGATCTTCGCGCGGCGGGACGTCAGGAACTCGCGCAGCTCAGTTTTGTTGTCCATTTATTCGATTTTACGTCTCATAGCTCCCGTGAGGCAGTCACTGACAGTGCCCCCATCAACCAGACCTCCCGGATTAGTGGATTTTCTCTACTCCTGCGGTCTTTGACCATGTAGCGTCGAGGACGGAACGCGCCATTGGGCGCCGATTAACCCCACGCTTGGAGAATTCATGACTACCGCACGCGCTTACGCTGCCACCTCCCCCACCGAGCCGCTCGTTGCCACGACCATCGAACGCCGTGAAGTGGGACCGCACGACATCTTGATCGACATTGCCTACGCAGGCGTCTGCCACTCCGACATTCACACCGTTCGCGGCGAATGGGGCCCCATCGCCTACCCGCAGGTTGTGGGCCACGAAATTGTTGGCACCGTCGCCGCAGTGGGTACCGACGTCACCCGTCACGCCTTGGGTGACCGCGTTGGCGTTGGCTGCATGGTCAACTCCTGCCGCGAGTGCGAAAACTGCCTCGCCGGTATGGAAAACTACTGCGCCAATGGCAACGTTGGCACCTACGCTTCCGTTGACCTGGATGGCACCATCACCCAGGGCGGCTATGCCACCAACGTTGTCGTTAACGAGGACTTTGTTCTTCGTGTCCCCAAGAGCATCCCGTATGAGTCTGCTGCTCCGCTGCTCTGCGCTGGCATCACCACGTACTCCCCGCTGGCTCACTGGAACGCGGGCCCGGGCAAGAAGGTTGCTGTAGTTGGCATGGGCGGATTGGGCCACATGGCCGTCAAGATCGCCCACGCCATGGGCGCCGAGGTTACAGTGCTGTCCCAGTCTCTGAGCAAGCAAGAAGATGGCCTGCGATTCGGTGCGGACCACTACTTCGCCACGAGCGATTCCAGCACCTTTGAGAAGCTCAAGAACACCTTTGACCTGATCATCAACACGGTTAGCGCCGCCGTTGATCTGGGTTCCTACGTTTCCCTGCTGCGCTTGGACGGCACCATGGTCAACGTGGGCGCCCCTGCCGAGCCACTGCCGATCTCTGTGTTTGCGCTCATGGGCAACCGCCGCTCCTTCGCTGCCTCAGGAATTGGCGGCATCGCAGAAACCCAGGAAATGCTGGACTTCTGTGCCGAGCACAACATCGCTCCGGAAACCGAGCTGATCGAGGCCGCGCAGATCAACGACGCCTACGAGCGCATCTTGAAGTCCGATGTCCGCTACCGCTTCGTGATTGATACTGCAACGATCTAAGTTCCGTTGCAGATCAGGGGCGTTCCACCAAGTGGTGGGACGCCCCTGATCTTGTGTCAGAAGATTGCATTGATGGCATTCCAGCCGTGGCCAATCTGAATTCGACCTGCCCATGTTCCGTGTGGTGTGCGCGGGTAAAGCCAAAGTACGCCCGCCTTGTCAACGCCTAGGACGTCTGCCGTTCTGTCACCGTTGAAGTCACCGGGGCTCATCACTGCTGGAAGGGAATTCCAGCCGTTTCCAATGAGTACCCGCGTGTTCCAGCCACCCGAGACGTTTCGCGGATACAGCCACAACAGGCCGGTGGCACGTTCTCTGGCCAGAATGTCGGCGGTTCCATCGCCATTGAAGTCTCCCGGGGCCAACAAAGTGTTAAACACGCCCCAACCGGAACCCACGAGAATCCGCGGAAGCCAGCCGCTTCTGCCATTGCCCGGATACAGCCATAGCCGTCCCGTGGCGGTTTCACGAGCCAGTACGTCAACCTTCTGATCACCGTTCATGTCCCCGGGGCCAACAATGGGGTCAAACCCGTTCCAGCCTTTTCCTATCACTTGTGGTGCCAACCATCCGCCACGTCCATTGCCGCGGTAGAGCCAGAGCAGGTCCGTGGCCGGTGCCCGCGCTATGACATCACCGTAGCCATCTCCGGAGAAGTCGCCCACTGTCTCCAATGCATTGAATCCGCCCCACCCCGCTCCAACGGTCAGCGCCGCCCCGAATG
>JBKKBD010000208.1:0-19520 GCA_046714315.1 Specibacter sp.
CCTTGCTGGCTTGGTCCGCCTGGGCCTGCAGCGCGGTCGATGTTGCGGCCGTTGCCGCGGCGGTGTCGAAGGTATGGGCGCGGCTGGCGCTCAACGCCATCAGGGTGGAGGCCTGATACATGGCATCGTCGGCGTCGGAGCTGGCCAGGATTCCCTGAACGCTTAGGTCCAATCCGCCATTTTTGTACAAGTTTCCGGCAAGCTGGCCCAACTGTTCCTTGGCTGCCCTATTTGCGCCGGCGGCCGCTTCCGCCTTCGCCTTCGCGGTTGCTGCCGCGCTCTTGCGTTGATCCAGAATGACCAAGGCATTGGTGTACGCGCTGTTGGCACCCATGGCCACGACGGTTGATGCTTGAAGCTTGTCATTGGCCGAACTGATGATCGCATCCAACTCGGCAGAAGCTGCGGCGGTCGTGGCCTCGGATTCCTTGGCCTTGGCAATCTCATCCTCGCTGGGAATAGCGGGACTCAGCGGGCGCAGCGAAAACTGTTGCAACGCCGTCGAACTTAAGGCGGCGGCACTGAGGGCGCCGAGGCCGGGGGAGAGTGATGCCCCCGGGGCTGCATTGGCAGGGGCCAGGAAGGCAGTGGATGCCACGGCCGCACAGGCCAGTGCGGTGGTGCCGCGAACCAAAAAGCGCAAAGTCATCCCGTTGCCTTACTGCAGATGGAAGGTAAATGGTGCGTGCACCCGGCCGCAAAGGCGGTTTGGCGGCGCGCGGACACCTACACAGTTAATCTGACCCTACGGCGCGTAGATGCCTTTGGCAACACCAGTAACACGAGCAACATGAACCACACTGGTGTCATTTACCCCCAACCAAGTTCGTGCAATCTCTCCTCGCTGATGCCAAAATGATGGGCGATCTCGTGGACCACCGTCACGGTGATTTCATGGATGACTTCTTCGCGGCTGTGGCAGATCTCCACAATGGGCTGGCGAAAGATGGTGATCCGGTCAGGCAGGGAGCCTGATTCCCACCAGGAATCACGTTCCGTGAGGGGCGTGCCTTCATAGAGACCCAACAGAACGGTGTCCGGGTCTTCGCCCGGGCCAGGCACATAGTCATCGGCTGTGAAGATCGCCACATTGTCCATCTCGGAACTGATATTTTTTGGGATCTGAGCGATGGCAGCCTGCACCGCAGCGTCAAATTCCGCCTCGTTCATGGTGAAGGGGGCGAAGGAAGGGATGCCGGCCAGTGGATTTTCATGCATGCCCCCAGCCTAGTGACAACCGTGAAAACGTTGAATTTCCGGGGATTTTTAGCCCTGGGTGGCCAAGGTGAGTTGCGGAGGGGAGTCTCGTTTTGCGTTCTGGCCAAAATGCCCCTATAGTTTTTGGAGTCCACTTCGGACCGAAGCGCTGGAAACAACGCGGAGGTAAGAAGGATGACTAGGCCCCCATCGTCTAGCGGCCTAGGACACCGCCCTTTCACGGCGGCGGCACGGGTTCGAATCCCGTTGGGGGTACTTGCGAGTGAGTGGTAAATCAGCCGAAAAAAAGCTGGTACGCTATTACTCGTGAAAATCACGCAAACGTGTGAGAGAAACAAAAGCAGTAAATCAGTATGGCCCTGTAGCGCAGTTGGTTAGCGCGCCGCCCTGTCACGGCGGAGGTCGCGGGTTCGAGTCCCGTCAGGGTCGCTTTGGTTGTCTTGAGTTAGTTCAAGATGATCTGGTGACGAGGATTTTCAGATCACCAAGGCTCTGTAGCTCAGTTGGTAGAGCGTTCGACTGAAAATCGAAAGGTCACCGGATCGACGCCGGTCGGAGCCACCAGCAAGACCCCGAGAAATCGGGGTCTTTCTTGTTTAACTCCCCAATAACTCTTTCTGTGTTTTACGCCACAATTGGCGAAACAATTCTCCTTTGATAAAAGTGCACCCGGCGTTGCCCCTCATCTTTGCCGTGCATAGGCTTACCGTAAGAGAAACAGAAAGGGCCCATTCATGGACTCGCACAATCAGGCTTCATCTTCACCGGCCGCTGCAAGCCCGGGGGATACCCAAGGGCGCACTGTCATTGCCGAGACTGCCGTGGCAAAGGTGGTCGGCGTTGCTGTTCGCAGTGTTGCCGGCGTTCACGCACTGGGCTCAGGTGCGTCACGATCCCTTGGTGCCATCCGCGAAGTTGTCGGCGCAATAGACCTCACCCAAGGCGTCCGTGTGGAAGTCGGTGAGTCCCAGGTGGCCGTGGACATCGTCTTTATGGCTGAGTACGGCTATCCGTTGCAGACGCTCGCAAACACTGTCCGGCGTGCCGTCTACTCAGCCGTTGAAGAGCTGGTGGGCCGCCATGTGATCGAAGTGAATATTGAAATCACCGACGTCTTCATTCCAACGCCCGACGCCGAGAAGCCGGCACCGCGTACCCGTCTCACCGAACGCCTGGGTGCGGCCGTCAAAGCGCAACCAGCCACCGACATTAACAATTCAACGGAAGCCGGGGAATAACCGTGAATCTCAGCGTAGTGTGCGCCGCATTTGGCGCGTTTTTGGCATTTATGGCTTTTGCCTTTGGCTTTTGGGGGTTTGTCGTCTCGGTGGTGTTCATCGCCGTAGGTGCTTTTGTGGGACGTGCCGCCGGCGGAAAGCTTGATTGGCGTGGCGTCCTTGACGCCTTGACTGGACGGCGCTCGTCGTCGTGAGTGAACAACTCACAAAATCCACGGAGTTTGCGGGGCACAACCGCATCAGTACGCAGGCCCTGACTTCAGTCGCCAAGGTCGCAGCGGCTGACATTTTGGCTGTGGCTCCCGCCCAGGTGCGGGTCACCTGGCAGGACGACGCCGGAGCCCTTGCCCTGTCCATTTCCTCCGCCATGGGTGCGCCGTCACTGACCGAGATCCGCCGCAACCCAGGGCTGGCGGCGAACAGCGGCGGCAACATTCTGGCCCGCGCAACGGCGGCCAAGGCCCGGATTCTTGAACAGGTTGAACTCTTGAGCGGGTCTCAGTTGAGCCGGGTGGACATCCGGATCTCCGGACTCATTGCCAGCACCAACGGGCGGGTTCTATGAGTAAGAGTTTGGAGACCAAGGCTGCTGGAAACACGCGCGCGGATTATTTGCGGCGCATCCTTAGTCGCGAGACCCATTCGCCTCGTTCGGGTGTGGCTGTTATTGCGGCCATCCTTGTTGCGACCGTAGCGGTTTACTGCATGCTGGAAATGATGTTGGGGGCGCTTGGCCAGCCGGCATGGCTGTTGCACCCCATGGAGGCCGCCCGGCGGGCTGCAGGACTGCCCGGCGCAACGCCAACGCCTTTGCTAGGCGCCGCGGGGTTGCTTGTCGCCCTGATCGGGCTGATCTTTCTCTGCAACGGACTGTTGCCGGGCCGGCGTGCCCGGCACGTCATCGTCCATCCTCGTGTAGCCATCGTTGTGGATGATGAAGTGATCGCTTCGGCCTTGGCCAAGTCCGCCCGCATGGCTGCAGGCGTTACCCGAGAGCAGGTCATGGTGGTGGTTTCGGCCAGGGCGGTGCAGGTCAATATTCGACCCACTTCCGGGATTCGGCTGTCCGAAGACGGGATCAAGACCGCCGTTGAAGCAGAGCTGGACACCATGTCTCTCGAGCCAGCTCCGGTGGTCACCGTCAGATTGGCCGAGAGCGGGGTGATTGGCGTATGAACGGAACACCTCGAGGCCTTAATCGCGTGCTCTTGACGCTCATCGGCCTGATCATGACCGTCGCCGGCTGCGGCGCCATCGTTCTTGCCACTATCCCCAACGCGGCCAGCTGGTGGCAGGGATGGGCCGGCGCGCAGCTCGCATGGCTGGGTGATTACGCGGACCGCACACGTCTGCTGCTGACCTCGCAGAGCTGGATCTGGCTCGCCGGCGCCGTGTTCTTCCTTGTGGTCGTCATCGTCATGATTTCCTGGATTGCCAACCAAGGAAAGGGCCGGGCAAGCACCCTGCATGACTACGAGGGTAACGCGGACGACGACGGAGCCTCCGGCGCTGTCAGGCTCAGTTGCGCCGTGGCCGAGCAGGCGCTAAAAAGTGCCCTGTTGGAGCGCACCGACTTGTTCGGGGTCTCCGTGACGAGTTATGACTTCCGCGGTCAGACGGCTCTGCGAGTCCGCGTTTTGCCGCGGCCGGGTGTCGCGCCGCATGAAATCGCCGCGGAGATCACCGAATTGGTTTCTGCCTTGGATGAATTGCTGGGACTTGAGGTTCCGGTGCTGCTTAGCATTGGTTCCGGTGCCAGGTCACGCTTCACCAAAGCTGAACGAGTCCGCTAGTCTCGATTCATCATCACCCTTGGGTGCTACAAGCTTGGGGGCCCGCAATGACACACAACGGAGGGCAACATGACTGAGAACAACACCGAAAACACCGGAGCCGAAGCAGTAGACAAGGCCAAGGATTTCGCCGCGGACGCAGTGGACAATGCCAAGGAATTTGCTGGCGACGCTGCTGAAAACATCAAGGAATTTGCTGGCGACGCCGGCGAGAACATCAAAGACTTCGCCGAGGATGCAGTTGGAAATGTGAAGGAATTCGCTGGCGAAGCCGGCGAGAACCTCAAGGAATTCGCAGGCGACGCAGCCGAGAAGGCTAAGGGCTTCGGCGCCAAGATCGCTGGAATCTTCAAGCACGACAAGTAACACAAGCCGGATCGGTACAGATCGGTAAGCGCCGGGTTCCTTGGGAACCCGGCGCTTACTTTTTAGCTGGCGATCCAGACGGCAGAATTCGGTGCCAGTTTTCCGCCGGACACCGTCTCAGCTCCGCTGGCCAGAACAATCTCGGCTGCCGGGGGCAGATCCAGGGGAACGTTGCCTGCGTTGGCGATGACGGTGATTGGGCCATTACTGAAGGCAACGACGCCGGCGCCCGGGTGGTGCTGGGGCGCCCAGGCGTGCGTCCCCTCGCCTAGAGCATGCGTGGCACGTATTTCAAGGGCCGTGCGGTACAACTCCAGCGTGGACCCTGCGACTCCAATCTCGGAGTCGGCAGCGTAGGTGGCAAAGGACTGTGGTTGTGGCAGCCAAGGCGCACTGGGCCCACCCTCACTTGCATCGCCGGAACTGAAACCATAGCCGGGATCCGCCGCCCTCCATGGCAACGGGACCCGGCAACCATCGCGGCCGCGCTCGGCACCGTTTGTGCGGAAGAAGGCCGGGTCCTGGCGGAATGCTGCATCAAGGGTCGTGTGCTCTGGCAGGCCCAGCTCCTCGCCTTGGTACATGTACGCCGAACCGGGCAGGGCAAGCATCAGCAAAGTTGCCGCGCGTGCACGGGCCAGCCCGAGCGCCTCCTCCGGCTGTTCATCCTCGGCGCTGATTCCCTTGGGGAAAGTGGTTGGATCGGCCAAGCCAAAGCGGGATGGGTGACGAACGGTGTCGTGGTTGGACAAGACCCACGTCGCTGGCGCGCCGACGGTGGCATTCGCGGCCAGCGAATTGTCCACAGCCGCTGCCATGCGTTCGGCATCCCAGCCGGCCAGCAGGAATTCAAAGTTGAAGGCCTGTTGCATCTCGTCGGCTCGTACGTACATCGCCAATCGCTCGGGCTGCTCAACCCAAGCCTCGGCAACCAGCATGCGGTCGCCGTCGTACTCCTTGAGGACGCGATTCCAGGACCGGTAGATCTCATGGACGCCGTCCTGGTCGAAGAACGGGGACGGCGGGTCCAGGGTCGGTTTTTGTTGGTGCGCCGGGTCATGTACTGAAGTCGTCTCGCTCGGGCTCTCCGTCTCATCTCCGGAGACCATGGCTGAATGTCCCTCCCAGTCCGGAAGTCCGGGGGCCTTGACCATCCCATGCGCCACGTCAACACGGAAGCCGTCCACCCCACGGTCCAGCCAGAACCGAAGCACGGACTCCATCTCGGCATGGACTTCGGGGTTTTCCCAGTTCAGGTCCGGTTGTTTCGTGTCGAAAAGGTGCAAATACCATTGGCCGGGGATGCCGTTCTCCGTTAATCGGGTCCAGGCCCTGCCGCCAAAGATGGAACGCCAATTGTTGGGTGGCTCGTTGCCGCCGATCCCCAACCCGTCCCGGAACATGTAGCGGTTGCGGGCAGGCGATCCGGCCGGAGAAGCCAGGGCCTCTTGAAACCACGCATGTTCATCCGAGGTGTGGTTGGGGACAAGGTCCACGATCACCCGCAGACCAAGACCATGGGCCTTGCGTAACATAGCGTCAAAATCATCTAGGTCACCAAACAAGGGATCGACCCGGCGGTAATCCGCCACGTCATACCCGGCATCAGCTTGCGGGGACAAGTAAAAGGGGGACAACCAGATGGCATTGACGCCCAAGCCGGCCAGATACTCCAATTTCCCTGAAATGCCTGACAGGTCACCCATGCCATCACCGTTTCCATCGGCAAACGACCGCGGATAAATCTGATAAATCACGGCGCTGGCCCACCAAGGCTTGGTCGGCGCTGGCTGAAAAGATGTCATGTTGTTCCTCCTGAAACAAACGGGTAACGAAAAGGTGTAAGCGCTTGCACTCTAGCACCGGATCTGATTATTGTGAGATGCACCACTCGAAACCACTCAATGCGCTGCCGTGAATCATGCGCCGCATCTGAAGATTTTCACTTTAGGAGAATGAGCATGGGAACCAAGATTTCCAAGATGTACATGCCAATGGCGGCTGTCGCAGTGCTGACCCTGGCTCTTTCCGCCTGTAGCGGCGGAACAGGTGGAGGATCGTCCGGTGGTGGCGGAGGTGCCGCCTCGGAGAACCTCGACGCCCGCGGGCCCATCACCTATGTTCAGGGCAAGGATAACTCAGACGTCATCCGGCCGTTGGTGGACAAGTGGAACGCGGACCACCCTGATGAGAAGGTCACGTTCAAGGAGCAGTCGGACAAGGCTGACCAGCAGCACGATGACTTGGTTCAGCGCTTCCAGGCCAAGAATGGCGACTATGACGTTGCCAGTGTTGACGTCGTGTGGACGGCTGAATTTGCGGCCAAGGGCTGGTTGCAGCCACTGAAGGACACGATGGCCATTGACACAACCGGGTTCCTCCCGGCAACTGTTGCGGCTGCAACCTACAAGGACACGCTGTACGCGGCGCCGCAGACTTCCGACGGCGGAATCCTGTACTACCGCAAGGATCTGGTCCCCACCCCGCCCAAGACTTGGGAGGAAATGATGGGGATGTGCTCCATCGCCAAGGAAAAGGGCATTGACTGCTACGCCGGGCAGATGGCCCAGTATGAGGGCCTCACGGTGAACGTTGCCGAGGCCATCAACACCGCAGGCGGCACCATCGTCGACAAGGACGGCAAGGCCACCGTTGACAGTGCCGAAGCAAAGGCCGGGATGACCAACCTCGTTCAGGCGTACAAGGACGGAAACATCCCCAAGCAGGCGGTGACGTATCAGGAAGAGCAGGGCCGAGCCTCATTCCAGGACGGAAAACTGATGTTCCTGCGCAACTGGCCCTACGTGTACAACCTGGCCAAAACCGACGGTGCCTCCAAGGTCAAGGACACCTTTGGCATCGCACCCCTGCCGGGCAAGGACGGTCCCGGTGCCTCCACTTTGGGAGGACACAGCCTGGCTGTAAGCGTTGATTCCAAGTACAAGGCCACGGCCAAGGACTTTGTGACCTACATGGTCACCGCAGAAACGCAGAAGTTCTATGCAACCCAGGGATCCTTGGCACCAGTGACGGAAAGCCTCTACACCGACGCTGAACTCGTGGCAAAGCTGCCGTACCTGCCGGTGCTGCTGACCTCCATTCAGAACGCTGTGCCGCGGCCAGTCACGCCGTTCTACCCGGCCGTGACTCAGGCCATCCAGCAGAACAGCTTCGCTGCTATCAGCGGGGACAAGAGTGTTGACCAGGCAATGACGGACATGCAGGCGGCCATCTCGGCCGCAGGGTCAAAGTAGTCAACTAGAACGCACTGCGGTGTTCTCGGTGGTGGTCAGCCACGCCGGGAACACCGCAGTGCGGACCTTTGCATCACCGCGTGCGTGATGCCACACAGAGTCGTGGTGAAAGGAAAGCAGTATGTCCACACAGCTTGAACCGGGAGCACTTCCCGGTAGAAAATCGGCCCGCAAGGGTGGTGAGAACAAGGAAGTCGGTCAGGACCGAAAGGAAAAAACCCAGGGGCGTGTAGCGGCGATGCTGGTGGCGCCCACCTTGATTGTTCTGGCCGTCGTCATTCTGTACCCGGTGGTCAACGCCATCGTCATGTCCTTCCAGCAGGACGAGGGGCTGGATCCAGTGTCCGGCAGCTTTGTGGCCGGAGGGTTTGCTGGCTTTGCCAACTACGTCCACTGGCTGTTCCAGCAATGTGAGACTCCCACAGGACCCGCTAGCTGCCCGCCAGGAACGTTGGGTGCCCAGTTCTGGAGCGCCACCGGCGTCACCTTCTTCTTTACCGTGATCACGGTCTTCTTCGAGACCATTCTTGGTTTCTGGATGGCAATCATCATGGCCCGTACCTTCCGTGGCCGCAGCGTCCTGCGAGCAGCGGTGCTGGTCCCATGGGCCATCCCGACGGCAGTTACGGCCAAGCTGTGGTTCTTCATCTTTGCCTTCGACGGCATTGTCAACACCTTGTTCCACACCGACATTCTGTGGACAGGCAGCCAAGGCCCTGCACAGGCGGCCATCATCATCGCCGACGTTTGGAAGACAACACCGTTCATGGCGTTGCTCATCCTGGCCGGACTGCAGATGATCCCGGCAGAGGTTTACGAGGCAGCCAAGGTTGACGGCGCATCGGCGTGGCAGCGCTTCAGGCTCATCACCTTGCCGCTGGTCAAGCCGGCGCTCATGGTGGCCATCTTGTTCCGCGTCCTTGACGCCCTGCGCATGTACGATCTGCCAGCCATCATGACCGGTGGTGCGAACGGCACCACCACACTGTCCATCTTGGTGGTCAACCAGATTAGGGTCGGCTTCAACTCCGCCGCGGCCCTGTCCACCATCACCTTCCTGATCATCTTCATCGTGGCATTCATCTTTGTTCGGTTCCTCGGGGCCAATGCCGTTGAATCCGCCAGTGGCGGGGCTAAGGGGAAGAACAAATGAGCACCTCAACTTCAACAGTGAAGTCCCATACGGCCGCCGCCAAGTCGGTGGCCAGACGTCGGGAAAACTGGTCCAGCACCCGTACTTATGTCAGCGCCGCCGTCATCGTCATCTGGTGCCTGCTGCCGTTTTACTGGATGATTGTCACCGCCTTCCGGGATGTGGGCTACACCTTCGATTCGACCCCGTTTTTTACCCACGTGACTTGGGACAATTTTAAGACCGCGTTCTCATCCCAGCTGGGCAACCACCTGGACCGGGCACTGCTGAACTCGCTGTTCATCTCCGGCGTAACCACCGTTGTGGCCCTGCTGTTCGGCGTTTTCGCCGCCTACGCGCTGGCCCGGCTGAAATTCCGCGGCAAGTTTATGGTGCTGGGCGTGGTTCTCGGGGCCTCCATGTTCCCGGGTGTTGCCATCGTCACCCCGCTGTTCCAGCTGTTTGGAAACATTGGCTGGATTGGCACCTACCAGGCAATGATCATTCCGAACATCTCGTTCGTGCTGCCATTGACCGTGTACACGTTGACATCCTTCTTCCGGGAAATGCCGTGGGAGCTTGAAGAAGCGGCCCGCATCGATGGGTGCACGCAGGGCCAGGCGTTCCGCAAGATCATCATGCCGCTGGCGGCCCCGGCAGTATTCACTACCGCGATCCTTGCCTTCATCGCTTCGTGGAACGAATACTTGATTGCCAGCATTCTCTCCAATGACGCCACCCAAACAGTGACGGTTGCCATCGCACGCTTTGCCGGTTCCCAGCCACATCAGGAACCGTATACGGCAGTCATGGCGGCTGGCACCGTTGTCACCATTCCGCTGGTCATTTTGGTGCTGATCTTCCAGCGCAAGATCGTTGCCGGGCTAACGGCCGGGGCGGTGAAGTAGGCCATGGCGCATAAAGAGACCGAACCTGAGCACACCTTGCACATCCCGACGAGCAAGCAAAAGAGCGGTGAGGACTTCGACATCATCATCGGCTTCCTCGGGTTTTGGGCAGTAGTCCTCTTCGCTGTGACGCTCTGGCATGAACTCACCGGACAACCGGCACTTATGTGGGCGCTAGGATTATTGCTGGTCTGTTTGGGGCTGTGGGGCATGATCCGGCTGCGCCGGAAACTGCCGGCCAGGCGGGGCAGACGGCCCCAATAGAGCAAGGAAGCGGAAGACCGAAAGGAGGCAGGGCGTGAGAGTGAGCATTGACGACGTTGCCGCGCGCGCAGAAGTCTCTACAGCAACTGTTTCACGTGCCCTGAGGGGCCTGCCCAAGGTCAACGCCGCCACCCGGGAACGTGTTCTGGCCGTGGCCCAGGAATTGGGCTACGTGCCATCCCCGTCGGCCACGAGATTGGCCACGGGGCGGACTAAAACCGTGGGAGTGCTCGTTCCGTTCATCGACCGGTGGTACTTTGCGCATGCGCTGGAAGGTATTGACCAAGAGTTGCGCGAACACGGCTACAACCTGCTGCTGTTCAGTCTTGGAGGCTACCTGCACGGCCAACAGCGTCGGTTTACCGAACAAATGGTCCGTAAGCAGATCGACGCGCTGGTGGTTCTTTGTCTGGGGCTTACCGCCACTGAACTGGCGGAGCTGCAGCGAACTCAGATTCCCATGGTTTCGGTTGGCGGTCCCGTTGAGGGCTGCCGGGGTGTGCACGTGGATGATTCGGCGGCCGCTGTTGCAGCGACCCAGCACCTGATTGACCTTGGTCATCGGAAGATCGGGCATCTGCGCGGCGGCATCAATGATGAGAAGAACTTCGTTGTGCCAGCAATGCGTTCGGAGGCATTTGACGCCACAATGCTACGTGCCGGACTGGAACTTCGTCCTGAATGGAACATCGCCGGTGACTACACAGTGACTGAGGGCGTGGCGGCGGCTGTCCGCCTATTCGACCTGCCAGGGGAGCGGCCCACGGCTGTATTCTGTGGATCCGATGAAATGGCACTGGGGTTGATGTTTGAGGCCCGGCGACGCGGCATTCGAATTCCCGAAGACTTGTCGGTAGTCGGCATCGACGACCACGATTTCTCGGCACCCGCCGGGCTGTCCACCATCGCGCAAAAACCTCTGGAGCACGGACGGCGGGCCGCGCGCATGCTCCTTGCCGAGCTTGACGGGGAAATCGGCGCCATCCAAGACGAACTTATGCCGTTTCGGCTAATCCACCGCGAATCCACGGCACAGCGCTGACGCATGGGCCCACGCGTCCGAGGGTTCCCTGGCCGAGCGAAGCGAGGTTAGGGAGGACGTGGGGATTAACTTGCCCGGGCCAGCTGTCTGATCGGCATCCACCGGTTGGCGAGCCTGCGGTATGCGGCCGCCGCGCCGGTGAAATCACCTTCGGCCAGGCATTCCAATCCCATGTGCACGTCGGCTGGTGAGTCATCGGGGTGTACCTTGTTGGCCACGGGACCATAATCCAACTCGACCACACCTGCTTCACTGAACCCTGAAAGCCAGTTGAGCAGGTCCGTCAGCTCAGTGAACAAGTCAAGGTCGGGAGCCATCGTGGCCAGCATGCGCAGGGTGCGTTCGGCCCTGCCCGCGGCCGTGGCCACAGGTACCTGGATCCGTACCGTGAGGATCCGGCCGTTGGCCTCAACAACTTCCATGCGATCGTTGGCATAAACCAGGATGAACCAACTGAAGGGGATGCCCCATGTAGCTGACCGGGTCTGAAGGGGCATCTCCAGGTAGCGGCTCGTAGAGGCACGTTCCACATCCAGTGTCCACTCCTCCTGGGAGAGGATCAGCGTAGCCAACTGCTCCATGTTTCCGGCAATCAGCTCGGCCGCGCTGGCAATGGACCGGGCAACCACCTGGTTGGGTGCGTACAACGTTGGTTCGTCCTCGCCCATGGTGAGAACGCGCACCCGGTCTCCATCCGCGGTCGGAAGTGGATGTGGATGCTTCCGGCTGACCCGCCCCAATGAGTCCGCAAGTTCGCCGGCATCTACGCTGATGGCATTTTGCTCCGGTTCCATCCTGCTCCGAAGATAGGCAAACTCGGCGGGGGCGTAGGCCTCACGCGGTAGGTAGACGCGCAGGGTGGAGATAAAAGGAAGTTGCACCCCGCCCAAGTACAGCCCGCCCGTCATGGATCAGCCCAACTCCACAATCACGGGCGCGTGGTCGGAAGCACCCTTGCCCTTGCGTTCCTCACGGTCAATCTCGGCGGAGGTCACGCGGGCGGCCAGCGCGGGGGAGGCCATGACGAAGTCAATGCGCATTCCTTCTTTTTTGGGGAAGCGCAGCTGTGTGTAGTCCCAGTAGGTGTAAACGCCGGGCCCCGGATGCAGGGGACGTACGACGTCGGTAAAACCTGCCGCTTCAAACGCCGAGAATGCCGCGCGTTCGGGTTCGCTGACGTGGGTCAAGCCCTGGTCGCGGAAAAAGTCGATGTCCCAGACGTCGTCGTCCTGGGGTGCAATGTTCCAGTCGCCGGTCAAGGCGATCTGGGCGTTAGGGTCCTCCGCGAGCCAACCGGTCGCCTGGTTCTTAAGCTCGTCCAGCCATTGAAGTTTGTAGGGCATGTGCTCGTCATCAAGGGCGCGGCCGTTGGGAACGTACAGACTCCAAATGCGCACCCCGTTGCAGGTTGCGGCGATGGCTCGGGCCTCCTGAACGGGATCCTTGCCCCCCTTGCCAAACGCCGGCTGGCCGGAGAAGGTGCGTTCCACGTTTTCCAGGCCAACACGGGAGGCGATAGCAACGCCGTTCCACTGGCTAAAGCCAAAGTGAGCCACCTCGTAGCCGTTGTTTTCAAAGAGCTCCCAGGGGAAGTTCTCGTCCTTGCACTTGGTTTCTTGGATGGCCAGCACATCGGCATCGGTACGGCGCAGCCAGTCCTCCACGCGGTCGGCACGGGCGCGCAGCGAGTTCACATTCCAGGTAGCAATCTTCACCTATCCAAGCTATCAAGGAAATGCCGGGGGCGGGTCGCAGGAAATGCCTCCCGAATGGAATAACTGTGGGAAGAGACACCATTGAAATGCCAGAAAAAGGTGAATTTCTCACCCTTTATCACAAAATGGTAACGCTTGCTCAGCCGCCAGTACTCGATGGGATGTGTGGACTTTGTGGGTTATGGAGGTAAAAAAATGGCGAAATTACGCTGAGAGCGAAAATGTCTCTGTTAGCGTGGAGGTGAACCAGTAGACCGACAAGCCTGCGGGCAACTGCCATGAGCCGGTGCACAAGATGACGAATCATCCTTGCATCCGCACGAGGCAGCCAGACACAGGCCGTCGAACTGGCGGCAGGGATAGCTTCCCGTTCCTCACTATCCGTGGGGCCGTCTTTCCTTGCTGCCCCGGCCGGGGCGTGCGGGGAAGCGAAGAGTTTGACGCGTAACAACGCCTGCAGCACGAAAACACCAATCGCGACCGTTCGTCCGATCCGGGCCCTTGGCCATGGGTGCGAACGCTCGCGTAGATGGGTACTACGTGTACGAATCCACAAAAGAAGCAACGCAGAATGTTGCCAACGACGCCGAAATCAAGAACGTCGAAACCGACGTGGCACTGAGCGTCAAAAACGTTTACAAGGTATTTGGCAAGCGCCCGGCCGAGGTCGTCAAGCGGCTCAAGGGTGGCAAGAAGCGTGAGGACCTCACGGCGCTGGGCACAGCAGCCGTCATTGACGCCTCCTTTGAGGTCAAAAAGGGTGAGATTTTTGTGGTTATGGGCCTCTCCGGCTCTGGCAAGTCCACCCTGATCCGCACGCTCAACGGGCTGTGGGCACCGACTCAGGGCTCCGTGGTGGTGGGTGGAACAGACATTTCCGCCATCAGTGACAAGGAACTGCGCCGCGTCCGCCAGGAGAAAATCTCCATGGTGTTCCAGCACTTTGCCCTGCTCCCGCACCGCACAGTGCTCGAAAATGCCGCCTATGCGCTGGAAATTCAGGGCATCGACAAGGCCGAACGCACTGACCGGGGCGAAAAGATGCTGACCCTGGTGGGGCTTGGCGGATGGGGCGAAAAGTACCCCTCCGAGCTCTCAGGCGGCATGCAGCAGCGCGTTGGCCTGGCCCGCGCCTTGTGCGCCGAGACTGACATCATGCTCATGGACGAGGCATTCTCCGCCCTTGACCCGCTGATCCGGCGTGAAATGCAGGAACAGCTAGTGGTATTGCAGGCCGAGCTCGGCAAGACCATTGTTTTCATCACCCACGACCTCAATGAGGCCATGTTCCTGGGTGACCGGATCGCTGTCATGCGCGACGGTGAGATCGTGCAAATTGGTACACCGGATGAGATCCTGACCAATCCGGCCAACGACTATGTTGCCCAGTTTGTGCAGGACGTAGACAGGACCCGCGTGCTGACTGCTGGCGGCGTCATGGAGCCGCCCCTGGCTGTCGTGACGATTTCCGGCGGCCCGCGCAACGCCCTGCGCACCATGCGCGATCTGCAGGTTTCGGCCGCCTTTGTGGTGGACCGGCGACGCAGGTATCAGGGGATTGTCCGTGACCGCGACGTCATGGCCCAGGTGGAGAAGGGTGCCACCGATTTGGCCGCCGTGGTGCGTGACGGCATTGAGCCTGTCAGCCCCGACACCGCGTTGAACGATCTGTTTGGCCGTGCCGTGGAAAGTCCCATTCCGCTGCCAGTGGTGGACGACGACGGCCGTCTGGTGGGTGCCTTGCCGCGCGTGACGCTGCTGGCGGCATTAGGCAATGTTCCCCCCACAACGTCCGAATTCCCCGTGGTTGAGGTGGCTGTTGCGCCCCTTCCGGAGCAAATGGTGACGGCTGCTTTGGCGCAGTATGAAGGAGTGGCAAAATGACCCCCGATTTTAGGATTCCCCTGGGCGACTGGGTCGAAGTTGGTCTGGACTGGATCACAACCACGCTGGAGGGCTTCTTCCTCCTTGTGCGTACCATCCTTGTCGGCGCTTATGACGGCCTTGAATGGCTGCTGCAGGCACCGCCATACTGGGTCATTATTGTAGTTTTCGCCGCTTTTGCCTGGTGGGCGAGTGGCTGGAAGCTGGGTGTTGGCACAGTAGTTGGCTTCGCTGTCATTGTTGGGGTGAACCAGTGGGAGAACGCCATGAACTCCTTGGCGCTGGTGGTGATCGCCACGGTGATTGCCGTTGTTATCAGCATTCCGTTGGGTATTTGGGCGGCCAGTTCCGACAGGGCCTCGTCGATCATCAAGCCAATTTTGGACCTTATGCAGACCATGCCAGCCATGGTCTACCTGATTCCCGCGCTGGTCATGTTCCGCGTTGGTGTGGTGCCAGGCATTGTCGCCACCATCATCTTCTCCATGGCCCCTGGCGTCCGGTTTACTGAGCTGGGCATCCGCGGAGTGGACAAGGAAGTTGTCGAGGCCGGGCATGCTTTCGGCTCCAGCCCAGGCAAGATCCTTGCCCAGATTCAGCTTCCTCTGGCGCGCCCCACCATCATGGCCGGCGTAAACCAGGTCATCATGCTCTCGCTCTCCATGGTGGTCATTGCCGGAATGGTCGGAGCAGGCGGCTTGGGCGGAGATGTTGTTGCCAGCTTGGGCCGAATCGATGCTGGACTCGGCTTCGAAGCGGGCATCGCCGTCGTCATCTTGGCAATTTACCTTGACCGCGTCACGGCAAGTTTCGGCACCAACAGCACAGCAAAGCGTGGCAAGAAGAAGGCCTAGGCGCAGGCGAAAAATAGTCTTACAAACCAATCGCGGCAGCAATGTGTTTAGTGCTGCCAATGAAAGGAATGAATCATGAACAAGAAATTTCTGAGCGTGGCCGCCATTGCGGCAACACTGGCACTGGGATTGAGCGCCTGTGGCTCCGGCAGCGGAGGAGCAGCCCTCGAAAACGGAGACAAGAAGGACCTCAGCGTCGCCGTCTTCAATGGCTGGGATGAGGGCATTGCCGCCTCCGAGCTGTGGAAAGTCATTCTTGATGAGAAGGGATACGACGTCAAGCTGCAAAATGCGGACGTGGCTCCTGCCTACAACGGACTTTCAACGGGCGACTACGACCTAGCGCTCGATACGTGGTTGCCGATCACGCACAAAAGCTACATTGAAGAGTATGGCGACAAGATCACCGATCTGGGCGCCTGGAACGATGAGGCCAAGCTGACGATCGCTGTCAACGCAGATGCCCCCATCGACTCCATCGATGAGCTGGCGGCCAACGCGGACCTGTTCGGAAACAGGATTGTTGGCATTGAGCCCGGGGCTGGCCTGACCAAGGTCACCAGCGAGGAGGTCATCCCGGGTTATGGCCTGGACAAGATGGAGTACCTAACCTCGTCCACACCCGCCATGCTTTCAGAACTGAAGACTGCCACCACCAAGGGCGAGAACATTGTTGTCACCTTGTGGCAGCCGCACTGGGCTTACGACGCGTTTCCGCTCAAGGATTTGAAGGACCCCAAGGGTCTTTTGGGTGCGGCAGAGGGAGTTCACAGTTTCTCACGGTTGGACTTCGACAAGGACTACCCCACCCTGAACAAGTGGCTGAAGGACTTCAAGATGGATTCCAAGACGCTTGCCTCGTTGGAAAATGCCATGTTTGGTGGCGAAAAGACCACGGACTACACCGCGATCATTGAGAAGTGGATCGGCGAAAACCAGGAATACGTGGATTCACTGACCGCGTAACAACGCTACTTCCACCAAGAATCAAGGAGAGAAACCGGCACGGTGCGCTTGTGCCGGCTCCGCAGGAAGCGGTTCTCAATAGACTCGGCGGCTGCCTCGGGGATGGATTTTCCCTCGAGGTAGTCGTCGATTTCGTTGTACGTAATGCCGAGTTCGTCCTCGTCGGTGCGGCCGGGGACGCCGTCAAGAAGGTCCGCAGTGGGTACCTTGTTCCAGATCTGTTCGGGGGCGCCCAACTCCTGCAGCAGGGCCCTGTTTTGGCGCTTATTCAGGGTGAACAGTGGCAGGATGTCTGCACCACCATCGCCAAACTTGGTGAAGAAGCCGGTGACGGACTCTGCCGCGTGGTCGGTGCCGATGACAAGCAGGTTGTCATGTCCGGCCAGCGCATACTGGGCGATCATGCGGGAACGGGCCTTGATGTTGCCCTTGTTGAAATCCGAGACATCGTCCGTTGAGGTCTTGGCGAACTCGGCCTCAAAGCCATCAACGGCTGGGGCGATGTTGAAGGTCCATTCCGTCTTGGCGTTGATGAACTTCAGGGCCGCCTGGGCGTCATCTTCGTCATGTTGGACGCCATAGGGGAGACGTACGGCGATGAAGTTCGCGTCGATTCCTTCCGCCGCGAGTTCCTCAACGGCCAGCTGCGCCAAGCGGCCGGCCAGCGAAGAGTCGAGTCCACCGCTGATGCCCAGCACATATCCCTTGGTGCCGGTGCTCTTGAGGTAGTCCTTCAAGAACGCCACCCGCCTTGCGATTTCAACCTTCGCATCGATGGTGGGTTGGACGCCGAGTTCTGCAATGATCTGTGCCTGTAGTTCGCGCATGTGATCAGCTTATCGGCTGCAGGTTTCGGTTGTGTTGCCTGCGCCCAATTAGAATGGATCCCATGACCTCAACACTTGCTGCTGACCGCGCCCGCCTGCTCGAACTCGTCAAGGAACTGGCCGTTGTTCACGGCAAGGTGATCCTGTCTTCCGGCAAGGAGGCCGATTACTACATCGACCTGCGCCGCATCACGCTCCACCACGAGGCCTCACGCCTCGCCGGCCGCGTCATGTTGGCCATGCTTGACGAGGCTGGCATCGAATTTGAAACCGCCGGTGGCTTGACCATGGGTGCCGACCCCGTTGGTACCGCGCTGATGCACGCCGCCGGCGATGCCGGCCGTGCCATTGACGCGTTCGTGGTCCGCAAGGCGCAGAAGTCCTACGGCATGGGCCGTCAGGTTGAAGGCCCCGGAGTCGATGGCCGCAAAGTCGTTGTTCTGGAAGACACCTCCACCACGGGTGGCTCCGCTCTGGCCGCCGTCGAAGGCGTGCGCAAGGCCGGCGGCAACATCGTAGCCGTCGCCGTGATCGTTGACCGCGACACAGGCGCCAAGGAGCGCATCGAGACAGAAGCCAACGTGCCTTACCTGTTCATCTTCGGCAAGGACGAGCTCGGCCTCGCCTAAACCACGTGGTTTAAACCACCAAGGTGATGTTGTGAATTTCGTCGGCGGCGTGCCCGGTGCGCTCATGAACGCGCAGCACGGCCTCCGCTGACGGGGCCTCGGACAGGCAGAAAACCTTGCCCGTCTCGGGGTCGGCCCACGCGTTCTTGAAGATCACGTTTTCCTCCCCCTGCGCCTCGAGGTCGGCCTCATGGGCTGCCTTGAGGGCATCGGCGGTGATGCCCTTCATGTGATTGTGGACGTCCATGAACTCGGGCATGGCGCACTTCCTTTATCGTGATGGAAACCACATATAGTTGATGCTCGTATAACCCTATGGCAGAAGCTGGTGCCGGGGTAGAAGTACCGCTCCGTAACTTCTGCTTAGCCAGAATTAACAACCTTGCCCCAGGCAGGGAGAGGACAGTTTTGTCGAAGCTTTATTTCCGCCACGGCGCCATGAATTCGGGCAAGTCAACGGGCCTGTTGCAGGCAGCCTTCAACTATGAGGAACGCGGCCAACGGGTCCTGTTGGCCAAGCCCGGTGTGGACACGAAGGGCGAAAGCTCCATTGTTTCCCGCCTGGGCGTCAGTAGGGAAGTTGACTTCGTCATCCCTCCGGGCGCGGACGCACGGGCACTCTTTGCCACCCAGGTGGCCGGCGATGATCCCGATGCGCTGCTCCAACACGTTGACCTGGCCCCGGTTGCCTGCCTCTTGGTGGATGAAGCCCAATTCCTTGACCCGGGGCAGGTTGACGACCTCTTCCGGATCGCCGTCCTCGACGGAGTGCCGGTGCTGGCCTACGGACTCCGCACCGACTTCCGCACTCGCGCTTTCCCCGGAGCGGCCAGGCTGCTCGAAATTGCGCATTCCCTCGAGGAATTGAAAACCATCTGCCGCTGCGGCCGCAAGGCCATGTTCAACACCCGCCGGGTTGGCAATGACATAGTGTTCGACGGCGATCAGGTCGCCATCGAGGGCGCCGATGTCTGGTACGAATCGCTGTGCGGCAACTGTTATCTCGAGGCATCCGGGGGACAACTGGGCTCCGGAGTGTAGGCAGCCCCGGCTGAGCCCGCTGTTTCGCGAGTTACTCTTCGGACTCGAGGATTCGCTGGAAGAGAATGTGATCCTGCCACTGCCCGGCAATTTTCAGATATTTGGGAGCCAGGCCGTAGCGAGTGAAGCCGTTCTTCTCCAACACCTTTTGTGAGCGAATGTTATGCACCAACGTTTCAGCCTGCAGCCGATGGAGGCCCAGCTGCTGTGCGGCGTAGTCGCTTGCCTCGGCAACGGCCGTGCTGGCAAGTCCTGCACCGTTCTCAGATTCAGATATCCAATAGCCAAGTGCGGCTGATTGGAGCGCGCCGTGAACGATCCCGTTGATGTTCAGACGCCCGGCAAGGCGGCCCTCCGGGTTCAGTATCACCAGCGGCACCATGGTGCCA
>JBKKBD010000209.1:0-5039 GCA_046714315.1 Specibacter sp.
AAGACCACCACCGTCTCCGCCAATCTTGCCGCCGTCTCCAAACACACAGTGGTGGATCGCGACAAGGAATACTCCGTGGCCGAGGACTACCGCAAGCAATTGCGCACCAAGGCGCCAAGCGTTGACGAAGGTGTCGGGAAACTTTCCGGCGGAAACCAGCAAAAAGTCGTCTTGGCCAAATGGATGTTTACCGATCCGGATCTGCTCATCCTTGATGAGCCCACCCGAGGTATTGACGTCGGCGCCAAATATGAGATCTACGGGATTATCCAAGCACTCGCGAACCAGGGCAAGGGCGTCATCGTCATTTCCTCGGAACTGCCAGAGCTGCTCGGCATCTCTGATCGGATCTACACCATCTTTGAGGGCGCCGTCACCGGTGTCCTGAACAAAAACGAGGCAAGCCAGGAATCGTTGATGAAACGCATGACCGCTGCCGCTAAGTCTGCCTAGATCCCGGGAAGAAAAAGGACATCCTCCAATGAACGCCATCAAACAACTCTTCGGCGGCAATACCCGCCAGTTCGGCATGATTTTTGCCCTTATAGCCCTGGTCGTCTTCTTCCAGATCCGCTCCGGCGGGCTGTTGCTGACCCCGGACAACGTCATTAACTTGATGAACGGCTACTCGTACATCTTGATTCTGGCCGTCGGCATGGTTCTAGTGATCATCGCCGGACATATTGACCTTTCGGTCGGTTCCGTCGCCGCCTTCGTGGGCATCGTCGTCGCGCTTTCAATGCGGGACTGGGGACTTCCCTGGTACCTAGGCATCGTGGCCGGCCTGGTTCTGGGAGCCCTCATTGGCGCCTGGCAGGGCTTCTTCGTGGCGTATGTAGGCATTCCGGCCTTCATTGTCACACTGGCCGGCATGCTCATTTTCCGCGGTGCAAATCAATTCTTCGGCAAGTCCCTGACCGTCCCGGTGCCCGAAGATTTCCAGTTCATCGGCGCCGGATACCTGCCCGAGATTGGTCCGAACACCGGCTATAACAACCTGACTCTGCTCATCGGCTTCTTGGCCGTTGCTGCGATCATTTGGGGCGAGCTGCGCGGCCGCCGCAAATCATTGTCATTGGGCGCCGGCGTCAAGCCGTTGTGGGTCACCATCGTAAAACTGGTCGTCCTCTGCGCCGTCATCCTCTACGTGACTTACCTGTTCGCCACCGGCCGCCCCGGCACCTCGTTCCCCATGCCGGGCATCATTCTGGGTGTTCTGGTCCTGATTTACGGCTTCATCAGCTCACGGACAACCATTGGCCGCCACGTGTACGCAGTGGGTGGCAACCGCCACGCAGCAGCACTCTCCGGTGTTAAGAGCAAGCGCACCGACTTCTTGGTCATCATGAACATGGCCATCCTTGCCGCACTGGCCGGGATGATCTTCGTTGCCCGCTCCAATGCTTCTGGCCCGTCCGACGGCGTTGGCTGGGAACTCGATGCCATCGCCGCCGTCTTCATTGGCGGCGCGGCAGTCACCGGCGGTGTGGGCACCGTGGTGGGTTCAATGATTGGTGGTCTGGTCATGGCTGTGCTCAGCAGCGGCCTGCAGTTGCTGGGCGTCGGGTCTGACTGGACGCAGATCATCAAGGGCCTGGTCCTATTGGCCGCCGTCGTCTTCGATGTGTACAACAAGAGCCAAGGAAAGCCCTCCTTCATCGGCTTCATGATGAAGAAACTTGGCGGCAGCAACAACCCCGATCTTGAAGTTGCCGAACCACTCAAGGGCACCATCAAGACCGAGGCCTAAAACTTCCTCTTCTTCATAAATCAAAACCAACAGAAAGCGAACCACCATGTTGAAATTCAACAAGACTCTCAAGTCGATGGCCGTTATCTTGGCCGTATCATCGCTGGCCCTTACCGGTTGTGGCCGTGCAGAGACGCCTGCCGCATCCGGGAGTGCCGCCGCAGGCTTCGCCGCCGATTCTCTCATTGGTGTGGCTCTTCCACAGAAGACCAGTGAAAACTGGGTTCTTGCCGAGAAGCTTTTCAATGACGGTCTGGCCGGAGCGGGCTTCAAGGCTGATGTTCAGTTCGCCAACGGTGGCGTTTCCGAGCAGCAGAACCAGATCAGTGCCATGGTGACCAAGGGTGCCAAGGTCATCATCGTCGGTGCTATCGACGGCGCCCAGCTGGGCACCCAGCTCAAGCAGGCCAAGGATGCCGGCGCAACCGTTATCGCCTATGACCGCCTCCTGCTCAATACCAAGGACGTCGACTACTACGTGGCCTACGACAACTTCAAGGTTGGCGAGCTTCAGGGCCAGGCCCTGTTGGATGGCATGAAGGCCAAGAAGCCCACAGGCCCGTACAACATCGAACTCTTTGCCGGCTCCCCCGACGATGCCAACGCGAAGGTCTTCTTTAACGGTGCCATGAAGGTTCTCCAGCCCAAGATCGATGACGGAACGGTCAAGGTCGTTTCGGGCCAGAAGACCTTCGAGCAGGCTGTAACCCAGGGCTGGAAGGCAGAAAATGCCCAGAAGCGCATGGACTCCCTCCTCGTTGGAAGCTACAGCAGCGCCGAGCTCGACGGTGTGCTCTCCCCCAACGACACCTTGGCACGCGCCATTCTGACCTCGGTCAAGGCTGCCGGCAAGGCCAACCCCACGGTGACCGGCCAGGATGCAGAAGTTGAGTCGGTCAAGTCCATCATGGCTGGAGTACAGTACTCAACCATCAACAAGGACACCACCGCTTTGGTGGAGCACGCCATCCAGATGGCCAAGGACCTCCAGGGCGGCAAGACCCCCGAGATCAACGACCCCACCTCCTACAACAACGGTGTCAAGGTTGTTCCGGCATTCCTGCTGGTTCCGCAGATCGTCACGAAGGAAAACGCTGCAGAGCAGTTCGCCAATGACAAGGTACTTGGCCCGCTGACGAAGTAGTCACCAGCCAAGGCGAGTCAATCGCGCAAAGGCCCTTATCCGACGTCGTCCATCACGACGCCGGATACGGGCCTTTGTCATGTCCGGCACCAAAAGCGCGGGAGACTACTTCGAGTCGTTGCGCCGCACCAGCTCCGCGATCCAGATCGGCGCGAACGGGGAGGTGCAATTTGGCGGCGTGGGGTAATCCTTGAGGACTTCCAGGCGCTCACCGATCTCGATGGCGCGGGCGCGGAGCCCGGCGTCCTCGATCCCGATCTGGGCCAGGGTGTGATTCATGGCCCATTGCAGACGCTCGGGAGCTTCCTTCATCTGGGCCTCGATGATGTCCAGCAGCGCGGGCAACTCAAGGCCCTCCGGCGACTTGACCACGCGATCGCTGGTCAGTCCCCAGCCGGCGCTGGCAACGATGGGATCCGGATCGGCGAACCAGGCAACGCGCAGCTCTTCAACGTGCGGGCTCTTCTTCACCACATAATTCACGAGCCAGTCCTGCACCTTGGGAATGCGGGCCTCTCGCAGCATGGTGTCCAGCTCGTCACGCCCAAATGCCTTGGGCCGGCACATCAAAAGCGCCACAAGCCGGGCCGCCGTGTCACCGGTTTCCCAGAGCTGGCCCGCGAGCTCCTGCTGGGTCTTCAGCCGCTTGGCGATGGCACGCAGTTTGCCCAGGTTTACGCCGTGGTCATCGCCGTGTTTCTCGTTGATGGCACGGGCTTTCGGATCCTCGAGGGCAGCCAGCTCGGCCAGCACCTCGGCCACAGTTGTCGTTGTCTCAGTCATTTGCACCATGTCATTCTCCAGTTCCAAAGCAGCTGCGATTCATCCTACGGGGCGGTGCCGACAAATTCCTGAACTCGGAATCGTCGAAGCGCTTGTCATGTTCGCCCACGGGCGTTGTGATGCTGGCAGAATGTCCCAATGACCATTCCCCGTTTTGTCGGCCGTCCCGACTGGTACACCACGTTCAACCCCGAAACCCTCGCCGCCACGGGCGCTCCCCTGCGGTGGGGTGTTGTTGCCACAGGAGGCATTGCCAACACTGTCACCGCGGACCTGGCACTCCTCGAGGACGCCGTGCTGCAGGCCGTGAGTTCACGCAGTGAGACGAGTGCAGCGGAGTTCGCCGGCAAGTTTGGCTTTGCCACCCATTATTACGACGGCGGCCCCGACGGCTCGGGTGCCGCAGGGTACCTTCAGCTGTTGGCGGATCCCGACGTGGACGTGGTCTATGTGGCCACCCCACACGCCCAGCATTTTGATATTGTCCGCGCCGCTTTGGAAAACGGCAAGCATGTCCTGTGTGAAAAGGCCTTGACCATCACCGCGGCAGAGGCCCGGGTTCTGATTGAGCTGGCGCGAGCCAAGGGATTGTTCCTCATGGAGGCTGTTTGGGCCCGTTTTGTGCCGGGCTACCAGCGCGCCTTGGAGATCATCGCCTCGGGTGAAATTGGTGAGGTCAAGTGGGTGCGTGCGGATCTTGGATTTGTAGCACCCGCTGATCCCAATTTAAGGATTTGGGCCCCGGCCGACGGCGGCGGCGCACTCCTTGACCTCACGGTTTACCCGCTTCTCTGGGCGTGGGGCACGCTTGGCCGGCCCGAGAAGGTATCCGCCACCGGTGAGCTCACGTCCTTTGGCGTAGACGCGCTGAATACCATCACGCTCAGTTATGCCAATGGCGGCCAGGCCCAGCTCATCAGCCAGTTGAACTCGCAGGGCCCCGGACGGGCTACGGTTTCGGGCACCTTGGGCTACATCGAAACCGTCAAATCCTTGAACAACCCGAAAGAGCTCTTTATCTCCGGGCCCAACGGTGCCACACGCACCGAAACCTTTGAGCAGCCGGGCCGCGGCTACACCTACCAACTGCGCGAGGTGACTCGCTGCATCCAGGCTGGTTTGACCGAAAGCTCCACCATGCCGCTAGATGATTCGCTGGCCATCATGGAATTGTTCGACGACGTCCGCGCCCAGTTGGGTGTCACGTACGCCAACGATTCCCGCACCGACCTTTAAAGCCAACTGACCCGCAGTAGTGGTTGAAAAAACGCGATTTCGATGCGTTTTTCGACCACTACTGCGGGTCAGTTGGGATGGGGGTTAGCCGCCCAGGTAGGCCTCCTTGATGGCCGGGTTGGCCAG
>JBKKBD010000210.1:0-10112 GCA_046714315.1 Specibacter sp.
ACTCGACCCGCACCGCGCGACACGACCAAGCGCGACACGTCGAAGGCCGCTGTTGCCGCGCGTGCCAAGGTCACCGCCGATTCGATCAAGCGGTTGCCGAAACCCCCGAAACCCAACCCGGCCGCCCCCCACGGGGGGGCCCGCCGTCGAATCTTAGGGGTGGTTACTTCTTGGAAGAAGCCTTAGCCCGTTGAATCAGGATCTTCTCGTCAATCGGGCCGGCAGAGCTGGCTCGAAGATTCCGGAAATAATCACGGGCCTCGTCTTGACGCTCTCGCTCGATGCCGGATGCAATCGTGGCCCGAAGGTGCTCGGGTCCGTAGCCAAATGCGTCAACTAGGTCCAGAGCGTGAGGCCGCAGCTTGCCCAGCAGGCGATTGATGTACGGCGAAAGGGTTCGCGCACGCTGCATGGAGATGCGGCCGTTCATCAAGTACCAATCCAGGTGCTTTTCAATCAAGCCAAGTCCGAATACGTCACGAAGTTTGGTCAGCACTCGTTTGGTACCGGCATCTTCGATCCGGGCCAGGGCGGCCGTGAAAGCTTCCCACTGCAGAAGTTCAGCATGGGCGCGAGCGGCCTCAATAAGTGCATTTTGGTTGTCGTTGAAGATTGCGGCGCCCTGTTCCTTGGGTAGCTTTGCCGCTTCCTTCAGGGCACCGGCAATCTCCGCCACCATGGTCTGGACCCGATCGGCCAACATCTGCCTTTGTGTGGCTTCGTCCTTGAGTGCCTTGGCGGACTTTTGGGCAGATCCCGTGTCGGCAAGGGACTGGACTACCTGGCGTAGGCCGGTCTTGTTGAGTGTCAGATCGGCGGCTTGCCCAACTACAAAGCGGGCCAACACACCGAAATCTAGATTGCTGAATTCCTTGCTGTAATCCGCCAGAAGTCGCTTGGCGACCAGCTGCAAAAGGACGGTGTTGTCGCCCTCAAACGTTGCGTAGACGTCCAGGTCCGCGCGTAGGGAAGTGAATCGGTTTTCGACCATGAAACCGGATCCGCCACACGCTTCGCGGCACTCCTGAAGAGTGTCAAGGGCGTGCCATGTGGTCAGCGACTTATATGCTGCCGCCAATGTCTCCAGGTCCTGGCGGTCCTCATCAGTGTCGTGCGCACCGGAGAACACGCCGTCGAACTTGACGAGCAATTCTTCGTGAGCGAAGGCGGCGGCGTAAGTGGTGGCCAGCAGGGGGAGGAGGCGGCGCTGGTGTCGCTGGTAGTCCAGCAGCACAACCTCTTCGGTATCCGAGGCTGCGTTGAACTGACGGCGTTCGGTGGCGTACTGAATGGCGATCTTCAAGGCGACCTTCGACGCCGCAACGGCGGCACCGTTCAAGGACACGCGGCCTTGGACCAATGTCCCGAGCATGGTGAAGAAGCGCCTGCCGGGGCTTGAGATCGTTGAGCTGTAGGTACCGTCCGCGGCTACATCACCGTACCGGTTAAGGAGGTTCGTCCGGGGGATGCGCACATTGTCGAAGGCCAGACGGCCGTTGTCGATTCCGTTTAGTCCGCCCTTGATGTTGTCATCGAGGCCCTGGATGCCGGATTGGAAGTCCTTGGTTTCAGGATCGCGCAACTCAACGTAAAAAGCGTGCACGCCATGGTTGACACCCTTGGTGATGAGCTGGGCGAACACCACGGCAGCCAATCCGTCGACGGCGGCATTGCCGATGAATTCTTTCCATGCAGCGCGGAATGGCGTATTGATGACGAATTCCTGGGCGGCCTCATCGTAGGTGGCCGTCGTGGCGATTGAGGCGACATCGGAGCCATGGCCAATTTCTGTCATGGCAAAGCAACCCGGAATATCCAGGTTCATGATGCCCGGCAACCACTTGTTCTGGTGTTCTTCGGTACCCAAATGCATAACTGCGGAACCGAAGAGTCCCCACTGAACGCCGCCCTTGATTTGAAGTGACGGATCGGCGAGGACCAACTCTTCAAAGCCCGCTACGTTTCCACCATGGTCGTCATTTCCGCCAAGGCGTTTCGGAAACGCACGGTGAACGCCGTTTTTCTGAACCAAGATGCCGAGCTGTTCGAACACCCGACGGCGGTGTTCGGTGTGACTCAACCCCTCGACCTTGTGAAGTTCGGGTAGTCCGGCAAGTTCACGGGCTGCCAAACGAACCTGGGACCATTTGCCCAGCAAGAGTTCGCCAAGCGCGGCGACGTCAACATTGGCGCCGTCGTGCTCAGCTGCCGAAGAAACCGGTGTCAGTACATTGGTCATGATTATCCTTCTGCTGCGGTTGATGAAGTGGGGGAGGCGGAGAGCAGCTGCCCCACGCCGTCGAAAAGCCATGCTGAAATCTGTTGGGCCATCGCCGCGGAGTCCGGTTTAGCGGGGTCCTCCGGAGCCTGCAGCCACAATTCACCGGTCGTACGGACCAGGCCGATCGCGGCTGTGGGCCAATAGCCCAGCAACGTTGATTCTGGATCGCCCAAAAGGTGGCGCAGCGGCTCAGTGATCATGGCGGTCACGGAATCAAAGAAGCCGCTTAGCTCACCGGACGGTCGGCTCTCGCCGTCGGCCGGAATCGTTGCGAAGAAGTACACATTCGGTGAGGTCTGGGCCATTTCAAGGTAGGCGGCAACCATCGCCGTCACGCCTTGCCGGGGTTGGGTTGCCTTTTGCCGTGCCGCCGCAAGGGTGTCCTGCATTTGCCTGATCACTACGGCGCCGACAGCCTGCCGGAGTCCTGATTTGTCGCCGAAATAGCGGTAAAACACGGACTTTGATGTTCCCGCTGTTGCGGCGATCTCTTCCATGGACGCGTCGGGGCCGAGTCGGTGAATGGCTCGGCGTGCGGCCTTGATCAATGCACGACGCCGTTCCTCGCGATGAGTTTCCCATCTCGCCGATCGCCCGTCCACGGTAGGGCCGTCAGACCGCTCGCCGCTGGCAGGCAGGGCATCAGTTGCATCGACGGCCTGGCCGGGCACAGAAGAATGAGCCGGCGCGGCCGGCTCTCGCTGTAACATGTTCACGATACTCAGCGTATCAGGTACGCTGAGTATCAGTAACACAAGGCGTTCCCGAAGGAGAGAGCTTCATGACCACCCCCACAACATCCGGCAACGAGTCTGCGACCGATCAGGCCGGTGCGCAGCCGCAGCCAGTTTCATCAGCAAAAGCAGTTACCCAAAAGAGCACTGATTTTCGCAAGGCGGTGATTGTTGGTGGCAATCGCATCCCCTTCGCCCGATCCGGTGGCGCCTATGCACATTGCTCCAATCAGGACATGTTGACGGCCGCACTGGACGGGCTGGTAGCCCGGTTTGGTCTTGCGGACGAGGAAATCGGTGAAGTTGCCGCCGGCGCTGTCCTCAAGCATTCCCGGGACTTCAACCTCACGCGTGAAGCGGTTCTCGGCTCGGCTCTTGCCGCCACGACACCCGCCTATGACCTGCAACAGGCCTGTGCCACCGGTCTGGAAGCAGTTATTGGGCTCTCCAATAAAATCAAACTGGGCCAGATTGACTCCGCCATCGCGGGCGGCGTGGACTCCGCATCCGATGCGCCCATTGCCGTCAGCGAAGGGCTGCGCGCCATCCTCCTTGATCTGAACCGGGCCAAGACCATGGGGCAGAAGGCAAAGATTATTAGCCGCATCCGCCCTAAGGACCTCTCGCCGGACGCACCGTCCACGGGTGAACCGCGCACCGGCTTGTCCATGGGAGAGCACCAAGCCCTAACCACTGCCCAGTGGAAGATCAGCCGGGAAGCCCAGGATGAACTTGCCCTGGCCAGCCACAAGAACCTCGCCGCGGCGTACGACCGAAACTTCTTCGATGACCTTGTCACACCGTTCCGCGGGCTCACCCGTGACTCGAACCTTCGTGCCGACTCCACCTTGGAAAAGTTGGCCACGCTCAAGCCCGCATTCGGCAGGTCTCTGGGTGAAAACGCCACGATGACTGCAGGCAATTCCACTCCGTTGACCGACGGCGCATCAGCGGTCCTGCTTGCTTCCGAGGAATGGGCCGAGGCCCGGGACCTGCCCATCCTTGCCGACGTCCTAGACGGCGAAGCCGCGGCCGTGGACTTTGTTCATGGCAAGGACGGACTGCTTATGGCACCTGCTTTCGCGGTGCCCCGCCTACTGGCCCGCAATGGCCTGACGCTGGATGACATTGACTACTTTGAGATCCACGAGGCCTTCGCCGGAACGGTCCTGAGCACCCTTGCCGCCTGGGAAGATGAGGACTTTGGCACCACCCGCCTAGGTCTGGACGGTGCCTTCGGATCCATTGACCGCAGCAAGCTCAACGTCAACGGCTCCTCTCTCGCTGCGGGCCATCCGTTCGCGGCGACTGGTGGCCGGCTCGTCGCCACACTCGCAAAGATGCTCCATGAACGCGGAGAAGTCGATGGACGTCCGGCGCGTGGCCTGATTTCAGTCTGTGCTGCCGGCGGTCAGGGCGTCGTGGCCATCCTGGAAGCACGGTAATTTACATGACAGCCCAAAATATGCGCGAGAAGGCAGACAAGTACACGGAATTCGTCAGCCGTGGTTTCGGCAAGGACTTGGCCAAGCGCCTGGGCCTACCCCAGCCGGTGATCCTTCGACGCTATAGTCCCAAGGCCCCGTTGGTTGAAGGTCCAATCTTGGTGCTTGGCCAGGGCGCAGGGGCCGACGGCGTTGCAAAGGTGCTGCTCGATTGGCACCAGGACGTGCGTCGGCATGCAACACCCAAGGAAAAGCTTGGTGCCATTGTGGTGGTGCTCGACGAGCTAGAACACCCGGAACAGCTTTCGGTAACGATGCTTACGGTCGGTGCTGCTCTGCGGGACCTGAACAAGAATGCCCGGGTTGTCACCATCTCGCGGCCGGCAGCCATCTCCGATGCACCCGCCATTGCTGCAGCCCGCAACGGCATTGACGGAATTGTGCGGTCCCTGGCCAAGGAGCTCCGGGCCGGGGCAACAGCCAACGGAATCCTGCTGGCCAACGGTATAGCCGCCAATGCGGGCAGTGCAGTTTCGGCCCTGAGGTTCTTCTTGTCCGGACGCTCGGCCTTCGTTGATGGCCAGTTTCTGACAGCCTCGTCTGCCGGTTCATCGAACCAGCCGGATTGGGAAAAGCCGTTGGAGGGAAGCGTCGCAGTAGTAACTGGCGCGGCACGAGGCATTGGCGCAGCCATTGCCCGCACCCTGGCCCGGGACGGTGCAACAGTCATTGCGGTTGACGTTCCTGCAGCAGGTGACCACCTTGCTGCCGTTGCCAATGAAGTCCGTGGGACCGCATTGCAGCTGGACATTACCAACCCTGACGCGGGCCAGCGGATCCTGGAACATGCCGTGCAGCGTTACGGCCGCCTCGATATTGTTGTCCACAACGCTGGCATCACCCGCGATAAGTTGCTCGCCAATATGGACAACGCCAAGTGGGACTCGGTGATCGCCGTGAACATTGCCTCCCAGCTGCGTATGAACGAGGCATTCCTGGCCAGCCCTGACTTTGCCACAAACCCCCGCATCATCAGCGTGGCCTCGACCAGTGGCATCGCCGGCAATCGCGGGCAGACCAACTACGCCGCCTCCAAGGCCGGGGTCATCGGCATGGTCCGCTCCACCGCACCCTTGCTGGCCGAACGCGGCGGCACGGTGAACGCCGTCGCACCTGGCTTCATCGAGACCGACATGACGGCCAAGATTCCCTTTGCCACCAGGGAAGTTGCCCGCAGGCTCAACAGCCTTCAACAGGGCGGACGACCCATTGATGTTGCCGAGGCGATCGCGTTCTTTGCGCAGCCTGCGGCGGCGGGGGTGACCGCGAATGTCTTGCGTGTTTGTGGACAGAACCTGGTGGGGCAATGACGGACTCCACGCTGTTGACGGAGATGCCGTCACTATCCAAGCTCTACGTCAATGCGGCAGCAAGTGCAGCAAAGAGCAGGATCCTCCGCAGTTCACCCGTGGTGGCTTTGCCTTCGCGTGCCGTGGAGGTCCGCGGGGTGCGGGCTGACTTGGCCAAGGTGACCGAGTTCGCACACCTGATGGGCGAGCCTGCCCGCGATGTTCTGCCATCGGGCTACCTGCATGCACTCTCGTTTCCTGTGGCCATGAGCGTTATGGTGCAAGACGACTTTCCGCTGCCGCTGCTGGGCATGATCCACCTTCGCAACCAGGTGGAGCACTTCGCCCCGGTACTCTTCACGGATGAGCTGAGCATCCGGGCATGGGCACGAGATCTGGCCGGGCACAAAAGTGGCACCCAGGTTCAGATTGTGGCGGAGATTCACAATGCGGATGGCACTGAACTGCTGTGGCGCGGCACCTCGAGCTACTTGGCCAAGGGTGTTTACCTGCCCGGCTTGGACAAGCCCACGGCCCCGGTTGCGAGGGTTGATTTTGTACCTCCGGCGCCCACGGCACAGTGGAAGCTTGGCGTTGATACCGGACGAGCCTATGCCGCGGTTTCCGGTGACTTCAACCCGATTCACCTGAGCGTCTTGAGCGCCAAGGCGTTGGGGATGCGCCGCTCCATTGCCCACGGCATGTATGCCGCGTCCCGCGTGCTGGCTACTGTCCCGCAGGCAAAACCGGATGCCTTCACGTGGGACATCTCCTTCGATTCTCCTGTTTTCCTGCCGGCGACAGTTTCCCTGGAGGTGGTTGATCACAGGACAGACGACGGCGTGTGGCTGAGTTCGGAGTTCACGGCCTGGAATACGCGCAGTGCCAGGAAGTTCTTCAGCGGGACGGTCGCCGCGGGCTGACACAACACCGGATTTCCTGGAGGTCAGGTGATGAAGATCGAGCAGGAACGCTCCCTTACTGAGGGAGCGTTTGTGTTTAATGCCCCGTAAGTGATCGAGCGTTTGAATTGGAAGGTCGTGGGGCATTCATAGCTGAAGGGAACCGCGGTTTGCCACCTGGACCTCACTGTTAACGGTGGCCAGGGTGCCCGCGTAGCTTCCAGCCGCGTGAGCATTGCTAGATCCGTGCGACATGGATTGTTGCCGGGCGCTGCGCAGGGCTGGATGGAGGAGCATTACGTGATCGTCGGCACGCTCCCTGCGTCCGGTGAGCACCAGCTCGTTTCCCGGTGCTACTGAGGACGACTCCTGTTTGTATAGGCCCTCAATACGGTGCGCCACTGTAGTGAGGAATCCCAGCTGAAACTGTCGGCGCTCGAGGGTCTTTTCATGTGTGGAAAGGTACGGCTTGTAGGGGTATTCGAGCCACCACGTTTGCATGGCCGCGGAGAGCTGTAGCCGCAAGGAGTCAAACAAGCGAACGATTTGCGACACATCAGACTCGGCGCCGATCAAGTACAGGATCTTCTTAGTGCTGCCGGTGGCGTGGAGAACCCTGACGGTTGTGAATGCTAGGGCAATTGCCGTAAATCCCCGAGCCTGACCTACGCGGTACTGGCCAGTGAGCTCGACCCGTTCCTCAACCATGGCCTCCTGTGGCTTTCCGGCTTTGCCAGCCTCGGCGTCAATGGTTGCCTGTTCAATTCCATAGCGGACCATGAGCCGTTCGGCATGTTCTTGGAAAGCCTGGGCTTCGGCGGGGAAGGGGGTGCTTTCCGCCTTCGCCAACAACGCCGTGATGAGCTTGAGGGTCTTCTTCGCCTTATGGGTGGATGTGCCGGCGGACTCCATGATGTTCTGCTCCTTCAGTCGGGAACTGGACTGCGGGTTCTACTTTTGCTTGGCAAGCTGAGGCTTGAACAGTAACTCCAGGGTCTGACATTTTAGATTTAGTGACATAAAACACAGCTGGATATTCACCGCGAAGAATTGGATGAGAAAACAAAAGACTCCCTGAGAACCGAAGTTCTCAGGGAGTCTGTCAGTGCGCGAGAAGGGACTTGAACCCTCACCCCGTTTCCAGGACCAGCACCTCAAGCTGGCGCGTCTGCCATTCCGCCACTCGCGCAGTGATCACAGCGAACTGATTCTCCCTTTCGGTTGAACCGTTGTCCGCCGCAGCAGCGATGAAAACAATACACGACTTTTCTCAGAATCAAAAATTGAACCGTTGGGGTCCATTTCTTACCTCCCAAAGGCGGTCAAACATCCCGAAAGGTAGTGTGGGTTGTACGCCATCCCACAAAGGAGTTTCCCTGTGAATACCGTCAGGCCGCAGGACGAGGTTGCCGGCATCTGTGCTGACCTCATCCGCTTCGACACGAGCAACTACGCCGACAACGAAGGTCCGGGGGAGCGGGCGATTGCCGAATATACGGCTGCCTTGATTTCCGAGGTTGGACTCTCTCCGGAGTTGTATGAGTCTGCCCCTGGCCGGGCGAACGTCGTGACCCGCCTCGAAGGAACTGATTCCTCACTGCCTGCCCTGGTTGTGCACGGTCACCTGGACGTTGTCCCCGCCGAAGCCAGTGACTGGAGCGTGGATCCTTTCGCCGGTGAGGAACGCGATGGATTGATCTGGGGCCGCGGGGCAGTGGACATGAAGGACATGGATGCCATGATCCTTTCCGTCATGCGCTCCATGGGCCGTGAAGGGCGAAAGCCCAAGCGAGACATTATTTTCGGTTTCTTTGCCGATGAGGAGGCCGGTGGCACCTACGGTGCCCGCTGGAGTGTTGACAACCGCCCTGATCTCTTCGAGGGTGCCACGGAGGCCATTTCCGAGGTGGGCGGCTTCTCAACCGACATCAACGGCAAGCGCGCCTACCTCTTGCAGACGGCGGAGAAGGGCCTGGCCTGGCTCCGGCTGACAGCCCACGGCCGCGCGGGGCACGGCTCGCACATCAACACAGACAATGCTGTGACGCGCCTGGCCCGGGCTGTAACCCGCATCGGTGATCATGAATGGCCCATTGAATACACAGACACAACCCGGGCCTTCCTTGAAGGCGTCTCCGAGCTGACCGGCATCGAGTTCGATGAATCCAACCCCGAGACCCTCCTGAGCCAGCTGGGGACCGTGTCCCGTTTTGTCGGAGCCACCCTGCAGAACACGGCCAACCCCACGTTCCTCAAGAGTGGCTATAAGGCCAATGTGATTCCCGGCACTGCCGAGGCCATGATCGATATCCGCACGCTTCCCGGCCAGCACGAACAGGTTCTTGAGATAGTCCGGGAACTGGCAGGGGACGGAATCGACATCTCCACCATCCACAACGATGTGTCCCTGGAAACGCCCTTCGCCGGAAACCTTGTCGACGCCATGATCGATTCACTTCACGCCGAGGACCCCGGATCCACCGTCCTGCCCTACACGCTGTCCGGCGGTACGGACAACAAGTCGCTGAGCAGGCTTGGCATCACCGGCTACGGCTTCGCACCGCTCCAGCTGCCCTCCGATCTGGACTTCACCGGTATGTTCCACGGTGTCGACGAGCGGGTCCCCGTGGACTCACTGAAATTTGGCGCCCGCGTTTTGGATCGCCTGCTGAGCAACTACTGAGGATTACCGACATGAGTCTTGATGTGAGCGATCTCCTCCCGGACGAGTTGCTCGAGCGCTTCCGTGTCCGTGCCAAGGGGTATGACGAACGCAATGAGTTCTTCCACGAGGACCTTGCGGAGCTACAGGCGCAGGGATACCTGCGCATGTTCGCTTCCAAAGACGACGGCGGACTCGGCTTTGGTCTGAGACAGGTCGCCGCCGCGCAACGAAGGTTGGCGACTGCCGCCCCGGCCACAGCATTGGCGATCAACATGCATTTGGTGTGGACCGGCGTCGCACATCTTTTGGGACAGCGTGGGGATGACTCCCTGCACTATGTCCTGACGGAGGCGGTGGCGGGCGAGGTTTTTGCCTTCGGCAACTCCGAGGTCGGCAATGACTCGGTGCTGTTTGATTCCAACACAGTGGCGGCTCCTTTGGGTGACGGCAGTTATTCGTTTACGGGAACGAAGATCTTCACGTCGTTGTCGCCGGCCTGGACGCGACTGGGTATTTTTGGCAAGGACGCCACCGGCCAGGAACCGTTGCTGGTGCATGCATTCATCAGCCGGGACACCCCGGGGTACACCATTAAGGATGACTGGAACACGCTGGGCATGCGGGCCAGCCAGTCGAACACAACAATTTTGAACGGTGCAGTGGCACCGGCCAATCGCGTTTTTCGAAAGTTGCCGGTGGGGCCAAACTCCGATCCGTTGATTTTCGCCATCTTTGC
>JBKKBD010000211.1:0-37434 GCA_046714315.1 Specibacter sp.
CCAGCCCTCTTCCGCATTTTGGAGATTCTGTGCTCCGGGGTAGTTATCGTCGTAGATGCCCGTGCTGACGCCGCAACTGTTCCGCCAGGGGAAACCTTCCGGGTAAACCCGAACCGAGGCATCAACAATATCGTTGATGCGGCGCCCGGAGTTGAGCCATTCGGCAAAGGTGAACGGCTTGATGGTTGAACCCACATCGAAACCGCCGGCGCCGCCCAGCGAATTGCCATTGACGTCAACCCGGTCAACGTTGAAGTTGTAATCGGAGTTGAACTGGCCCTCCGGCGCTATCAGCTTCGTGTTCTGTGCCATGGCTAGGATCTTGCCGCTGCCGGGCTGGACAGTGACCAGGGACTGGCCCACCTTGTCACGGTTGTTGTTGGCCGGGGTGAAATTCTCAAACTGCGCCTGGGCGGCATCTTGCAGTCTAGGATCCAGCGTGGTGGTGATGGTCAAACCGCCCTGCAGAAGCAGCTTCTGGCGGTCCTCGACGGTCTTGCCATAGTTGGGATCATTGAGAATCAAGTTGCTCACGTACTGGCAGAAGTATTCGGCTCGAACGGCCGTGGTGCAGCCATTGCGGTTCTCCTGAACCTTGAGGCCGATCGGGGCCTTCACAGCGGCAGCATGCTGCTTCGCATCAATCATGCCCTGATCCAGCATTCGGTCGAGAACCATGTTTCGGCGTGACAGGGAATTGTCAGGATTGACAACGGGATCGTAGTAACTGGGCCGGTTGACTACTCCTGCGAGCAGGGCAGCCTGGGGCAGCGTCAGATCCTTGGCATGGGCGCTGAAATAAAAGGACGACGCCGCTTCAATGCCGTAGTTGTTGTTCGCAAAGAACACCCAGTTCAGGTAGCCCTGAAGGATCTCTTCCTTCGAGTACTTCTTGTCAACGGCGATGGCGAGCTTGATCTCACGAACCTTGTCGCCAACGCCTTTGCTGTCACCCTGTCTGACCTTCTCCAGCTCACCATTGGCCGCATGTGTCTGGTTAATGACGTTGCTAACGTACTGCTGGGTAATGGTGGAAGCGCCCTGACGCCCTCCGCCTTGGGCCATGGCCGTGACGGCACGCATCAGCCCGCGCGTGTCGATGCCGCCATGCTCGTAATAACGGGAATCCTCAACAGCGACGACCGCGTCCTGCATAAATTTCGAGATGTTATCGAGCGGCACCTCGGTGCGGTTCTGGTCGTAGAAAGTGGCGATGACGGAGCCATCGGCAGCAAGAATTTTCGATGACAGGGCCGGCGTTCCAACGTTCATCTCATCCGGGAGATCGTCAAAAAATGAGATGGAGGAGGTAGCCGTGCCGCCCGCCAAGGCAACGGCCGGAACCATCAGACCTGCAACCAGAACACCACAAACGGTGCTGATGCCCAGGAAAGCAACTAGCTTGCCCAGAGTTGTGGCGGTATCGAAAATGGGGTGTTTTTTTGCTGCCATTTTCCCAGTTTAGCGTCAGGGGATACGCTTTGAGGTATGACCAAATGGGAGTACTCTACGATTCCGCTGATTATCCATGCCACAAAGGCAATTCTCGACCAGTGGGGTGACGACGGCTGGGAGCTGGTTCAGGTTGTCCCCGGGCCGGATGGAAAAGGCCTGGTTGCGTACCTGAAACGAGAGAAGGCTTAGCCGTGAGTGACGCGTCAAATCAGGGAATTTCACGTATTGAGGCTCGTTTAGCGGAGCTTGGCCTAGTCCTCCCCGCTGTGGCTGCGCCGGTAGCTGTCTACGTACCAGCTGTGATCTCCGGGAACCATGTTTACACCTCCGGCCAGCTGCCTTTTGTTGACGGGAAACTCACAGCTTCGGGCAAGGTCGGTGCCGAGGTTTCCGCTGAGGACGCAAAATCCCTCGCAGCGGTCTCCGCCATCAACGCCATTGCGGCGCTGAAAAGCGTCCTCGGCGACCTTGACCGCGTGACCCGCATTGTTAAGGTAGTTGGCTTTGTGGCCTCGGATCCGTCCTTCACGGGCCAGCCGGGCGTCATCAACGGGGCCTCCGAGCTTTTGGGCGAAGTATTTGGCGAAGCAGGAGTTCACGCCCGCTCCGCCGTCGGAGTTTCTGTTTTGCCCTTGGATTCTCCTGTCGAGGTTGAGTTGATTGCCGAATTCCAGTAGTACTCCCGCGGGGATTCGACCCGCAGGCAAGAGGTACTTCCCGCTAAGCGCAGACCAGCGGGGAGCTGCGGAAACCTGGGTTGAATTTGGTGACCGCACCCCCAGTAAGCCACGGAAAGCATCGTCGGTGGTGTTGTTGAAGGACAGCCCTGCCGGCCTGAAGACGTACCTGACGTACCGTTCGGGGGAGTCGCCGTTGGGCACCGTGGCATTCCCCGGCGGCACCATTGAGATCGCGGACGACGACGTTACCGACTGGGTGGGCCCCTCGCCCGCCGCTTGGGCCAAGAGCCTTGGTACCGAAGATATCGGCCTGGCCAAGCGTCACGTGGTGGCAGCGATCCGTGAAGTTTTTGAGGAAACCGGCATTTTGCTGGCGGGCCCCGATGCGTCCTCGCTGGTTGAGAGCATTTCGGGGCCGGAATGGATGCGTGCGCGCGAATCGATTGCCGCCCAGGAAACCACTTTTGCGTCCCTGCTTGAGCGGTACGGTCTTGCCCTGCGCACCGATCTGCTCAAGCCGTTGAGCCATTGGACGAGCCCGGATTTTGCCCACAGGCGTTTTGATACCCGCTACTTTGCTGCGACTCCGCCTGTTAATCAGGAACCGTCGTTGCTGACGAGCAAGGGTGTTTGGGGGCGGTGGGCGTGTGCCGCCGACGTCCTCGCCGACCGCGCCAACTCGGCGTTGGGTGATGAGATCGGCCTGCCGAACACCACCGGACTGACATTGGGCGAACTGGTGGTGCCCGGTGTGGAAATCATTCTGGAAAAGATCGCCGCGGCCCGCGGCTGCATCGCCTATCTGAACCACAAAAGACCTATCAACGAATACCAGCCGAGGCTCGTCGTTGGCGAAGACGGCGGTTTCAGCCTTGAGGTGGCGACGGCGCCAGCATCCGAAGGCGGACCCTGCAGGGAACGGTGACGCCGGCCTGGCTCGATGCACTCAGCGGGACATCCTTACCGGTGTCCCGCTGACGCCACCACGTGCTCGTAGGTTTTCAAAAGCAGCTCAATAGGCTCGCTGGCAGAAGCGCGGTGGGCACGAGTCACCACTTCTGCACTCATGGATGACAACAGCTTCGCATCATTGCCCAGAAGCGTCAGCGCAGCGGCCAAGTCGTGCGAACTGGGACTCGCGGCCACCATGAAACCACCTGGGGGAAGTCCTTCCGCCAGATCGGGGTCCGAGACCACAATGGGCATCCCGGATGTCAGGGCCTCAAGGATCACCATGGGTTGATTGTCAAAGTCGTATGACGAGGACACAAAAACATGGTTGTGCTTCATCGCCTTCAGAACTTCGCTTTGGGGCACGCCACCATGCATGTGGACCCTCTGGCCCACACCCAGACGGTTGATCAGTCGGCGTAACTTAGCAGCGGCCACGCCATCACCATAGATATTGGCCACTACGCCGTCACCGGCAGCCGCCACTGCCTCCACAAACACCTCAGGCCTTTTCTCTGGGGAGACCCTGCCGCACCACATCACCCGGAGAGGTTCTTGGGGCGTCTTGTTGCGCAGCTGCGGATTGCCTGCCGAGGTCACCACGGAATCCTCTAGAACGTTGGAGATCACGTGCACGGGAGCCTTGACACCCTGCCGGAGAAGTTTGTCCGCGAAGTGGGCTGACGGCACTATCACCGCATCTGCAACATTGGCTTGGTTGATCATCAAGCGCCACATTCGCCGGGCCGCCGTCGTACGCATGTAAAGATCCTCGGGATGTTCCGGGATGGAATCATGGCCAAGGTGACGCCGGTGCAAGGTTGCCAATAAGCGCGTGCTGAGCTCGGGAACGGGAAGTACCTTGGCCGTGTAGACGTCAATCCGTCCGTGCATGCTCTGAATCAGCGGCAGGTGAAGGGTCTGGGCGGCCCGTATCCCGGCGAGAGCGGCAAAGAGTTCCGAATGGACGTGCACAACATCAATCTGCCGCTTGATCATCTCAGCCGAGAGGACGGCGATCGCTGCTCGGGTTGGCCATGTGAAGGGGAAACCGTCCGGTTTGAAGACCTTTGACGTCGGGAGAGCCACGATGTCCGGGTCGGTGGAGGGGTGCAGGAGCGGGCAGAAAATGGTGACTTGATGACCGCGCAGAGTCAACGCTTCCCTTGTGGCCTTAATTGCTGTCTGCACACCGCCCAGAGTTGGCAGATAGTAGTCGGTGACCATGGCAATGTGCATGATCCAACTATAGGGACGCTCTCCTCAACTTTTCTCGCATTCAACCGCGTAATAAAGGCGGCATTTTCGCTAGGGCCGCGTGGTGCATTGCGGTTGCCGTCTGTGGTCCTACGATGAGGAAATGACACCGGATCCTTCAAGCCCTGCGCCACGAGTGCTGATTACGGGGGCTACCGGGTTCCTTGGCGGATATGCGGTGCGGGAATTCCTCAACCAGGGGTTCCACGTTCTTGCCCACGGGCGCAATCCTGCTGCCCTGCAACTGTTGCAAGGTCTTGGCGCCCAAACATTATTGGGTGACCTTGCCCAGCTTCCTGGCATTCGGGAACCGGTGGATGTTGTTGTGCATGCCGCGGCATTGTCGAGTCCGTGGGGCCGGTGGCGGGACTTTGAGAAGAGCAACGTTGAAGGGACCCGGCACGTGGTCAGCTTCATGGAACGAAACTCTGTTCCTCGTCTGGTGTTTGTCTCATCTCCCAGCGTGTATGCGGACAAGGGTGACCGGCTCGGCATGACGGAAGCGCAACCTTTTCGGCACAAACCGCTAACCCCCTATATTCGCTCCAAGATCGCCGCGGAAGCAGTCCTGCGGGAGGCGCATAGCTGCGGAAAAGTCCCTGAACTGGTGACGATCCGCCCTAGGGGAATCATCGGCGCGGGGGATACCAGTGTCGCCCCGAGACTACTTGACGCTTATCGCAAGATCGGAGTGCCGATCTTCGGCGGTGGCAGCAACCTCGTGGATCTGACGGCCGTTGAGAACGTCGCTTGCGCCCTTCGCCTTGCTGCCCAAATTCGGGAAGCCACTGGCCAGGTTTACAACATCACCAACGGGCAACCGCGACCCTTCAAGGAGCTGCTCGAAATTCTCTTCACCGAGCTGGGCCTGCCTCCGCGGTATCGGCCGGCCAACGCCAATCTGATGTACGGCGCAGGCGCAATCCTCGAGGCCATTTACCGGGCACTTCCGCGGTCACCGGAACCGCCCCTGACCAGATATATGGTTTCCACCATTGCTTATTCCCAAACCCTGGACATCACGCGCGCCCGCGCGGAGCTAGGCTATGAGCCGCGGGTGGATATTGAACAAGCACTTGCCAACTTTGCTGCCGCGTACGGCGGACACCATGTCTAACGGACGCCTTAGCTACTACGCGTGCGGCTCCACCGCCCATCAACTGCAGCAATTGATGCACGGCCAGCCGCGTGAACGCCGGACGTTCCCTGCAGGGGTATTTCTCTACCAACATCTGGACGGGCGCACCGTCCTCTTCGACACCGGGTACGCGCCTGCGACCTGGCGGGCGGGGATTAAAGGGTTCCTCTACAACCTGCTGTTGCCGGTCAGTATGCGCAGCGGCCACAGCATCGCCGCCCAATTAGCTGCCGACGGCATTGCCGCCGACACCATTGATTATGTGGTCCTGTCGCATCTGCATCCAGACCACATTGGCGGAGTGCGCTATTTTCAACAATCCACCTTTGTCCTGAGTGAACCCATGCTCGCGACGCTCTCGGCCGGGCAGGTGAAGGAAGGATATCTTCCAAAACTCATGCCTCGCTGGTTTGCCTCGGCCACGAAACTTATGGTGAATCCTGGATCAGCGGAGGTCGATCTTCTCGGCGATGGCAGCTACCTCTTGCTGGATCTCCCGGGGCACGCGCGGGGGCACATGGGTGCCCTCGTCGAGGGACAGGCCCTGTTGGCCGGGGATGCTTCATGGGGGACGGATCTGATGGAGAAAGTTTCACGGACAAAGCCGCTGCCCAAGGCAATAACCCACGACTGGGCCGAGTATGAACAAACCATCCAGCGACTCCAAGGTATGAGGGATCGCGGTGTCCGGCTGTACTTCAGTCATGATCAGCAGGTCCACAAGGAATTGCTGGAATGATGCCCGTGTCGAGCCACTCCATTGCAGCCACAATTCACGACGCCAGTTGATAGTAAAAGTAATCTTTTTTGAAGGGGACTCACCAAATGGCTGTAATTCGAAATTGCCGCATTGCCGGGTACGGAACTTACCTGCCCGAAAACGTTGTGAAATTTGGTGAGCAGACAAGGTACCGAGTAAGTGAGACGGTCAGCCAACTGGACATGCTCACCGCCGCGGCCAAGCAAGCTCTGGCCATGTCCGGCATCAACGCCGACGATCTGGAATGCATAATCGGGGCCAGTGCGGCAGGCATCCAACCGATTCCCTGCACCGCGGCCCTGGTGCTGGAGCAAATAGCGCCCCATGGGATTGCCGCCGCCTTCGATGTGAACTCCACGTGTACGTCAATGATCACGGCAATTGACATAGCTTCCCGCTACATTTCAGACGGAACGTACAAAACCGTCCTCATCACGGCTGGGGATGTGGGATCCCGTTTCCTTAATCCGGAACAAAAGGAGAGCTACTCCCTTTTTTCTGATGCCGGCGTTGCGCTGGTCCTGACAACAACTGACGTGCCCACCCAAGGTGTTATTGCCAGCACCCAGCGGACGTGGGCGGCATATGCCCACGACACCGAAATTCGAGGTGGCCTGAGCCGCTCGCCGGCGCAACATTACGGTAGCGAAAATTCTGCTGAATATCTTTTCGACATGAATGGCCGTGCGGCACTGCGCAACATGTTGCGTGTGCTCCCTGATTTCATTGGCACCTTCTTCGCCAAGTCAGGGCTGGGGCTGGATGACATTTCCTTGGTTATCCCTCATCAGGCCAGCCCGGCGCTTTCGCTTGCGATGCGGCAGATTGGCATCCCGAAGGAAAGCTACGTCGATTGCGTATCGGACATTGGAAACATGGTTTCCGCATCAGTTGGCTATGTATTGACCCAGGTGCTGGAACAAGGCAAGGTCCGTGAGGGCGATACCGTCCTCCTCGTCGGTACGGCGGCCGGGCTGACGGCCAACGCGCTGGCGCTACGGCTTTAAACAAAGAGTGGGCCTGCTCCTCGTTTGAGCTGGTATTAGCCGCACGGTAGGTAGTTAGAACGCCGATTTTGCGATTAACTACCTACCGTGCGCAAAAAGCCGGCCGGATCACCTTGAAGGCGATCCGGCCGGCTTTTACGATGCGGGTTAGCGTGAACGCTGACGCAGACGGTTGACGTCCAAGATGACAACCGCACGGGCTTCCAGACGCAGCCAGCCACGCTGAACGAATTCAGCCAGGGCTTTGTTGACGGTCTCGCGAGACGCGCCGACCAGCTGAGCCAGTTCTTCCTGCGTGAGCTCGTGAGCAACCAGGATGCCGTCGGTGGCGGGGCGGCCGAAGCGGTCTGCCAGATCCAGGATGGCCTTGGCCACGCGGCCCGGAACGTCCGAGAAGACCAGATCGGAAAGGTTGTCGTTGGTGCGGCGCAGGCGGCGGGCCAGTGCCTGCAGCAACTGCATGGACACCTCGGGGCGGTTGCGCAACAAAGCGTTCAGGGACTCGTTGCGGAGTCCGGCCAGGCGGGTTTCGGAAACGGCCGTGGCGGTGGTGCTGCGCGGTGCCGGATCGAACAGGGCCATTTCGCCGAACAGCTCGCCCGGGCCGAGGATGGCAACGAGTGATTCGCGGCCGTCGGAGGAGGTGCGTCCCAGCTTCACCTTGCCGGAAACAATGAAGTAGAGCTGATCGCCCTGGTCTCCTTCACGGAAGACCGAAGCCCCGCGGGAAAGATCCACCTCCGCCAGTTCGTCGGTCAGAAGGCGGAATGCCTCGTCGTCGAGCGTGGCAAATAGTGGTGCCCGGCGTAGTACTTCGATGTCCATGAAAACTCCTTGCATTATGTAGCTAATCAGTTGTGACCTATTACTGATTGTTTCAGAATTTTTCTGATTTTGTGACCAATTTGGCATTTGGGGCGTCCGTTGTCAGCATATTGGCAGTTTGGCTAGCCTGGAAGACCGGTTGTTACTCGGTTTGAGCCGGTAACATGTGCCACTGAGGCGTAATTGCTGCGTCCGACGGACTGGGCCCTGACCCGGGAGGAGCTGTACGCGACGGTGTTTGGTTTCTCGTGGCTTGATGTTTTGCTGATCCTTTGGCTCTTGTGGCAGCTGATCTATGGCCTGAATGCCGGATTGGTCGTGGCTTTGGGCGGGCTGGCCGGATTTATTGCCGGCGCCGTGGGGGCATTTTTTGCCGCGCCTTTTGTTAGCCAGTTAGCCCCGAGCCCAGGTTGGCGAACCGTCATGGTGATCGGCGCAACAGTCCTATTGATCGCCCTTGGGCATGGTGTAGGAATGAAGCTGGGGCGGGCGATTGGGCGCCATGTGAAATCAGACTCAATCCGCTCAGTTAACCGTATTTTGGGTGGGGTGCTGAATGTTGCTGTCGGCGCATTGGTCATTTCCATGCTTTCCTTTGGCGTTTCCAATTTAGGTATTCCGGTTGTCTCCAAGGCGCTGAGCGATTCTCAAGTCATTTCCAGAATCGATGACTGGACGCCGAAACCCGTCAAGGAGGCAGTGGCCCAGGTCCGTTCCTTGGTCCTTGATGAAGGCATCCCTGCGTTGCTGAATCCAGCCGGTCCCAACGTTGAGGTGGCCGCACCAAACGCAGACACCAACACCGCTGCCTGGAATAAGGCCGCAGAATCGGTCATGAAGATTTCCGGGACCGCGTTCCAATGCGGCCAGAACCAAACGGGTACGGGATTTGTCATCTCGCCCGGGCGGGTGTTGACCAACGCCCACGTGGTTGCGGGAGTATCGATGCCGGTTGTCCAGACCCAGCAACAGGGCGCGCTGCCTGCCAGAGTTGTGTATTTTGATGCCGCTCACGACTTGGCGATTCTTGCCGTTGACTCCCTTAAGGCCCAGCCGCTGGCCACCGACGCGACTGTTCCCGGGAACACTGTGACCGCCTTTGCTGGCTATCCATTGGGCGGCCCGTTGCAAGTGCGGGCGGCAACCGTGCTTTCCTCCGCACCCATGATGGTTCCGGACGTCACCGATGGTGCCACAACGCTGCTGGATGTTTACCAGTTGGCTGGCAATGTGCAGTCGGGCAACTCAGGAGGACCGCTGTTAGATAGCGATGGGGATGTGGTGGGCGTGATCTTTGCCAAGGCCACCTCCACTAACAACGTCGGCTTCGCACTGACCATGGAAGAAGTTAACCCGGTTATCGCGGCGGCACCGCACCTCAACAGCGCGGTACCTTCGGGCTCCTGCAAGGTGGGCTGAGCCCCACAGGCGTACGGGCCTGGCGCTGTTGCTAGGCGAGTGCCTTGTCCAGCGCGCTAACGGCCAGCTCGTAGCCGTGGACGCCAGCGCCAACAATCACGACGCTGCATACTGCCGAAAGGTAGGAATGATGGCGGAATTCTTCGCGCTGGTGGACGTTGGAGATATGTACCTCCACCGCGGGAAGTTCGACGGCGGCAATGGCGTCCCGCAGTGCCACCGAGGTATGCGTGTAGGCCCCTGCGTTGATGATGATGCCCACCGCCGTGCCGCGCGCGGCGTGGATGGCGTCGATCAGGACACCCTCGTGATTGGACTGTAGGCACGAAACACTGAACCCGGCAGCCTTGGCGGCCGCGGTGGTGAGACCTTCGACGTCGGACAGGGTTGCCGATCCATAAATCCCAGGCTCGCGAGTGCCCAGCAGGTTGAGGTTGGGGCCATTGATGATCAGCAGGGTGCCGCGGTCCGGTGCAGTCGAAGAGGTCATGGGTTAATAATGCCCCACCGAAGGTGACCCATCCGAGAAACCACTCCCAACAGCACTGGCACTTATGCAACTAACCCGCAGTAGTGGTCGAAAAACACCGCGAAATCGCGATTTTTCAGCCACTACTGCGGGCCAGTTGGAATCGGGGTGGCTAGGGCTCGGATGAATGTGCGGCAATGCTGACCAGCCGCAGTTTGCCGACGCGCTCGCGCAGGATCCGTTGGGCCTCCAGGCCGAGAGCGTCGTCGCTGATGACCTCGTCCACGTCTTCCAATGCTGCGATGGTGCTGATTCCCACCGTGCCCCACTTGCTGTGGTCGGCCAGGACCACCACCTTGCGGGCGGCACCAATCAGGGCCCGGTCCATCTCGGCCTCGAGCAAGTTCGGTGTGGTGAAGCCGGCGCTCTCGTCCACGCCGTGCACGCCCATGAACAGCACATCCAGGTGCAGCGAGTGGACCGATTGGGTGGCAATGGGTCCCACCAGAGCATCCGACGGCGTACGCTCACCGCCCGTGAGAATTACCGAAACGCGGGATCCGGTGCTCTGAAAAACATCGGCGATTTTGACGGAATTTGTCACCACCGTCAGGTTCTTGAGCGTGCTGAGGGCTTTGGCAAGCACCCAGGTGGTGGTGCCGGCGCTGAGCCCGATGGCCATGCCATCGTGGACCAGCAATACGGCCTCCTGCGCGATTGCCTGCTTTTCCTGGGTGCTCTGGGTGGACTTGAGTTCGAAGCCCGGCTCATGCGTCCCGGCACCGCCGGGCAGCTTAGCGCCGCCATGAATCTTCTGGACCAAACCGGCGTCGTCCAAGGCGTCGATGTCCCGGCGGACCGTAACAACCGATACACCGAGGGTTTCAGCCAAGTCCGCTACCCGAGCGACTCGCTCCCGGGAAACGATGGTTACAATTTCACTGCGCCGGACGTCCGCAAGCATGGGAGCCTCCTCGGTTCGGGTGACGGAGCCGCCCGCCGCTGATCTTATTCGCATGCTCAACCCTTACTGGAGCCGAGAGTTAAGCCAGCCACAAAGTGCCGCTGGAGCAAGAGATAGATAACTAAGGTGGGGATGACTGTGATGGTGGCGCCGGCGGCGAGCAGGTTGTAGTTGGACAAGAATGTTCCCTGCAAGTTGTTGATGGCCGTGGTGACAGGCAGCCGGTCCCCACTTTGGATGAACAGCAGCGGCCAGAAATAGTCGTTGTAGATGAAGATCAGTTCAAGGGTGGCCAGGGCCGCGATCGCTGGCCTGCACAGCGGCATGATGATGGAGACGTACTGGCGCCAAATTCCGGCACCGTCCACCAGTGCCGCCTCGGTCAGGTCGGCAGAGAGGGCCTTCATGTAGTTGGAAAGAACAAAGGTGCAAAAGCCGATCTGGAACGCGGTGTTGGCGATGATCACGGACATGTAGGTATTCAGTAGGCTGCCGGAATCGCTGAACCAGTAGGGGAGTTGAATGAGCTTGAACATTTCAAATAGCGGCGTGGCCAGAACCTGCGGAGGAAGCAGGTTGCCGGCGGTAAACATGATCAGCAGCGTGATGTTGAATTTCCAGTTCACCCGGCTGACGGCAAAAGCCATCATGGAACTGCACAGCAAGACCAGGACGATGGTGGGGACTGTGATGATCAGCGAGTTCGCGAAGTAGCGCGGGAAACCGCCCTGCGTCCAGGCTTGGATAAAGTTGTCGAAGTTAAACGCGCCGCCAAGGCTGAAGTAGCCAAATTTGTCAGTGTCAGACTTGGGCCGCAGTGCCGTGAATAGTGCCCAGCCCAGCGGGATCATCCACATGACTGCCATGACCGTCAGGAAGATGTGGGTGCCGTAGTGCGGCCGTTTAAGGCCATGGCCGATGCCGCCCGAGGCGGTTCGGGTGGTTTTCGTGATGGAAGCAGACATTAGAACTTCTCCTTCCGGAAGGTGCGGGAAAGGTAGATGGTGATGGGAACAAGCGAGATGACAAGCAAGATGACGGCGAACGCGGATCCGATGCCGATGGATTGGCCCTCACCGATGAGGTAGCTGATGACCAGGGCGCTGATGAGTTCCAGCCCGTTGGTGCCCTTGTTGATGACCCAGACGACGTCAAAGGCGCGGAGGGATTCGATGATGGTGATCACTACGATGACAATGTTGATGGGTGCCATAGCGGGAAAAACAATCCGGAAGAAGGTCTGGGTGGCGTTGGCGCCGTCCAAAGAAGCGGCCTCCTTGAGAGAAGCGTCCACGCCCTTCAAACCGGCTAAGTACAAGATCATGACGTATCCGGCATGGCGCCAGGTGGCTGCAATAAGGGCTGCCCAGATATTGACGCTGGAATCACCAAACCAGTCCACAGCTTCCGGCGTACCGGCTGTGCCAAGCAGGAAGTTCAACAGGCCGTTGTCTTTTTGGTAGAAAAGCTGCCAGATGATGCCAACTAGGGCTAGGGACAACATGACCGGGACAAAGAAGATGCTTTGGTAGATCTTGCTCCCGCGAATTTGCTGGTCAAGAAGTACTGCCAGCAACAGGCCCAACGGGGTGGCGATGACGGCAAGGAACACGAGCCACAGGATGTTGTGTTGGACGGCGGGCCAGAATGCGGGGCTGTCGTTGAAAACATAGTTGTAGTTCGCCAGACCGGCGGCGCGGATGTCCGAGAGGGCCAGACCGTTCCACCGTGTGAAGGATAGGACGACCGAGAGGAGGGTGGGGATCCAGACAAAGACCAGCTGGACCAGGGTGGGTATGCCCACCATGAACCCAAGGACCACTTTGTCCCTGGAGGAGAGTCTCTTTACTCCCGCGTTCTTGCGCGGTCCCCGTGCTGATGAGTGGGCGGCTCGATTGCCGCGGGAGGCTGATGTGGAAAGTTCGGTGGGCGTGCTCATGGCAAACTCGTTTTCTCGCAGTGAACCTTGCAGGATTGCGGATGCAGTTTGTGTGGTGGCAGGGCAGGCCCGCCACCACACGTGGTGCGTTACTGGGCCGCGTACAGGGCCTTCGCCTGGGACTCCATGTTCTTGACGTCCACGGTGCCGTCCTTGATGAAAGCCTGCAGTGCCGGGATCATGACGTTGTTAGCCATGGCGGGCAGTGCATCTCGGTCAAAGAACTGGCTGATGCTCTTGGCGTTGGCAATGGTGTCCGCGCACTTCTTGGTCAACGGTGAGAAGGCTGAGGTGTCCCCACCCTTGGCCGTGGCGATGTTGGACGGGTCCACCTTGGCGTACGCGTTCTGGCCTTCCGGGGTGCCCATGAATGCCATGAAGTCCTTGGCTGCCTGGTTGCTGCCACCTTTTTTGGACAACAGCAAGCCATCGATTGGGGCTTCCACGGCATCCTGGCCTTCCATAGCGATTTCCGGGAAGGGGAAGAAATCAATGTCGTCCAAGATGGCCTTGTCCGTGTATTGCTGGGTCACGAAGGAACCCAACAGGTACATGCCGGACTTCTTCTTGCCCATATTGATGGCCGCATCCTGCCACGTCATGCCCAGCGCGGCAGGGTTCTGGTACGGCAGCAGCGCCTTCCACGTATCAAAGACATCGCTGACCTTCTTCTGATCCCACGTTTCTTTGTGGGCCGTCAGATCCATGTGGAACTGGTAGCCGTTGAGGCGCATGTTGATGTAATCGAAGGTGCCCATGGCCGGCCAGCCGTCCTTATCGGCAAACTCAATCGGCACCAAGCCATCGGCCTTCATCTTGGCGCACAGGGTCTTGAGGTCATCGAAAGTGGTGGGAACTTCGTAGCCCTTCTCTTCCCAAACACTCTTGCGGTAGAAGAAGCCCCAGGGGTAGTTGTAGTTCGGCACAAAGTACATCTTGCCGTCGGGGCCGGTGGAGGCCTTCTTCATGGCATCGGAGTAGTTGGCGCCAATGGTTTCCCAGACATCGTCGATGGGTGCCAGCAGACCCTTGCCCGCGTAGTACTGCATGCGGTATCCGGCGAACCAGGTGAAGGAATCGTCCGGACTGCCCTGGAGGTAAGTGGAGATCTTGTTCTGGAAATCGTTGTGTGGGACAACGTTGGTGGTTACCAGGCTCTTGGTCTTGGCTGTGAAGGCATCTGTGACTGCCTTGTAGGCCGCCTTGGGGACATCATCTGATGAACCTGATCCAAAGGTCAGTGAGGTCGATGCCGAGGCGCCCGGGCCGGATCCGCCAGTACAGGCGGCAAGCAGCGGGATTCCGGCTGCGCTGACGGCACCCACGCCGAGGGTTTTCAAAAGGGTGCGGCGGTCAAAGCCTGAGCGGATGATTCCGCTGGCGGACCGATCTTCGTTGAATGACATGATTTCTCCCTTGAAATGCACAATCACGTGAAGTGGATCACATAAATCAATCGTGAAACAACAAAAAAGAAACGTCAATACCCAAAAGAGAAACTTTTCGATCACGGTTTTGTTTCTTTTTAGCGGATCGGATGGGCGTGCGGACTCGGGATAGGGCTTTCCCTGAGAGCTGGTGCGGGTTGAATCTTAGGCCAAGCTGCCAAGTGGCAGATTCGCCCGGCGGTGAGGGCCGCATGAATATGACAGCGGGCGGAGCCCGTGTGACGACTTGCGTCTTGCTGCCGCCAGCTCCGGGCTCGCCGTCCTGGAATGCTTGCGCGCCGATAGGCGCAAGGTTACCGAGGGGCGCGCCCGGGCGGGGCTTACCGAAAGGAATAGCGGCTTAGCCCTGGCGGGCCTTCATGCGAGGGTTCTTCTTGTTGATGACGAAAGTTCGGCCGCGGCGGCGAACGATCTGGGCGCCCGGGATCTTTTTCAGCGCCCGCAATGAGTTTCGTACTTTCATGAGTTGCTCCTTAGTTGTGTTTCGGTTGGGTGATTCAGGCCAAATGGATCGTCAAACGAAGTGGCGCCCGAGGCCATCTCAACCTCGGTCAGTTCGCATTCCTTAAGCAGTGCGGCAATTTCCTCGGCGTCGACATCGTCGCCGGTGATGGCCAGAACGGTGCCCCGGTCGCCGAATTCTGGATGCCAGTCCAGGGCTGCGTCAGGATCGCTTGGCCGCAAACTTGGGCGGGGCTTTCTGTCGGCCTGCCAAGGTCCAGTGTTTTCCAGCCAGACCCGCGGGCCTATGCCCTGGACGGCGATCCTGCAGCTTGGTGCTGAGGCGACCCAAATCCGGCCGCGTAACCAGCAGGATCCTTCCGCGATTGAGGCCAGTGCAAGGCGGAAGCGCCCAGGGTGAAGTGGCCTTGCGGATCGTTGTATCACGGTGGTGAAGGGAGCGGAGGATCCGGCGGGGGTTCGAACGGAACCAGGCACGATCCGGGCCATGGCCTCGGTCAGATGGTGTTGGCCCTGGACTATCGGCCCGTCGCTGTCAGTGACGACCATATGTGGGGCCAACTCCTTGATCAGCTGAACACCACGGGCCCGGGCTGCCATGTCCACCGGAATCAGGGTTGACTCGGCAAGGATCACCGTGTCATTGAAGGAGAGCTCGCCCAGTAGGAATTCCCCGGCTGTTCGCTCATCCGCCGGGACGGGGGTAAATCCGGATTCAAAGAGCGTGCGGTGATCCCAGATATGGTCCTCCAGGGCATCCGGAGCGCAGGCCAAGGCTGCCGCGTCGATGGTTAAGGAGTTGCCAATGCCTTTCAGTAGCGCATGCACAGCCATGGAGGAGGCCACGGCCGGGGGGAGCCCTACGATGATCCGCGAGCCCGGTCTCCCATGTCGCGCCACCGCTGGCACTACATCAAGCCGCACGGTGCAGCTAAGGCAACCGTGCTCAAGTGTGGATTCCTCGCGTTCAAGAAGCAGGCCGTTGCGGAAGGTCCGCCGGATGACGACACCATTTTCGAGCAGGTCGTGGAAGATGACAGTGGCGTCCGGTGACTCGGTGGCCAGGGCGGCGCAGGCCTTTTGGCGGGAGAAGATGTCCAAGGAGCTAACAACGGTTACAAGCATGGCGATCACGCTACATGAGAATGGTTCTCATTTGCAACTGTGGCCTCGGCCCTACGTCCCGCAGGGATGGTCTCGCCGTGCCTTGTTGCCGGCGCAATTAAAGCGGGGGCTCAGGCTCGACCGGTGAGAGTCGAGCCTGAGCCCCGGTTTGGATTGTTTCTAATTAAGCCTTCAGCGACTCCGCAATCTGGTTCATGACGGTGTTGTCCGCCAGGGTTGAGGAGTCGCCCACGGCGCGGCCCTCGGCGACGTCCTTGAGCAGGCGGCGCATGATCTTTCCGGAACGGGTCTTGGGCAGCTCCGGGACCACGAGGATCGTCTTGGGCTTGGCGATGGGGCCAATTTCCTTGCCCACGTGGTTGCGTAGCGTTGTGACAATGTCAGCGTCTTCCACGGCAGAGCCGCGCAGGATCACAAACGCTACAACGGCCTGGCCGGTGGTCTCATCAGCTGCGCCCACCACGGCTGCCTCAGCCACCGAGGGGTGGCTGACCAGGGCGGACTCAATCTCCGTGGTGGAGAGGCGGTGCCCGGAGACGTTCATGACGTCGTCAACGCGGCCCAGGAGCCACACATCGCCGTCGTCGTCCCACTTGGCGCCGTCGCCAGCAAAATACATGTCGTCAAAGCGGGACCAGTAGGTGTCCTTGTAGCGCTCGTTGTCGCCCCAGATGCCGCGCAGCATGGACGGCCACGGCTCGCGGATCACTAGATAGCCGCCATGTCCGTGCGGCACGGAGGCGCCGAGCTCATCCACCACGTCCACGGCGATGCCAGGCATGGGGACCTGGGCTGAGCCGGGCTTGGTGGCTGTGACGCCGGGCAGCGGGGCAATCATGATGGCCCCGGTTTCGGTCTGCCACCAAGTGTCCACGATGGGCGCCTTGTTGCCACCTATGACGCGGCGGTACCACATCCACGCCTCCGGGTTGATGGGCTCGCCCACGGATCCGAGCAGCCGGATCGAGGAGAGGTCGTACTTGGCGGGGATGTCCTCGCCCCACTTCATGAACGTGCGGATGGCCGTGGGGGCCGTGTACAGGATGGAAACCTTGTACTTTTCAACAATTTCCCAGAAACGGCCCTGGTGCGGGGAATCAGGGGTGCCCTCATACATGACCTGCGTTGCGCCATTGATGAGCGGGGCGTAGGTGACGTAGGAGTGGCCGGTGACCCATCCGACGTCGGCCGTGCACCAGAAAACATCCGTTTCCGGGTGCAGGTCAAACACGGCGCGGTGGGTGTACGCGGTCTGGGTGAGGTAGCCGCCGGTGGTGTGCAGGATGCCCTTGGGCTTGCCCGTGGTGCCTGAAGTGTACAGGATGAACAGCGGGTGCTCGGCGGCATGTCCGACGGCGGTGTGCTCGGTGGAGGCCGTGCCAACGGAGTCATCCCACCAGACATCGCGCCCCTCGACCCAGTTAACAGGCTCGCCATTGCGCTTGACCACGACGACGTTCTCAACAGAGTGCCCGGGTGTGGTCAACGCTTCATCCACGGCGGGCTTCAAGGCGCTGGGCTTGCCGCGGCGGAAAGTGCCGTCGGCCGTGACGACCAACTTTGCCTCGGCGTCGTCAATACGCGAACGCAGCGCGTCGGCGGAGAAGCCACCGAACACCACAGAGTGAATGGCGCCAATGCGGGCACAGGCCAGAAGTGTAATGACAGCTTCGGGGATCATGGGCAGGTAGACGGCCACGCGATCGCCCTTGGCCAGACCCAGCGCCTCAAACGCATTGGCGGCCTTCTTGACCTCTTCCGTGAGCTGCGCGTATGTGTACGTGCGGGTGTCGCCGGGTTCGCCCTCGAAGTGAATGGCGATGCGGTCGCCGTTGCCCGCCTCAACGTGGCGGTCCAGCGCGTTGTACGCGGCGTTGATTTCGCCGTCCTCAAACCAGGTGGCGAACGGCGGATTGCTCCAGTCAAGGGTCTTGGTGAACGGTTTGCTCCAGCTCAACAGTTCACGGGCCTGCTTGCCCCAGAAGGCGGGGCGGTCAGCGTTGGCGGAATCGTATTCATCCCCGTGCACGATTGCGTTGGCAGCAAATTCTGCGCTGGGTGCGAACTGGCGGTTCTCCGTGAGGAGGTTTTCCAGTGCGTCTCCGGACTGGTCGTCAGCTGCGGTGGTGACTTCAGACATCTAATATCCCTTCGTTCCTTCTTAGCTGTTGTCCCCGCAAACCTCTCCACGCAGCAGTGCGTGGCTGTCCCTTTTTGGGCTGTCGGCAGTGCGCAGATGGGGATTGAGGACAACGTCCTGTTCTGACACAAACTCTAGCGCTTCCCGCGCCCTGACGTGTCCGCCGTCACAGGCCTGCGGGGCCAGTGGCGTCATATCTGCGCTCAAATGCATGATCTTGCCCACGGCCGGGGTATGGGTACCTCTCCCCATCTAGCGTTTTTTGGCTTGTTTTAGCTGTGGCTCGCTAGTGTTGCCTGTACGCGTTAACTAGGCTGGGGAACAATCGTGACAAAAGAGGAGTCAGACCATGACAGAGCAACACACGCCGTCCACCCAGGCAGCCACCGCCAGCACGGGTGCAGCGCTCAGTAATGCCGCCGTCGGGCCGCTGACCATTCGGGACCTTGCGGTTCTGGGATCGGTCCTGATCATTTTCGTCGCTTCCGTGGTGCCGATCGTCCAGACACTCGCGGGAGGCCTCAACCTCTGGAACACGGGCGGACTGTTTTACCTGGCCATCGGCGTGATTCTGCCTCTGGTGGTTGGTGGACTGTTCCTCGCCCGCCGGCTGAGCCCGTCCACCAAGGTCCGCATCGGATCGTTGTCCACGGATCAGTTCGCATCGGTCGTGGCCTCTTTTGCGACCTTCTTTTTCTTCACGGGCACGGTGACCAACTTCGGCGTCGCCTACCTCGTGGGTCTCATCGGCTCGCTGCTGCTGTTGGCATCGACCGCGTGTGCGCAGTGGATCCCCGCGCTGGCCTCCGATTTTGCCGGACGCACCGAAGCTCCCGCTCACCTCGTAGCGCGCGACGCCGTTCCTGCCGTCAAGCGCCCCTCCGCACCGAAGCCCGTAGCTGGCCAGGCTGGTGCCAAGCCCGCCGGCCACAAAGGTGGCTTCGGCAAGGGTGCCTCGTTTGGTTCCGGTTCCCAGGGTGTTGCCGTGCCGGCTTCTGGCTCAGCCGTTGCCGGTGCTCCCATTGCCGGCACTGATGGTGCCGCTGGTGCTGGGGCTCCCGCCGCATGGGGAACGCCGCAGTCTTCCGTTGCGCACACCTCTGCCGGCCAGATCTTCACGCCGGCCAAGGACTCCTCCCCGGCGGCCCAGACAGCTAGTTCCGTTGCCGGTGCCGTGGCCAGTCCCGCAGCCAGCAACACCCAGGCGTTCCCGGTAACCGGAATCGCTCCGGAAAACGCCGAAAGGCTCCCCGCGCCGAGCGCACCGAAGGTCTCCGATGACGCGGCAGCCCCTTCATCGGCCAGCGCGGAAGCTGCCCGGCCCGCTGAGGCGACAGCCGCCGTCGTACCTTCCGACGACGACAACGCAACAACCTTGAACCCGCAGGTTGCTCCCGCGGCCGAGCCAGTCAAGGAGAGCATCGGCGCAACGGTGAACCCGCAGGCCGCCGCTCCCGTGAGCACCGAGCCGTTCTGGTTTGCTGTTGACCGCCCGCAAAATGTGATTGACGAGCACACCCGCCAGTTCATGTTCAAGCTGACTCCCGGTGCCTGGATTCTGGCGCTGGAAGATCGCGGAAACAGCTTCGTCGTCCAGGACAGCCATGGCAAGACGGGCGTCCTGCTCGATCTCGTGGGGATTGAGCGCGCCTCGGACAGCCAGTAATGTCGACGGATTCGGCGCTGGCACTCAAGCGCCGGGCCCGGAAGATCAACCGCGAACTCGCGCAGCTCTATCCCTATGCGCATGCGGAACTGGATTTCCGCAACCCCTTTGAGCTGCTGGTGGCCACGGTCCTGTCTGCCCAAACCACCGACATTCGTGTCAATGCCGTGACCCCAGAGCTCTTTGCCCGCTTCCCGACCCCGCTGGCGATGGCACAGGCAGCCACCGTGGAACTGGAAACGCTGATCAAGTCGACCGGCTTCTTTAGGGCCAAGGCCGGCAATTTACTGGCCTTGGCCACCCGGCTTGTTGACGAGTACGACGGCGTGGTGCCCGGTTCCCTTGAAGCCTTGATTACGCTTCCGGGAGTCGGGCGGAAAACTGCGAATGTGGTGCTGGGTAACGCTTTTGGTGTCCCGGGAATCACCGTGGATACCCACTTCATGCGGCTGGCCAAGCGATTCGGCTGGACCGATTCCACGGACCCGGTCCGGATTGAGTCCGATGTAGCTGCGTTGTTTGAGCCCAGGGACTGGACCATGCTCTCCCATCGAGTGGTGTTCCACGGACGCCGTATTTGCCATGCCCGTAAGCCTGCCTGTGGCGCCTGCCCCATTGCCCACCTATGCCCGGCGTATGGCGACGGCGAGGTTGATCCGGTGAAGGCCGCGAAGCTGCTCAAATACGAGCTGGCACCGGGCCAGGAAGAATTGCTGGCCCGGATGCAGGCCGATGTGGACAAAGCCGCACAGTACCGGCAGGAATCACAGTTGGCAGTCCGTAATGCCCAGGACGCTGTCACACGCCAGGCCGGACTGCGGTGAGTGCCTACGCGGATCTGGCGGCACTGGCAGACAAGGCAGCAGCCACGGCTTTGCTTCCGGCAGCCCTGAGGGCCGGGCGACCTTCGCTGTGGCAACCAGGTATGGATAGGGCCGCCGCACGGCAGGCGGCCGTGCTGATGCTCTTTGGTGCCTTGGATGATGTTCCGGCTACCTCAACAAAGCCATTGGTGCAGGCCGATTTGGACGTGTTGCTGATTGAACGGGCACACACTCTCAACCACCACCCCGGACAGGTGGCGTTCCCCGGGGGTGGCGTGGATCAAGGGGATGCATCCATCAGGGCCGCTGCCTTGCGAGAAGCTGAAGAGGAAACCGGCCTTGACCCTACAGGGGTTGAAATCCTGGGTTTGTTGCCCGAGGTTTCCTTGCCGGTCAGCAATTTCCTGGTGACGCCTGTGGTGGGGTGGTGGGCGCGGCAAACTCCCGTGGCTGTTGTTGACTTTGGTGAGTCGGCGCAGGTTTTTCGGATGCCGGTGCGTGACCTGCTTGATCCGGACAACAGGTTCACGGCAGTTTTGAAACGTGGCCGCTTTCCGTACAAGGGACCTGCCTTTGTGGTCAATGGTGTGGTGGTTTGGGGATTCACGGCAGGTATTTTGGACTACGTTTTTCATGAACTGGGCTGGTCGGTTCCCTGGGACGAACAGCGCGAGATCCCGGCTCCGCTCTAGTCTGATTGCCTGTAGTGCGCTGAGACGACTATTTCGCGTCAGCGTAGCACTGGACCACGCTGACGTTGACGGGAAATTCCAGCGGTATTTTTCCAAAGATCAACTCGGTGGCCGCACGGGAGGACTCGTGGACGATCTGGGTGACCTCATCCACCATGTTGGCGGGGCAATGCACCATGACCTCATCGTGCAGGAAAGCCACCAGCTGAGGGGCGCCCAGAACTGGCCCGCCCGACATTTCCCCGGTGCCAGGCGCGGCCGCCGCCAAGGCCCGCAGCCGCCGTCGTAGTTCAGCCAACCAACAGCAGGCCCATTCGGCAGCCGTACCCTGAACCACAAAGTTGCGGGTAAAGCGGCCGCGGGATCGGGCCGCCTGCTCCGCGCGGCGTTGTTCCTGAGCGGTGGAACTGCGCTGGCCGTCGTGCCAATCCTGGGTGGTGGGAGGGGTGCTCCGGCCCAGATAGGTTGTCACGCGCTCACCTCGTTCACCTGCGCGGGCGGCCTGCTCCACGAAGTCAAGGGCGCGCGGGTACATGCGCGCAAGTTGGGGGACCAGCCGGCCGGAGTCGCCGGTCGTGGCACCGTAGATGGCGCCCAACAAGGCGACCTTGGCCATACTTCGGTCGCCACCAAATCCCTCTGCGGCAATCCCCGCGTAGAGATCCTTGTTGTTCCCGGCGGCGTCACCTCCCGCGGCAGCCATGGCTGTGTCCTGCGCCAAGGCCGCCAAAACGCGTGGCTCCAATTGGGCGGCATCGGCAACAATCAAGGAATACCCGGGATCGGCAACGGCCGCGCCACGGATTTGCGCGGGGATCTGCATGGCGCCACCGCCGCGTGAAGCCCAGCGCCCGGAGACCACACCGCCCACTACGTATTCGGCGTGGAACCGGCCGTCCTTGACCCATTGCTGCAACCAATTCCAGCCATTGGTGGTGAACAGCCGGCTGAGCTTTCGGTAGGTCAACAGGGGTTCGATGACCGGATGATTAAACTCCTGAAGTTCCCAACTTCTGGTGGATTTCGTCTCGATGCCAGCCCGATGCAGCGCGCGCATCAGATCCTGCGGTGAATCAGGATTCAATGACGGGGCGTTCAGGGCGGTGCGCAGCTGCCCGGCCAGGGCTTCCATTTTTTCCGGATGGTTGAAGTTTGTCGGTTCGGGGCCAAGCAGGTCATTGAGCAGCCTCCTATGCAGATCTTCCCTCCAGGGGATTCCTTCATACTGCATCTCCGCAGCCACTAATGCACCCGCAGATTCCGCACTGAGCAAAAGTGTGAGCCTTGCTGGGTGTGTGGAGGAATTAACGGCTGTCTTTTGTGTCCCGAGTTCGCGAGCCACCGCAGTCAGATCCCATGACGCTTGGGCAGACGGAGCGGCGGGTGCGTCGAAAAGACTCTCCTGGCCGGCGTGGGATCCGGACAGGGTGGAGTTGTGCCGGGCTGGATCAAGTTCCGGCGGAAGCGGTGTGAAATTCTGTTGATAGCCGGTGGCGGCGGCGTACTCTGAGTACTGCAAAATGTTCTGGCACAAAGCCAGGTCATGGCACTTTTCCACACGTACACCGGCCGCCAGGAGGCTGGGATACCAATGTATTGCCCTGTCCCACACCCAGCGAGGGCTGTGCATCTGTTCCAAGGCCCGAACCGCCGGGCCGAGTTCGGCGCGGGCCACCGTTTGGGCAGGCGCGGCCGGTGTGCCGTCGTCGTTCCGGAGCTCGACCACGGCAGTGGAACGTTCGGGACCGGTGGCCAGCAATGCGTACATAAGTTCTATTCTCCACTGATGGCACGAATAATTCCTCCACAGGTGCGGAGTCGCACGCAGTTCTCCACTTTTGGCAGAAGGGGTGTGGAACTGTGATGGCCGGAGCGGCACAGTTGCTCCATGAGAAGTCGCCAAAGCTTGCCGCCGGGTCCCGCATCGGAACCGTGGATTCCGCACCGGGACACATCAGTACTGCTCTTATCTGCTTCCACCGAGCTGCAGGGCGCCGTGGGGCGCGTTAGTGCCGCGGCCGCCGTTGACCTCATTGTGGGTCAGGGTGTGGAACAAGCTGCAGCCCGGTGGGATGACGTGGCGGCGGTTCTGATTGACGCCGCGGCTGTTGTCGATGCAGGGGTGGAGGCCGGACTCGCAGGGTGGCGGGGGCCAACGGTCGTGGTGGGGTTTGCTGCGGATTCGGCAGTGATGTGGCAGCAAGCTGAGCTGCTGGGTGTGGATCGGGTCGCCATCTTGCCGGATTCCGCGCGTTGGCTGGCCAACTACCTGAGTTGTCTGCGAAGCCCTGTGGCCGGTGCCGGGGTGGTGGGAATCGTAGGCGGATGTGGCGGGGCTGGTGCATCAACGCTGGCCACGCTGGTTGCTGCGGGAGCTGTGAAGCGGGGAGTGCGGACGCTGCTCGTTGACGGTGACCCCTGGGGCGGTGGGCTCAGGACGGCCTTGTCGGCCGATGACGTCCCGGGCCTGCGCTGGCTGGAGCTGCTGCGAGCGTCCGGGGCCATCAACCCCGAACAATTGGCGGCCTCGTTGCCGTACTTTGCCGGGTTGGCCCTACTTTCCTGGGACCCATCGGCTCGCCCGGATGGTGCCGGGCCAGCTGGTTTCGCGCAAACTGGGACACGAGCCCAAACCGCCGTGGGTGAGGTCATGCGCGCTGCCAGGGGAGCCTACGGGCTGGTGGTTGTTGACCTAGGCCGCACGCCTGACGCCTTCAGGTCCCTGGCGGTGCACTGCGATGGTTTGGCGGTGGTTGTGCCTGCTCGTGCGCGATCGGCTGCCGCAACACTGCCAGTCTTGGCGGCCTTGCCACCGAAGCCCGCCGTGGCCGTGGTTCGGGGACCCCTCGGGGAAGGGCTGGATGCGGGCATGGTTGCTTCGGCGGTCGGCCTGCCGCTCATTGGCAAGATGCCGCGGTTGCGCGGTGCCGCTGACGCGCTGGAGGCCCAGCGCCTGCCGGATCTTCTCCGACGGCGGCCCCTTCGGACACTTGTCGGGAACGTTCTGGAGTGGATGGCAGGAGAAGGTGCGGGCGCTGTCCATGGAAGCAAAAGTGAGCAGGCGTCAGGTGGGGTTCGGCGATGACAGCTGAATCTCAACAAGGCAGTGTCTCCTTTGGCCCTTGGGACGGGGAAGTCGATGCTCAGCTACTTGACACCGTGCGGCGCAGCGTTCTGGCCCAGACCGGGCCCGTGACGGACCTCCAGGTGGCAGCGGCCGTGCGCGAAAGCGGCCGATTACTGGGCGCGGCCGGTTCACTGATCGCCATGGAAAGAATCACGGCCGAACTCAACGGTTTGGGCCCCCTCCAGGGCCTCACCAAAGATCCCGAAGTAACGGACATCTTCGTCAACGCCCCGGAATCGGTCTGGTTGGACCGGGGCTCCGGACCCGAACGCGTATCCGTGCGTTTCGCCGGCGAGAGCGAACTGCGGGCGCTCGCCGTCAGGTTGGTGGCCAGCGGTGGCCGCAGACTTGATGAAAGCAGCCCCTGTGTCGACGTGAAAATTGCCTCCGGATATCGCATCCATGCCGTGCTGCCACCTATTTCCGCTGCCGGAACACTGCTATCCATCCGGATCAAGCGACGCACGGTTCTCACTATCGCCCAAATGGTGGACGCCGGCAGCATGGGGCCAGTCTTTGCTCAGGTGCTTGAAGGCATTATGACCCACAGACTGAACTTCCTGATCAGCGGGGCAACGGGGGCCGGAAAGACCACCTTGTTGTCGGCACTGCTGGGATTGTGCCCGCCGAGGGAACGGCTCGTGCTGATCGAGGATGCGGCCGAACTGGAACCAGACCACCCACACGTGGTGACAATGGAGGCCCGGCACGAAAATGCCGAGGGAGCCGGTGCGGTAGATCTGGCGGAGCTCGTCCGGCAGGCACTGCGCATGAATCCGGGCCGACTCATTGTTGGTGAGTGCAGGGGAAGGGAGGTGCGTGAACTGCTAATGGCGATGAATACAGGCCACAGCGGTGGTGGTGGGACCATTCACGCAAACAGCGCACGTGACGTCCCCGCCAGGCTGGCGGCCCTAGGAGCACTGGCCGCAATGTCCCCGGAAGCCGTGTTCCTGCAAGGCGCCAGTGCACTTGACGTTGTCATCCACCTGGCACTCATCAACGGTCGCCGTGTCGTTGCCGAAATTGCCGTGGTCGATCTGCGCCACGGCCGGCTGGATGTTATTCCGGCCCTGTCACTGACCGAAAATCTGCCCGGCACACACCAAGCGCCGATGGGGGCGGGAATCGCACTAGGACCAGGATGGCCGCCGCTTGCGAAAAGGCTGGGACTTGGGGGCCTGCTGGAGGCACCTTCTGGTCAGGGGATGTCATGAGTGCACTGATCGTGCTTGTCCTCTCAGGAACAGCCTGCTGCCTCATCAATTTGCATCGGCCGCCCTGGCCGTTGGCGCCGAGGCGCACCTCCGCCCGGTCCAAGGTCAACGGTCGCCGAAGTGGACCACAGGCGGAAGCGCTCCCAAGGCTTATCCGCCAATTGGCCTCGCTTCTGGCGGCGGGCCGAACGGGACCACTCCTGTGGCGGGCCTTGGCCCTTGTCTTGGCCGTGGAACAGGACCGTGCACGGGAACAGGACCCTGCCTCCTCACTGGAAGTCCTTCAAGTTGCGCCACGGCGCCACGGGCCCTTGCCAGCCGGGGAACGACTGCAGATGGACGTGACTCTGCAACTGGTTCTCATCGTGGAACGGGCCAGCGCCATGGGCCTGCCCACGGCACCTGCGGTACGTAATGCCTGCAGCAACTTTGGTGGGGTTGGCAGTGGTGTGTTTGGCAGGACCGCGCACAGGCGAGGCCTGACCTCGGAACAGGTTCGCGTGTGGCTCGATATTGCCGCTTGCTTCGACGTCTGTGAGGCCAGTGGGGCACCCGTTGCGGCAGTCCTGGAACGGTTGGCAACCACGTTGGAGGCCGATCACGATGCTGCCGCCTTGCGGGAAACTGCGCTCGCAGGCCCTCGTGCCACCGTGAAGTTGTTGACCTGGTTGCCGTTCCTTGGTCTTAGCCTCGGGATGATGATGGGTGTTGACCCGATGGCCGCTCTTTTGGGTAGCCCCCTTGGCTGGGCGGTAGTGGCTGCGGGCACCGGTTTCGCTGTAGCAGGGAGGGCTTGGTCGGCCCGCATGATTGCAAGTGCTGCACGACCCATTGAGGGATCTGACGGGCGCCGGATAGCGGGTAATGGATCGCGGTGGCACGTCGCATTATCGAGAAGGGACTAATTGTGGGCGCGCTATTTTTCTTCGTGATCGCGGCGCTGGCCATCGTGTGTTTATGGGGTCCTAAAAGGCGAGGCCCTGATAAATATGGGCCGGATTTCGCTGGCCCAGAGGGGCGCCAGCAAAGCATTGCACTGGTTCGCGATGCGCGGTACCACCCGTGGTCGTTCCGCAAGGAAAGATCATCGCGCACTTCCGTAGGGGTGGCGTCGGTGCCGTTGCTGTTGGAGTTGTTGGGAACGGCGCTGGACTCCGGGCTTACCGTGCAGGGCGCTTTGCGAGCGGTTGCCCACATTGCCGAGCCCGGCATCCAAGGGCACCTCTTACGTGTGGTCGCGGGCCTGGAGATTGGTGCGTCGTGGCACAGCTCGTGGGAGGGGAACACCACCCGAGGAGACGTTGCACAAATCCACGATGCGTTGAGTTTTGGGGCTGTGACGGGCGCATCCGCGGCGCCACTGCTTTACGCCGAGGCGCAACGATCTCGACGGTCCGCAAGCCGCCGTGCCGAGAAGAGAGCGGCAGCACTGGGCGTCAAACTGGTCCTTCCGCTTGGACTTTGCTCGTTGCCAGCGTTCATTGCCTTGGGAATCGTTCCCGTTGTGATGGCCATGATTCCCCGGTTTTAGCCATGCTCGTTCATCCACAGGCATAGCTACCCCTCGGACTATCCACCAAACAGAAAAGTGGTCTTTTGCTGAAGACGGGAGAAGAGAAGAGTTCAACAATCAGGTTTTGATTGGTCGCTTCGCCTCAGTGCGGTGACTGAATCAAAGCAGCACATGAAAATAAGGAGTTGAGATGAACAGCAATGAAGCTGCCCGAGGAATGGTTGCCGGCACCGACGAAGCCCTCGCCAAGGGAAACGTCAGCGAGATCTTTCCCGGAGCCAGTGCGAATCCGCCAGTGGTGAACCGAACCATCCGAACCATCCGCAGCCGGGCTCGGCTGCCGTGGACCAGACAGGCGTGGTCCGGGCGCGCATGGAGTCGCAAAGACTGGGCGAAGTCAGGGATGGAAGCCGGAATGGCAACGGCAGAATACGCTATCGCAACATTGGCCGCCGTTGGATTTGCTGGGCTGCTGGTGGTGATCCTCAAGAGCGATGAAGTGCGCGGTTTCCTCCTGAACATCATCCGCACGGCCCTGAGTTTTTAATCGGCGATTCAGGAAGTTGGAGTGTGATGCACACACAGGCACAGATGTTCCGCGCTGACCGCGCGTCACACGCGCAATCTGGCGGGTTCTCCACGGGTACATCGGCCATGCGGGGATCGGTGACCGCGGAACTGGCGGTGGTGCTGCCCGCGGTTACGGCACTTCTGGCGATCCTCCTCCTCAGCGTCTCTGCGGGGATGCTCCAGCTTCGGCTGGAGGAAGGCGCCAGAGCGGGCGCCCGGGCCATGGCCCGTGGGGATTCGCAGGCCCAGATCCTAGCTACTGTGTCGCGGGTTTCGGGCGCGAATGCCTCGGTTTCCATGGCGATTTCCGGTGACTATGCCACGGTCTCAGTCAGTGGGCGCACTGGCGGGGTCCTCTCAAGCATCGTTCCATGGATCCAGACTGCGCAATCGAGTGCCAGGGTCGAAAGCGGAGAAGCCGGGCCGACGCTACGAGATCCTCCGACGCTGCGGCATATTCCGCAAGTCAGGTCCAAATGGCCAGGTTCGGCGGCCCTGAAACCAGCGCTCTGGCGGTGGGCTCGGGGCCCGGCGTGCCCGCTTCGGACCGGGCTCTGTTCCACCAGCGCGTTATTCACTAGTGGGGATTCCCATGGAGAAGAGTGAAGAAGGGGCAGGGACCGTGCTGGCGGTGGGGCTCGTCTTTGCCATGTTGCTACTTACTGCCATGGTGCTGACGCTAGGGCAAACGGCTGTCGCAGCGGCCAGAGCAGCCACTGCGGCGGATCTGTCAGCGTTGGCCGCCGCAGATGCTTATAGGGGCCTTTCTGCCGGTTCGCCGTGCCAGATTGCTGCTGATGTGGCCGCGCTCCATGGTGCGTCGCTTCTGGACTGCACGCTGGCAGGCGATCAGTCAGTACGCATCAGCGTCTCGGTCCGAACGGCCCTGCCGTGGCTCTCTACTGGAATGGCTAGGGCAGGACCGCCACCGGATACAGTCGTGCCCGGCCGTCCTTGAACCGTTCTCACCACACGCGATTGTGCGCATGTTCCTTGAAAATTGAATAGAGCGGCTATCTGGGCAGGCTGCCGCTTGAGGCATTGGATAGTAGGAGCTTGAGGAGGAGCACTGCACCCGCCTTGTCTAGGGGGTTGTTCTTGTTTCCGCATTTGGGGGATTGCACGCAGGACGGACACCCCGAAGGGCACTCGCAGGCTTCAATAGCCTCCATGGTTGCCTTGATCCATGTCCTGGCCATATCGAAACCACGCTCGGCAAACCCGGCCCCGCCGGGATGGCCGTCATAGACAAATATTGTCGGCTGGCCGGTGTCCGCATGGATGGCGGTCGATACCCCACCAACATCCCACCTGTCGCTTGAGGCAACCAGTGGAAGTAAACCGATCATCGCATGTTCGGCAGCATGCAAAGCTCCCGGAAACTGTGGTTCCACCAGGCCGCCGCCCAGCATCGTCTGATTGTCGAGTGTGAACCACACGGCCTTGGTGAACAAGTCGCGGGCCTCCAATTCCAACGGTTCCTCGCCGAGGACTTCATTGGAGATGATTGCCTTGCGTTGGAATGAGACCACTTGGGTGCGGACCTGGACTGCGCCAAAATGCATCTCAATAGGACCCCACACCTCATTTTTGAGTGATTCCAGCACCTCGATCTGGGTGACATCCCGTGCCGTGGTGTAGAAATCCGGCGTACCACGGCGGACCAAGGCGCAGTGGTCGGCCTCGTTGAGTTCGAGCACCACATAGCTCGTTCCTTGATGAACGTACACGGCACCCGTATGAGCTTGGTAGTGGGACTGCGGAGAGCCCATTGTCCCTAGCAACGCTCCCGTTTCAGCCTCAATGATATTGATCGGCCCGCCGCCGTCCTCACGCAGGTTGACCATGGCAGCAGCACTTTGTGGGTGTGTCCAGAACCAGCCAGCTGGTCGCTTGCGCAAATATCCTTGAGCCACTAATTGATCGAGCAGGGCCGGCGTACTGGCATCAAAAATGGCCAAGTCCGCGAGTGTGATTGGCAGCTCGGCTGCGGCCGCACAAAGATGGGGTCCCAAGACGTAAGGGTTGGATGGGTCAAATACGGTGGCTTCCACCGCTTGATCGAAAATAGCCTCGGGATGGTGAACCAAAAAAGTGTCGAGGGGGTCATCGCTGGCCACAAACGTTGCCAACGCATCCTGCCCGGCCCTGCCCGCGCGGCCGATCTGTTGGAAAAAGGACGCTCTGGTACCGGGCCATCCGGCCACCAGAACAGCATCCAGTCCGGAAATATCGATTCCGAGCTCGAGCGCCGAAGTGCTTGAAACACCAAGCAGGTCTCCTGATCGGAGAGCTTTTTCCAGCTCGCGTCGTTCCTCGGGGAGATAACCCGAGCGGTAGGCGGCCACGCGCGGTGGAAGGCTGGGATCGACGTCGTCAAGGAGCCTTTTGGTCACACTTGAAATGGTTTCGGCGCCGCGGCGTGACTTGATGAAAGCAATGGTTCGTACATGGGATGAAACGAGGTTGGCCAGTAGATCCGAGGTTTCGGCGATGGCCGTACGCCGGGACTTTGCGCCGTTCTCGCCTTTGAAATCTGTCAGTTCCGGCTCCCACAGCGCAACGGTCGTAGCCCCGTGGGGAGAGTAGTCCTCGGTGACGGTCGTGACTGGCGCGCCGATCAATCGGGCAAAGGAGGCCCCCGGGTCTGACGACGTGGCAGAAGCTCCCATAAACACCGGACTGGCACCGTAATGGGCGCAGATTCGACGAAGACGTCGCATCAACACAGCCACATGGGAACCGAAAACGCCGCGGTAGCTGTGGGCTTCATCGATGATGACGTACTTCAGCCGCTTGAAGAAGCGGGCCCACCACGTGTGGTTAGGCAGCACCCCAAAGTGCAGCATGTCCGGGTTGCACAGGATGAAATTGCTGTGGTCCCGGATCCAGCGCCTATCTGCCGGGGCGGTGTCGCCGTCGTAGGTGGCCGCACGCAGCGTGGGTAGATTCAGTGAATTCAGCGCGGCCAGCTGATCGGCTGCAAGTGCCTTGGTGGGGGAGAGGTACAAAGTCACGGCGCCGTCGGTTTCCAGCAGTCCAGGGTTTTCTGCGACCCGCAGCGCAGCCCGGTGGACTGCATCCAAGGCAGGCAGTTGATAGGCAAGTGACTTGCCGGACGCCGTCCCCGTGGCGATGATCGTGTGCTCGCCGCCATGTCCTGCGTTGGCCCCAATGACTTGATGCCGCCATGGCTGCACAACTCCCAAGAACGAATATGCGCTGACAAGGTCCGGGTGGACCCAAACAGGCCAAGGCTCGTTGACCGCCTGCCGCGCCGGAATTCGACGGACGTGCTGCAATTGGGGAGGATTACTTCCTCCACCCAACTGCGAGATCAGCGAATGATTGGTAGGCACTCCCTCATTGTGTCACCGCGGCAGTTACAGGCCGGCCATCTCTGCCAGCCGTTCTCGAGGAACCAAGACGGTAACCGGGCTTAAGGTGCGCCAGCCAAGTTTGTAGTACAGGCTCTGGCCAGCGGAGCTGGCCACCAATAAACCTGTCCTTACGGGGTAATCAAGGGATCGGGCCGTGAGAGTTTTCATCATTAACATCCCAAATCCGCGTCGACGATGCGGTGCCGCGGTCTTCAGTTCGTCAAACACCGCCGTTTCCCCGTAGATACCAACCCGTCCACTGGCCAGCACGGTTTGTCCACGGAGGATGGCGGCCGAAAAGCGGGCCTGGCAAAGTGAATCGCTGTGCCTTCCACCGATCCTCTTGACCACAAGCGTCAATTCGGGATCCCCCAAAAATGGATCCTGATTATCTTGGGTTTCCATGGCACAAACCATGAGCCGCTCAGAAGTTGAAACCATCCCCATTCCGTATTGGTGCGCCAACTTCACATAGCGATGAACGTCAGGGCCGATGACGCACAGGGCACGCCGAGAGGAGACCGTTACCTCTGCGGCCAGGGCGGCAAAGGCGGCCGGCGTTGGGTCGCATGTGAAGTACTCCCAATCACCGGTGCGGTCAGGGCACAGAGCCGCAAAAAATCCCGGCCCGGAGCGGCTTTGATAGCTCCGCAGGGCACTCCAGCCCTCGAACCATTCTGTTGCATAGTGCGCAAGCTCCGTGGACCCACCCGTCATTCCTCCAGCCTATGCCCGGAGGGTGCGGGCGGCCATAAATGCCGAGCCGTTTGGTCGCACAAAGTAGGCTTTAAGACGTGTCGATGAACAAAATTGTGCTCTTTTACGGCTTTACCCCTCTCAGCGACCCTGAGGCCATCAAGCTCTGGCAACGCGCGCTGTGCGAAAAACTCAGCCTCAAGGGGCGCATCATCATCTCCAAGGACGGCATCAATGCCACCGTTGGAGGTGACATTAGGGACCTCAAGCAGTACCTGAAAACCACGCGTGAATACGCCGGCTTCAGGAACATGGACATCAAATGGTCAGACGGCACAGGAGATGACTTCCCTCGCTTGAGCGTGAAAGCCCGTGAAGAAATCGTTAGCTTTGGCGCCCCGGGTGAACTTAAAGTGGATGAAAATGGCGTGGTTGGCGGAGGCACACATCTGCTGCCCGAAGAGCTCCACGAACTTGTGGCCGCCAAGGAATCCAAGGGCGAAGAAGTAGTCTTCTTCGACGGTCGCAACGCCTTTGAAGCGCAGATCGGTAAGTTCAAGAACGCCATTGTTCCCGACGTTGACACCACCCACGACTTCATCAAGGAACTGGATTCCGGCAAGTACGACGACCTCAAAGACAAACCCGTCGTCACCTACTGCACCGGCGGGATCCGTTGCGAAGTCCTCAGCTCGCTCATGGTCAACCGTGGCTTCAAAGAGGTTTACCAAATGGACGGCGGGATCGTCCGCTACGGCGAAACGTTCAAGGACAAGGGGCTCTGGGAAGGCTCACTTTACGTGTTCGACAAACGCATGCACATGGAATTCAGCGACGAAGCCAAGGAAATCGGCCACTGTATCCGTTGCAACAACCCGAGTAACAAGTTTGAAAACTGTTCCAACCCCAGCTGCCGCAACCTAAACCTGTACTGTGCCGAGTGCGCCAGCGCACCGGAAACCTTGCAGTGCCCACAGGGCTGCACTGACTGACGGCTTCCTGTGCCCTGGCACATTCACAGCTAGATCAGCTCCAGGTTAGGCCCCTCATGCAAGGCTTTGTAGACTCGGTTCCGCACCACGTTGGCCTCTGTTGAAGTGAGCGTCCGTTCTAACGACTGAAGGGTTAATCGCACCAACACGTTGGCCTGGCCCGCCACTAATCCGAGTCGTGTGACGGCTCCTTCCGGAAGCTGGGAGGCGGGTGTAATCGCCAGCACCTCCAGCCCGGCCAACACGTCTGATTCCTGACCCAAAACGGAACGGGCCGCATCGCCCAGGACTTCAGCGTCGACGTCGTCCGCGCAAACAATGGACAGGTCCCGGCGCATGGGTGGCATGGCGGAAACCGGGTTGTAGGGTGACAGGTCACTCATCTGGCCACGAACGCGGGGATCGGCCGAACGCAACAGCCTGATATCGTCAATGCCTTTGCGCAGCATCAGGGCACGGTCCAAGCCCATGCCGAGTGCGAGCCCGCACCAGCGGCGGGGATCAAGCCCAGAGGCACGTAGGACAGTGGCGGCCACCAGCCCGGCTTCGGCCAGTTCCAGCCATTCGCCGCGAACCTGAACGTCCAACTGCACGCCGGCGGTTGTGTATGGGTGTGCGCTGGGCACGGCCCGCCAGTGCGCGCCGGGCAGAACAGCCTCCACCAGGGCGCCAAGCATGGTGGTCAGCTCAGGTACGCCCAGCAGCCCGCGTGATCGCAGCCGCCACAAATCCACCTGATGCGGCGTGCCGACATGGGTGCGATCTACGGCGTCGCGCCGGTACACCAACCCCGGCAGGACATGCAGGGTGTCATATCGACCCAGCTCCGGCCGAAGTGAATCCAGTACGGCCGGCATTCCCGCGGACGTGTGGCTGCGCAGCATGACGGTGGGGCTGACATGGCGAGAGTATCGGGAATCGCGGGTGACGTCGTCGGAGTTGAAGCCCAGTCGGTCGTAATTGTCGCGCACGGAGACTAGGGGACTGGGGCGGTGCTCAGCCACCGGCACGTTCCAGAGGGCAGCAAGGGTGCCGGTGACGGAGGCCAGCATGGCTGACATGGCATGTCCGGCGGAGGGATCGCTGAGATCGGGGACGGCAAGTGCTGATTGCAGGGCAGCGTGGGAAAGATAAGAGTGCATGGGGTGAATCCTTTGGTATCCGGGAGGCGGTGGGTGGGAACCCCTCAGCCGCTGCCGGATGGACTCAGCGCGTCAGCGAAGCAGCCCATGCGGCCAATGGCGGCCGAGGGCAGGTAAATCGCTGAACAGTGTGCATGAGTCAATTCTACGCCCACCGGGACGCTCACAACTCGATAGGCTGGTCCAATGACTGATTTCGCCACCGTTCCCGATGCCCCACGCAGTGACAATTTGGACCTCCTGGCCACCTTGGCTGCAGATCTCACCGCTATCAACTACACGGTCGACGGCGTGGCGGAGCTGCTGGGGGACGATGCCAATCAGGCGCTGGCCCGGGACCAGACTGTGCCAGCTGCCTTGGCGCTTAGAGGCAACGAGGACGCACTGGCAACGGTCGTCAAGCTCTGGCTCCTCGCGAACAACATTCCGGCAGAGCTGCTGTCCCGCGCATTGCCCGGAATCGGCCTGGAGGACTTGGTTCGCCTAGGCCTCATCGAATCCGCGCCGGAGCCCGGGATGGTTCGCGCTGCTGTCGACCTTCGCCCCTATGGCTGGCCTGCCGCGGAAGAAGGCCAAAACGACACCAACCTGTGGGTGACGAGCGACCTCGGCGCCCATCAGCGGCAAGGAGTGCTTCGCAAGGACCACGTCTTGGGCATTGGACAGGCCTCGCTAACCCTTGCTCAGGGAACCATTCGTCGCGACGTGGATCGGGCCCTCGACCTCGGAACCGGTTGCGGCATTCAGCTATTCCACCTGCTGCACCACGCCAAGACTGTTGTGGCCACCGACATTTCGGAACGGGCACTGGCCTTCACCCGGTTCAACCTTGCCCTGAATGCCCCGGCGTTGGGCTTGTCCGATGCAGATTTCGATGCGGGCAACCAACACCCGCGAATCTCCTTGCGCTTGGGCAGCTTGCTGGATCCCGTCGCCGGGGAGTTCTTTGACTTGGTGGTCTCCAATCCTCCGTTCGTCATCACCCCGCGCCACCGCGGTGAGCAAAGTAGCGACCAGTTCACATACCGCGACGGCGGCTTGGCCGGGGATGCCATCGTGGAAACCCTGGTCCGGGAACTGCCCGGCATCCTGAATCCCGGTGGCACGGCACAGATGCTGGGCAACTGGGAAGTCACCGCCGACACGTCGGACGACGGCGCTACTGCGGCGCCATGGCATGCTCGCCCCGCCCAGTGGATGGTGCCGGGCGCCGAGGCATGGTTCATCCAGCGTGAGCAGGTTTCCCCCGGAGGATATGCCGAAACGTGGCTGCAGGACGCCTCACAAGGCCGTGATTCGGCTGCGTACACCAACGCCTATGAGGATTACCTGCTTGATTTTGCGTCACGCAACGTGGCGGGAATCGGCTTTGGCTACATCCTGCTGCGCCGTCCTGCCCTTGGGGAAGAGCCCAGCGAGCCACGCTTTGAGGAGATCCTGTACCCCATCGAACAGCCCGTGGGGCCGCACCTGGCCGATGCCCTTGACCGGGTCCAGTGGTTGAAGCAGCGCCCTTCCATTGCGGACGAGCACCTGCTGGCCGCATCCGACATCACCGAGGAGCGCCACCAAAAGCCGGGAGCCGAACACCCCGGAGTGATCCTGCTCCGCCAAGGTGCCGGGTTGCGCCGGACCAATCTGATGAGCACAGAGCTGGCAGGCTTTGTTTCAGCATCCGACGGCGACCTCACCGCCGGCCAGATCATCGGCGCCCTGGCTGCGCTGCTGGAGCGGGATGACGATGAATTCGTTAGCTCTCTCGGGAGTGACGTTCGCAACCTCGTCAGGGACGGATTCCTTATTCCGGCCCCCGCAGACGACGATTCAACAGATGGTGAAGCCGGGTAATTTATCCAAAGGTGCCACCGTGGGCGCATAGTTGTATGGACTCCGTTTCCCAAGCACTACGCGTTCACGGTAAAAATATGGTGAACTAGGCTCTTGGGGACGCCGTTCGTCCCACTTTCATTCCCTGTAGGAGTACCGTGCCCAGCAAGGCAGCAGCCAGCAAGCCAAAGACCGGCAAAAAGCTCGTAATTGTAGAGTCACCGGCCAAGAGCAAGACCATCGCCAAGTACCTTGGCGAGGGTTTCGTCGTGGAAGCCTCCATTGGGCACATCCGCGACCTGCCGCAGCCTTCCGAGCTGCCCGCGGAACTGAAGAAGTCCTCGATCGGCAAGTTCGCCGTCGACCTTGAAAACGACTTCAAGCCGTACTACGTGGTCTCCTCCGACAAGAAGAAAAAGGTGGCAGAGCTCAAGGCGCAGCTCAAGGACGCCGACGAACTCTACCTCGCAACCGATGGGGATCGCGAGGGCGAAGCCATCGCGTGGCACCTGCTCGAGGTGCTCAAGCCCAAGGTGCCCGTGCACCGCATGACCTTTGCTGAAATCACCAAGGAGTCCCTGCAGCGCGCTTTGGGTAACTTGCGTGAACTAGACACCGATCTGGTGGATGCGCAGGAAACCCGCCGCGTGGTGGACCGTTTGTTCGGTTACGAGCTCTCTCCTGTGCTGTGGCGCAAGGTTGCGCCCAAGCTGTCCGCTGGCCGCGTGCAGTCCGTGGTGACTCGCATGGTGGTGGAGCGTGAGCGTGAGCGCATGGCGTTCCGTTCGGCCAACTACTGGGACCTGGCTGGAACCTTCACGCCGGACACCGGTGAGTCGTTCGGCGCCAAGTTGGCTGCTGTGGATGGCCGCCGCGTTGCCTCGGGCCGCGACTTCAATGACAAGGGTGAGCTGACCGGCAAGAACGTTGCCCACCTGGATGAAGTGGCCGCCAAGGCCCTCGCCACCGCCCTGCAGGACGTCAGCTTTGCCGTCCGCTCAGTCGAGCACAAGCCCTACACTCGCCGCCCGGCCGCGCCGTTTACGACGTCGACCCTGCAGCAGGAGGCCGGCCGCAAGCTGCGCTTCTCCTCCAAATCGACCATGCAGACCGCCCAGCGCCTGTATGAAAACGGTTACATCACGTATATGCGTACCGACTCATCCTCCTTGAGCGATGAGGCAGTCAACGCCGCCCGCCGCCAGGCCTCGGAACTGTACGGCCCCGAATTTGTGCCCGCAACCAAGCGCGTCTACGCCAACAAGAGCTCCAACGCCCAAGAAGCGCACGAGGCCATCCGCCCCGCCGGTGACTCCTTCCGCACCCCGGCCCAGGTGGCCAGCGCCCTGCGTGGGGATGAGTTCAAACTGTACGAGCTGATCTGGAAGCGCACAGTTGCCTCCCAGATGGCTGACGCTAAAGGTTCGACGGCGACCATCAAGTTGGGTGCCACGGCTATTGGCGGTGCCGCTGACGGCCAAGACGCCGAGTTCTCGGCCTCCGGCACTGTCATCACCTTCAGGGGCTTCATGGCCGCCTACGAGGAGGGCCGGGATGAGTCCCGCAACGCCTCCGATGACTCGGACCGCCGCCGGCCCAACGGAAAGTAAAACGATGCGCTGAGCGCCGCCGTTGTTGCGGCCAACGGCCACGACACGTCCCCGCCGCCGCGGTTCACCGAAGCGTCCCTGACCAAGGAAATGGAAGAGCGCGACATTGGCCGCCCGTCCACCTACGCCTCCACCTTGT